>NZ_AGTS01000074.1 GCF_000238595.1 Acidovorax sp. NO-1 | reverse complement strand
GTTTTTATTCAAATTTCCAACCGGTAGGCGCTGAGGTCATGGCGCCTGCGTGAAGGGTTAGAACGCACGCAGGCGCCACCGCGTTGCACCCGCGCAAACCATGTGGCGCCGCCCCCTGCGCGTGACAGAATCCGGTCATGCTCGCCTACTCGGATCCTGTCGCCTCCATCATTCCGGCCGCGTCGCTGGATTCCCCGTCCGACAGCGCCATGACGGCGCTGACACGGCTGGCACTGGGGCCGGTGAATACCGACTATTACCTGGCTGTCTTCGAGCGCTTTGACAGCACCGGGCGCACCACCACCACCTGGAACTGGGCTGCATGCCTGGCCACCATCAACTGGATGCTGTTTCGGCAGCTCTGGAGCGCAGCGCTGGTCTACGTGGCTGCGGCCGAGGGCCTGGCCCTGGTCATGTTCGGCATTGGCCGCTCGTACCTGCAGTGGCCGCCCGGCGTGGAACTCGGAGTGCTCGGCGCTTTTGCAGTGCTGGCCTTTGCAGTGCCGGGTCTGTATGGCAATGCCATCCTGTATGCCGACATCCGAAAGCGCGTTGCCCGTGCACTGGCTGCTGCGCGCACCCTGCCCGAGGCCTGCGTGCTGCTGGAGCAGCAGGCAAGCTCGCGCAAGCGGCTGCGGGCGCTGGTGCTGGGTAACGTGGTGGTGCTGACCGCTGCCGCGCTGGCGTACCTGGTCTGGGCCCCATCCGGCACCCCGCCGCTGGCGCTGGAGCCCGATGTCACTGTGGCGCAGGCCACGGCGGCAGCGGCTTCGGCACCTCCACCCGCCAACGAAGTGCCTTCGCTGGCCGAGCCCGCCACACCGGACCCCGCTTCAGCGACACTGCCCACACCACCAGCGCTGCACGATACGCAGGTCCAGCCGGCTGATGCCGCCCCTGCCGCAGTGCCTTCCCCGGCTGCAGCGTCTGTGGATTCCACCCCTGCGCCGTCTGCGCCGGTGGCTGCGGCCACACGCCAGCCCGCGCCCAAGGCATCGTCCCCCGCAGGCCCGGCGCGCCGCGTGGCCCCGGCCGCAAACCCGAAGGCCGCCGGGGCACCCGCGTCTGCGGCGGCCTCGGCCACTCCTGCCGAGTCACCCACCGCCACGCCGCTGGCGGCTGTGGGCACGGCGGCGGGCTACTACATCAATGTCGGGCTTTTTGCCGACGAGGCCAATGCCCGCAAGGCCCAGGCCAGGCTGCTCAACGAGGGGCTGCCCGCCTTTCGCCAGGAGCTCAACAGCGCCAAAGGCCGGCGCATCCGCGTGCGGGTGGGGCCTTACGACACCCGGGCGGCTGCTGATGATGCCGCCAGCGCGATCCGGGCCATGGCCCTGGAAGCCGTGGTGTTCAAGCAGTAGCACGGCTATCGACGGGCCCGCCATGGCGGTGCCCCCGTCCTACGCGGTGCCTTGCAGGCCACCGACGCCACGTTCCGTGCCCTGCAGGTAGGCTGGACGAGGTTCAGATCTTGCGCAGCCCACCAGCATGAAAAATCGCCCCCACAGCACCCGCCCCGCACCCTCCCGACGCCTGGTCGCCGTGGCAGCACTTGCCACCGGCGCCCTGCTGCTCACCGCCTGCGCACCCTGGCGCATCTGGACGGCCGCCGACCTGGCCCGCGAGGCCGAACCCTACACGGCGCAGCCGGCGCAACCCGTGCGGCGGATTCTGGTGGTGGGCGACAGCACCGCCGTAGGCACGGGGGCCGACGCCCCGCTGGACAGCCTGCCCGGGCGCATCGGCCAGGACCACCCGCAGTGGCACATCGACAACCTGGCCGCCAACGGCGCCCGCTACGCCGATGTGGCCACCCAGCTGGAGCGGGCGCCTGCGGGTTACGACCTGGTGCTGGTGCTGGCGGGTGGCAACGACGTGATCCGCCTGACAGCGCTCGACTCCCTGCGATCACAGATCGACCAGGTGGTGGGCCTTGCACAGCAAAAGGGCCGGCAGGTGGTGCTGATGCCGTGCGGCAACGTGGGGCATGCGCCGTTTTTCGTGCCACCGGTTTCTTGGCTGATGTCGCACCGCTCCGAGGAACTGCACGCCCTTGTCAGCGACATTGCCGCCAGGCGCGAGGTGCGTTATGTGCGCCTGCTCAAGCCGCGCAGCGAAGACCCGTTTGTGGTGAACCACAAGGCCCTGAACGCGGCTGACGGGCTGCACCCCAGCAGCGCTGGCTACCAAGAGTGGTACCGCGAACTCGTGACACAGGGTGGGCTTGCAGGCCTGGGTGAATGAGCCGGAGCAGCCTGGTTGCGCCCCTTCACGCTGCCACGCCCTCTGCCCATGAACGCACCTGCCGGATGACCCACGGCGCGTCATCCAGTGGCAGATCATGGCCGGCAAACGGGTGCAGGCGAAGCGGCACGCCCCAGGCCTGCGCTATGGCCTGCGAGCATTGGCTGGACACCAGCCTGTCGTTCTGGCTGGCCAGCAGCAAGATGCGCGATACCCCCGACACCGCGGGCAGCGGTGCCGCCACAGGCGCCCTGTACCGCGCCGCGGCCAGCAGCTGGCGCAAGGCATTGGGCGCGGACACGGGGCGCTGCCCGCGCACGGCCACCCAGTCCTGCACCACGGATGCCTGCGCCGCCGCGCAGTTGCTGGTCATCCGCAGCACGGTCTGTTCGATGGCCTCGGGGCTGGCCCCCGGCAGCACGCAGCGCAACACCGGCAGATAGCTGGCGGGCCGCAGCCTTTGGTAGAACGGGCTGAAGGGCCGCAGGCTGGTGTTGATCAATACGCACCCGGCCAGCTCCCCGGGTGCCACCCGCGCCCACTCGGTCGCCACCATGGCGCCCAGCGACATGGCCAGCACCCGAAACGGCGGCCGCAAACCGTGCGCAGCGAGCTGCGCCCGGCAAGCCTCGACCATGCCCCGCACTGTTGCGGGCGACACCGCACGGTGCAGCAGACCATTGCCCGGAAGGTCGGGCGCCACCACGCGGGCGCCCAGCAGGGCGTTTTCAAATGCGCTGACAAAATCCCCCCAGTGCGCCGCCTCGCGAGTAAGGCCCCTGAGCAGGATCCATGGTGGGTGCATGGTGAACACCTCTTCAGTACCACGCCGCCAGGGCATCGGCACGGCGCTGCGCCCGCTGCTCCGGGGGCGGCACCCAAAGTACGTGGCTGCAGGCTGCGCGGGCCAGAAAATCCAGCAGTGACAGATGGCGCCGAAGCACCCGCTGCTGGCGGTGGTTGATGAGCGGATTGAAAATGCCGTTGCGCGAGAACAGCTGGCGCGGGTTTTTCTTGACCCACAGCCATGAGCCCATCTCCAGGGTGAGTGGCAGGAACGTGTGCGCCGGCGCCGTCTGGCAGGCCTGCAGATAGAGGTGGTCCCACAGGTCGCCGTGCGCAAGGTACTGCGCGCTCTGCGGTTCAAAGACATACTGGTGGTGGCTATGGGCTTGCAGATAGATCTCTTGCAGCGCGTGCAGCTCCGCCAGGTGCGGTATGGGTTTGCGGGTGTGCGCATACGGGAACCACAGGCGGTCCTTCACCCCAAAGCCGGAGTGGCAGTCCAGCGCAATGCTGAACGGCCGTGGCAGCAGCTGCTCTTGCACCACCTCACACAGCGCCTGGCTTTCCTCCTCCATCGGCTCGCCCTGGCGCCCGCGGTACCAGGGCAGCCTGTCGCTCAGCCGCTGCCCGCCGATGCCCGGCGGCACCGGGTCCACGGCGTCTACCGGCGCGTTGCGCATCAGGTCCACCCCGCGCGGGTTGGCGCGCGTGGCGGCCCACATTCCGCCCGGGTTCACGATGGGCATGAACACCAGCCGCACCTGTTCGAGCTGCTGGTGCAGGGTGGTGTCCCACTGCAACCGCATCACCACGTTCTGCAGGTAGGCGATGACCACCTCGGCCCCGATGCGCTCCAGGCCATGGACTCCGCCAAAAAAGCCCACGGCAGGCGCATCGGGCGCGGGGTTTCCGACCCCGATCGCGTACACGGGAAAGCGCTGCCCCGATGCCAGCGACACGGTACGAACCACCTGCACATCCAGACGGGCGCCGCCCTGCTCGATGATTTTCTCCAGGGCCAGGAGCTCGGCAAGCATGGATGGGGTGTCGGGTGAAGGCGAGTGAGGGGCCAGGGCGTAGCGCCTCGCGAGGATAGTCCGCGAACACATGTCCCGCCAGCCTCTTGGCGCAAGTGTGTGGATTCCGCGACCGACGCGAAACCGTCACACAACGGCGCTACCTTGCGGGCAGTCACACCCTTTGAAAGAGGCGCGCCATGCTCTGGAAATTGCTCGGGTTGCAGCGGCTGCTGGATGAGCTGTTCGATGAACGGAGCTGGTTGAGCTTTGACCTGCCCCACCCCCATGACTGGACCTGCGACGATGCCCCGCCCGCCGCGCAGGATTGAGCTCGTCCGCCGGCTCATCGCGCTGGGCACGCTGGCGTGCGCCGCAGCCGCGGGCCTGGTGGAGCTGGTGGCGCTGCAGCGCTCGCGCCACCAGCTGCGGCGTGGACGGCAACAGCACACTGCTCACCACTGAGCTTGACCCCCTTCGCACCCATCCGGGATGGCTGGACATGCACGACCACGCACCCGACACGCGCGAAGAAATCGCCAACAGCTGCAGCCACGGCATCGCGCTATTGGCGGCCTGCCTGGCCACACCCAAGTTGCTGGAATCCGCTCTGCACGCGGGGGAACGGGCCTACGCCGGTGCATTGGCCTTTACCGTGACGATGCTGCTGCTCTATGGCGCATCCACCGCCTACCATGCGATGCCGCCGGGCAAGACCAAGCAACGGCTGCTGAAGCTGGACCAGTCGGCCATCTACCTTTTCATTGCCGGCAGCTACACGCCCTTTGCACTCAGCCAGCCGCCATCGGCACGAACCATGTGGATCCTGGTGGCCGTGTGGGCCGCAGCCGCTGTCGGATTTGTGACAAAGGCCTTGGCGCGCACCACATCCGCACTGTGGTCCACAGGCCTGTACGTCGCCATGGGCTGGCTGGTGCTGATCGCAGCTCTGCCATTGATCGCGCCCATGCCAGCTCTGGGCACCGCGTGGCTGGTGATTGGCGGTGCCGCGTATACGGTCGGCGTGGTTTTCTATGCACTGGACTCTGCGGTCCCCTACGCGCATGCGGTGTGGCATGGGTGTGTGGCCGCAGGCACTGCATGCCATGTGTTCGCCGTGTTGAGCGTGATGGCTGCAACGGCAGCGTGATGCTTCGCAGCCGCCTTGCGGTACGGCGAGCCGGGCTGCCCTTTCTGTCCACGCCCCACCTTCTCCTTCCACGCGGCAGAGCATGCATGGGCCTGCGGGTCAGCTGCGCGTAGGACTCGGGCTATAGGCTGTTCGCGGCATCGCCCCTAAAATCGGGCGCCCTCCCGAAAACCCGGGCGGGCACCCAGCAACTCTGAACATCGAAGAATCAAACACATCATGGCAACTGCAAAGAAAACCCCTGCACCCGCAAACAAGGTCGTCAAGGCCGCCGCACCCGCTGCCAAGAAGGCTGCACCTGCCGCAAAGAAAGTCGCCGCTCCAGCCAAAAAGGCCGCTGCCACCGCAGCCAAGCCCGTGGCGGCTGCAACCGCTCTGAAGCCGATCAAGACTGCCTTCAACAAGACCACCCTGGTGGCCCACCTGGCCGAGCAATCGGGCGTGGAACCCAAAGCCGCCAAGGCCGTGCTCGCTGCTCTGGAAGCCGCCATCCTGGGTTCGGTGCACAAGAAGGGTTCCGGCGAATTCACGCTGCCGGGCGTGCTGAAGATTGGCCTGCAGCAAGTGGCGGCCAAGAAGAAGCGCTTTGGCAAGGACCCCTTTACCGGTGAAGAGCGCTGGTTCCCCGCCAAGCCCGCCTCGGTGAAGATCAAGACGCGCGCGCTGAAGAAGCTGAAAGACGCCACGGCCTGATAGCGCCGTACCGCGCAGCTGCGCAGACCGTGATCCACGGCATGCCGCGCAGCCCGACCGAGCCGGAGCCCCTGGGCGTCCGGCTCTTTTTTTGCCTTCTCAACGGGTGGGGTTCAACGCCCGCTTTGCCCGCCGTGAGCGTGCCGATGCATGAAGGCAACCGACTGAGCAATGACGACGTCCGCGCAATCCCGGTGGGGAGAGTGCCCGCAATGCGGCAGCTGCAGCACACGCGCTCCAGAGACCACTGCAGCAATGCCATGCACCTGGGCGAGCGTTCCGTACTCGTCATCCAGCCCCTGCACCGCCAGCACAGGCGCACGCACGTGGGCAAGCTCTGCCTCGATGCTCCAGGTCCTGAATGCCGGATCGAGCCAGATCCGGCTCCAGCCGCCAAAGGCAGAATCCGGGTCGTCGTGGTAGCGGCTCAGCTTCTTGCGCAGATCGGTGTGCTCATAGGCGTCCCGCGCTATCACGATGCTCCGGATGGTCATGTCTTCCACGAAGATGTGAGGGGCCAGCACCACCAGGCCGCCCACCTTGTGGGGGAACATGGATGCATACAGCAGGGCGATGGACGCGCCGTCGCTGTGGCCGAAGAGCCAGGGCGATTCTTCAATGTCCAGCGCATCAAGGAATGCCGGCAGCACCTCCCGCGCCTGCCTGTGCATGAAGTCCACGCCCCAGGTTTCGTCGGGCGCCCGGGGGGTGGATCGCCCGTACCCGGGCCGCGAGAGCACCAGCCCCCGCAGGCCGCCGGCATCGCAAAGCCGTTGCGGAAAATCTCTCCACATCGCTACCGACCCCAAGCCCTCGTGCAGGAACACCACCAGCGGCGCGGTGTCGCGCTCCGGGGCGATCCACTGGTACTCGACGTGCACCGGCCGGCCCTGCCAGACGATGGCGGCGAATTCACTGCGCCCGCTCACGCGCTGGCCTCCCGCTCGCGCAGGCGGAAACGCTGTATTTTTCCGGTGGCCGTCTTCGGGAGCTCTGGCAGGAACTCGATGAAACGCGGGTACTTGTAGGGTGCGATTTTTTCCTTCACGAAGGCCTTGAGCTCGTCGGGTGTGGCGGTCCTGCCGTCCTTGAGCACGACAAACGCTTTGGTCCGGGTCAGGCCGTCAGCATCCTTCTTGCCGATGACGGCGGCCTCCAGCACGGCGCTGTGCTGCATCAGTGTGGCCTCCACCTCAAACGGCGAGACATACATGCCGCTGACCTTGAGCATGTCGTCGCTGCGGCCCGCGTAGGTGTAGTAGCCCTGTGCGTCGCGCACGTACTTGTCGCCACTTTTGGTCCACCCGCCCTGGAACGTCTCGCGCGTTTTCTCGCGGTTGTTCCAGTACATCAGTGCGGCGCTCGGCCCCCGGATGTAGAGGTCGCCCACCTCTGCGTCGGGCACGGGTTGGCCGTCCTCGCCCCGCAATTCGACCTCGTAGCCGGGTACGGGCTTGCCCGTGGTGCCGTAGCGGATGTCGCCAGGGCGGTTGGACAGGAAGATGTGCAGCATCTCCGTGGAGCCGATGCCATCGATGATGTCGCAGCCAAAGTGCGCCTTGAAGCGCTGCGCGATCTCCGCAGGCAGGGCTTCCCCCGCTGACGAGCACATGCGCAAGGCCACCGCCTCGCGCGCGGGCAGCCTGGGCGATGCCAGCATGCCCGCAAAACCGGTGGGGGCGCCAAAGAACACCGTGGGCTGGTGCTCCACCCAGCGCTTGAAGGTGGCATCGGGCGTGGGCCGCTCGGCCATCAGCACCACCGTGGCCCCCACGGACAGCGGGAAGGTGAGCGCGTTGCCCAGGCCGTAGGCAAAGTACAGTTTGGCCGCCGAAAAGCAGACATCCTTGCCGGTCACGCCGAGCACCGGCTTGCCATACAGCTCGGCCGTCCACCACAGGTTGGCGTGGGTGTGCACCGTGCCCTTGGGCTTGCCCGTCGAACCCGACGAGTAGAGCCAAAAGCCGGGGTCGTCCGCGCCCGTGGGGGCAGGCGCCGCCAGCGGGGTCGCGCTGTTCAGTGCGGCCTCCAGATCGCGGGCGCCCGCATGCAGCCTGCCCACGGGCAGCGACACCAGCAGTGTGCCCACTTCATGCGGGCCGCGCGCCATGGCTTCGGTCAGTAGGGGCAGCAGGGCCCCCGACACCAAGGCTGCCTGCGCCCGGCTGTGCGCCAGCATGTAGGCATAGTCGTCTGCGGTCAGCAGTGTGTTGACCGCTACCGGCACCAACCCTGCGTACAGGCAGCCCAGAAAGCACACCGGCCAGTCGCTGGTGTCATGCATGAGCAGCAGCACACGCTCTTCGCGCCGCACTCCCGCACCGGCCAGCACGCCAGCCAACCGCCGGGCGCGCTCCTCCAGGTCGCCGTAGCTCAGGCGGCCGCGATCGTCGATGTAGGCGGTCCGCCCGGCATGCGTCCGGTTCAGTTCAAAGAGATGTTCGGCAAAATTGAACCGCTCCGGCAGGCTGGGCATGGGATGTCTCCGAGGTGGCGGCCTGATAAGGCGCTGGCACGTGTTATTGATGTGTATCCTTGCGGATCCCAACGAGGTGCAGTATTTTGCTTGCGCATGAACAATAGGTAATGCTTGATCGGGTGTCAAGCACTATAGTGCATAAGACATGCCACCATGAATGGTCTGGCTCGCCATGGCCCCGATGCGCCAGCAGCCAGAACGCTGCCAGAAAGACAGGCATGAACGAACCAACAGACACAGACATCGCTCTCTCCACTCCTGCAGACGCCCTGCAAGACGCAGCCGAAGAGGCCAAGAACCCCCTGCTCGTGGCGCTGGGCGAGCGGGTGCGTACCCTGCGGGCCCAGCGCGGGTTGACGCGAAAGGCGGTCGCGGTAGCGGCCGACGTTTCCGAGCGGCACCTGGCCAACCTCGAATACGGCACCGGCAACGCGTCCATCCTGGTGCTGCAGCAGGTGGCCGGTGCCTTGCACTGCTCTCTGGCCGAGCTGCTGGGCGACTTCACCACCCGGTCGCCCGAATGGCTGCTGATCCGGGAGCTGCTCGAACACCGCAGCGAGCCCGAGCTGCGCCGTGTGCGGCTGGCGCTGCACCAATTGCTGAGCGGCGGTGGCAGCGACACGGCACGCCACCGGCGCATTGCGCTCATTGGCCTGCGGGGTGCGGGCAAATCCACGCTGGGCCCTCTGCTGGCGCGCGACCTTGATGTGCCCTTCGTTGAACTCAGCCGCGAGATCGAAACCCTGGCTGGCTGCAGCGTGCGGGAGATCCACGATCTTTATGGCACCACGGCCTACCGCCGCTACGAGCGCCGTGCCCTGGAAGAAACCGTACAGATCCACAGTGAGGTGGTGATCGCCACGCCCGGAGGCATCGTCTCCGACCCTGCCACCTTCAACGAGCTGCTGGCGCACTGCACCACCGTGTGGCTGCGTGCGACACCCGAGGAACACATGGGCCGCGTTCTGGCGCAAGGCGACATGCGCCCCATGGCCGCCAGCAAGGAGGCCATGGACGACCTGCGCCGCATCCTGGAAGGCCGCGCGGCCTTCTACTCCAAAGCCGACCTTACCGTGGATACCTCGGGGCAGGCCCTGGAGGAGAGCCTGCGCGAACTGCTCACCGGCGTACGCGCGCTGATGGCCCAACCCCGCTGACCCCGCGCGACCCGCGCCTACAACCCATCGCATTTCCACCCGCTGAGGGTCGGCTCGCATTGACTCGGCCCGAATCATGCATGATGATGCATATCAACGAGTCATGGCTTGCATTATTTTGCCGCTCGGTTCCTGATGGAGATGCCCATGAACGCCGCCCTACCCCCCACAGCCGTGCGGGTGGACTACCGCACCGATCCCACCCAATACCGCCACTGGGCCCTGACCGTCGATGGCCCGGTAGCCCGCCTCTCGCTCGACATTGCCGAGGACGGCGGCATACGCCCCGGCTACAAGCTCAAGCTCAACAGCTACGACCTGGGGGTGGATATCGAGCTGCACGACGCACTCAACCGCATCCGGTTCGAGCACCCGCAGGTGCGGTCGGTCATCGTCACCAGTGCAAAGGACCGCATCTTCTGCTCGGGGGCCAACATCTTCATGCTGGGCGTCTCCAGCCACGCGTGGAAAGTGAACTTCTGCAAGTTCACCAACGAGACGCGCAACGGCATCGAGGACTCTTCCAGGCACTCGGGCCTGAAGTTCGTGGCCGCGGTGAACGGTGCCTGCGCGGGCGGGGGCTATGAGCTCGCCCTGGCCTGCGACGAGATCGTGCTGGTGGACGACCGCTCGTCCGCCGTGTCCTTGCCCGAAGTGCCCTTGCTGGGCGTGCTGCCGGGCACGGGCGGGCTGACCCGCGTGACCGACAAGCGCCATGTACGCCACGACCTGGCCGACATCTTCTGCACCAGCGTGGAAGGTGTGCGCGGCCAGCGCGCGGTGGACTGGCGCCTGGTGGACCGCATTGCCAAGCCTGCGCAGTTTGCCGCGGCTGTGCAGGAGACCGCCACCCGCCTTGCGGAAGGCAGCCCACGCCCCGCCAACGCCCATGGGATCGCGCTGACCCGGGTGGAGCGCACAGAGTCCGACAACAGCCTGCACTACGACCACGTGATCGTGGACATCGACCGCAACCGCCGCACCGCCACCCTCACGCTGAAGGCGCCCGCCCACCCGCAGCCCTCGGACATGGCGGGTATCGAATCCGCTGGCGCCGCCTGGTGGCCACTGGCCCTTGCGCGCCAGCTGGACGATGCCATCCTGCACCTGCGCACCAACGAACCCGACATTGGCACTTGGCTGCTCAAGACCGAAGGCGACGCCCAGGCCGTGCTGGCCAGCGATGCCACGCTGATCGCGCACCAGGACCACTGGCTGGTGCGCGAGACCGTCGGCGCGCTGCGCCGCACGTTCGCACGGCTCGACGTGTCCTCCCGCACCCTGTTTTGCCTGGTAGAGCCTGGCTCTGCGTTTGCTGGATCGCTGGCCGAGCTGGCGTTTGCTGCGGACCGCACCTACATGCTGGCCCTGCCTGATGATGCAGAGCGCGCACCCCGGCTCACGCTCAACGCGTTCAACCTCGGACTGCTGCCGATGGTCAACGACCAGAGCCGCCTGCAGCGCCGCTTCTATGAGGAAGCCGCCCCACTGGAGGCCGCACGCGCCGCCGCCGGCACCCCGCTGGATGCCGACGCCGCGCTGGCGCTGGGGCTGGTGACGGCGGCCCCGGACGACATCGACTGGGACGACGAGATCCGCATCGCCATTGAGGAACGGGCCGCGATGTCGCCCGACGCGCTCACCGGGCTGGAAGCCAACCTGCGCTTTGCCAGCCGCGAGAACATGGCCACGCGCATCTTCGGTCGCCTGACAGCCTGGCAGAACTGGATCTTCAACCGCCCCAACGCCGTGGGCGACAAGGGCGCGCTGAAGGTTTACGGCACCGGTGAAAAAGCCGGTTTCGACACGAACCGCGTCTGACCCCTCAGCCCACCGCCCCACCCACCTCCGAACCCACCCCCACCGTTCAGGCGGAGCCTGTCGAAGTCCTGCGCAGAGCCCTCGACAAGCTCAGGCCGAACGGATAAGAACTTCCACCAGAAGGAATGGCCATGAGCACCATCAACTACAGCGAGAAAATCCCCAACAACGTCAACCTGGGCGAGGACCGCACGCTGCAGCGCGCTCTCGAAGGCTGGCAGCCCAACTTCATCCAATGGTGGGACGACGTAGGCCCCGAGGGCTCCACCAACCACGAGGTGTACCTGCGCACGGCGGTCAGCGTGGACCCGCAAGGCTGGGCGCAGTTCGGCCACGTGAAGATGCGCGACTACCGCTGGGGCATCTTCCTGAACCCGGGCGACGCCAGCCGCCAGATCCACTTTGGCGACCACAAGGGCGAAAAGGCGTGGCAGGACGTGCCCGGCGAGCACCGCGCCAACCTGCGCCGCATCATCGTGACGCAGGGCGACACCGAACCCGCGTCGGTCGAGCAGCAGCGCCACCTGGGGCTGACTGCGCCCAGCATGTACGACCTGCGCAACCTGTTCCAGATCAACGTGGAAGAAGGCCGCCACCTGTGGGCGATGGTCTACCTGCTGCACAAGCACTTCGGCCGCGACGGCCGCGAAGAGGCCGAGGCGCTGCTGCAGCGCCAGTCGGGCGACGTGGACAACCCGCGCATCCTGGGCGCCTTCAACGAGAAGACGCCCGACTGGCTGGCCTTCTTCATGTTCACCTACTTCACCGACCGCGACGGCAAGTTCCAGCTCTCGGCGCTGGCGGAGAGCGCGTTCGACCCGCTGGCGCGCACCACCAGGTTCATGCTGACCGAAGAAGCGCACCACATGTTTGTGGGCGAATCCGGCGTGTCGCGCGTGCTGTCGCGCACCGCGCAGGTGATGAACGAGCTCAGGACCGATGACCCGGCCCAGGTGCGCGCAGCAGGCGCCATCGACCTCCCCACCATCCAGCGGTATCTGAACTTCCACTACAGCGTGACCATCGACCTCTTCGGCGCGGACCAGTCGAGCAACGCTGCCACGTTCTACAGCTCGGGCCTGAAAGGCCGGTACGAGGAAGGCAAACGCGGTGACGACCACATCCTCAAGGGCCAGACGTACAAGGTGCTGGAGGTGGTGAACGGGCAGCTGCTGGAGAAGGAAGTGCCCATGCTCAACGCCCTGAACGAGGTGCTGCGCGACGACTTCATCAAGGATTCAATGGCCGGCGTAGGGCGCTGGAACAAGGTGCTGGAAAAAGCCGGCATTGCCACGCGCCTGGCCGTGCCACACAAGGCCTTCCACCGCCAGATCGGCGCACTGGCCGGCATCAAGATGTCGCCCGACGGGCGCGTGGTGAGCGAGGTGGAATGGGCCGCCCGCAAGGCCGAATGGCTGCCCACCCCCGAGGATTTCGCGTTTGTCGCGTCCCTGATGGGCCGCGTGGTGGAGCCCGGCAAATTCGCGGGCTGGATTGCCCCCCCCGTGATGGGCATCAACCGCCAGCCCGTCGATTTCGAATACGTGCGTTTTGGCTGATCACAGGCCCCCGCTCCCCGCACGCACACGCCGGGGGGCACTCTGGAGAACCCCATGGACATGGCTGTTGCAAACCCTGCGATCCGGCAACACCTGATCGACCCCGAGATCTGCATCCGCTGCAACACCTGCGAGGCCACGTGCCCTGTGGGCGCCATCACGCACGACGACAACAACTACGTTGTGCGGGCCGATGTGTGCAACGCCTGCATGGCCTGCATTGCGCCCTGCCCTACCGGCTCCATCGACAACTGGCGCACCGTGCCGCTGGCACGCGCGTACACCATCGAAGAACAGCTGACCTGGGAAAAACTGCCACCGGAGCTCTCGCCCGACGAACTGGCCGCGGAAGGTGTGGCGGCAACCACCGAAACGGCCGTGCAGCCACCCGCCCCGGCAGCTTCCGCGGAGCCCGGCACGCAGGTTTTTCGATCGGCCCAGTACGGCGCCACCGTGCCTCCCTGGTCGGCCGCACACCCCTACACCAACCTGTTTCCTGCCAGGAGCCCCACCACCGCCACCGTGGTCGGCAACTTCAACTGCACCGAGGCGGGCTTTGAGAGCGAGACGCACCACATCGTGCTCGACTTCGGCAGCATGCCGTTCCCGGTGCTGGAAGGGCAGTCCATCGGCGTCATCCCGCCCGGCACCGATGCCACCGGCAAGGCGCACCATGCACGCCAGTACTCGGTGGCCAGCCCGCGCAATGGCGAGCGGCCCGGCTACAACAACCTGGCGCTCACGGTAAAACGCGTGACCACCGACCACGACGGCAACTCCGTGCGCGGCGCCGCCTCCAACTACCTCTGCGACCTGAAGGTGGGCGACACGGTGCAGGTGGTGGGGCCCTTTGGCAGCGCGTTCCTGATGCCCAACCACCCGCGCTCGCACATCGTGATGATCTGCACCGGCACCGGCAGCGCCCCCATGCGCGCAATGACCGAGTGGCGCAGGCGCCTGCGCAGCAGCGGCAAGTTCGAGGGTGGCAAGCTGATGCTGTTTTTTGGCGCGCGCACCCAGCAGGAGCTGCCGTATTTTGGCCCGCTGCAAAACCTGCCCAAGGATTTCATCGACATCAACCTGGCGTTCTCACGCACTGCCGGGCAACCCCGGCGCTACGTGCAGGACCTGATGCGCGAGCGCGCCGCCGACCTGGCCGCGCTGCTGCGCGATGGCAACAGCCACTTCTACGTGTGTGGCCTGAAAAGCATGGAAGAAGGCGTGGTGATGGCACTGCGCGACATTGCCAGCGAGTCCGGCCTGGACTGGAACACGGTGGGCGCCACACTCCAGCGCGAAGGACGCCTGCATCTGGAGACCTACTGAGGCCGCCCGCCCACTATCGCCCGCAAGACACACGCGACGACGAAGGTGCGCACATGTCTCGCGTGAGCCGCAAGCAGACCGAGATACTGCGTGCCACCCTGCAGTCCGTGGTGGATATCTGCACCCTGGCCACTTAGGCAGCGGTCGTCAGGGGCAAGGCACCCACAACAGCGACCCCTGCGTGCAGCAGCGCGGCCGTCGTGAAGCCGCCAGCCCCGCACCCACGCTGCTGGACCTCGGGTGTTGACGCCAAGGCTGCGACCAGCAGGCCAGCAAGCATCCAAGCCACCTCGCAGCGCAGGAATGGGCAGGGATTCGCGCGTCATGCTGCCTTACCTGACAGCGAATCGTACCGTGATGCTTTTCTTACTATTGGTGGTCAGCACCGCAATTGCCTTCGCCCCTTTGGACAGGGACACACCTTTAGCCTCCAGTCTGTTAGCACCCGCCGGTTTCAAGGGCGCCTCGGATTTTTCTGCGCCGTTGAGCACCGTCAGCTTGCCTTCAAATCGCGAGGCATCCGCGTCTTTTCCATGGTCCTGAATGTAGATCTGGACACCTTCGGCAGTGGCAACCAGCTCAAATGACAAATCAGCGGCGGTTTGTACGATACCGCCATGCACAGGGGCCGCTGCACCATGGGCCATTGCCGTTGGAACGACGAGTGCAGACAGGGCCAGCATCAAGGCGCCAGGAGTCAATTGGGAGAGTTTGGTTTTGATGGTCATTGGGTTTCCTTTGGATGAGATATCGTTTGAAAACGGCGCGCTTTAAAAGGCGGCGCCCAAATGCCTCGGGAACAGTTGAAACCAGGTTGATCGGGGTGTGGTCAGTAAACCTCCTGCGGCGTAGCGCCCTCGTTGTGCGTCTGGGCATCGACCTCGATCAGGCGCCGCATCGCCCGCTCTCCAAACATCCAGAACATCACGGGCGTGAGCAAGGTATCCAGTAAAGTCGAACTGACGAGTCCACCAAAAATCACGACCGCCACCGGGTGCAGGATCTCCTTGCCAGGCGCATCTGCCGCCAGCAACAGCGGGGTCAGGGCAAAGGCCGCTACCAGCGCCGTCATCAAGACCGGTGTCAACCGTTCCAGCGAGCCGCGCACGATCATGGGTTGGCCAAAGACCTCGCCCTCGAACTTACACAGGTTGATGTAGTGGCTGACTTTCAAAATCCCGTTGCGCGTGGCAATGCCGGCCAGGGTGATGAAGCCCACCATGGAGGCCACCGAGAGGCTTACCCCCGCCAGCCACATCGCTGCCACGCTGCCGATCAGCGCGAGCGGGATGTTGGCCATGATGATCCCGGCCAGCACAGCCGACTTGTAGCGCCCGTACAGAACAAGAAAGATCATCGCCAAAGACACCAGTGACAGGCCGACGATCAGTTGCATGGCTTGCTCCTGGGCCTGAAACTGGCCTTCCAGGCTCAGAAAGGTCCCAGGGGGCAGAGGTGTCCTGGCCATCACCGCGCGAATATCGCTGATGACGCGGCCCATGTCTGATCCATCCGTGTTGGCATAAACGACGATACGCCGACGGCCGTTTTCCCGGCCAATCTGGTTGGGGCCGTCGGTCTCCTCCACCGACGCAATCGATGAGACCGGTATCCGCCCCGCAGGCGTGTCGATCAGCGTGCGTGCCAGATCCTGCGGGCTGCGTTTGTCATCGGGCAGGCGCAGCACCAGTTCATAGCGGCGAATTCCATCCACGATCTGGGCACCATGGGCACCGTCCGTTAGGGCCTGCAGCACCCGCACCGCTTCGCCCGGAGACAGCCCGACCTGCGCCGCCTTGCGGTGGTCGAGCCGTACCGTGATCTGGGGGATGAGCACCTGCTTTTCCACGGTCAGATCCACGAGCCCTGAAACGCCCGAAAGTCCTTGGCGCATCTGCTCGGCCAGGCCCCGCAAGGTGTCCGTGTCATCGCCGAAGATCTTGAGCGCAATCTGCGCCCGTACCCCTGACAAGAGGTGATCCAGGCGGTGGGAAATAGGCTGGCCAATGGCCACCTGGGCCGGAAGGACGACCAAACGGGCCCGGATATCCGCCATCACGGCCTCGCGGTCGCGGGCGGACCGCTTCAGGTCCACATCGATCTCGGCCGAGTGCACACCTTCGGCATGTTCATCCAGCTCGGCGCGCCCAGTACGGCGCCCCACCTGGGTGACCTCGGGGACCTCTGCGATCAGCGTCTCGGCCAACGCTCCCATGCGATTGGCCTCAGCCAAGGCGGTGCCTGGGTTGAATACCATGCCCAGTACCAGCGAGCCCTCATTGAACGCAGGAAGAAAAGCGCGCGGGAAAAACGGGACACTGGCCGCCGCTGCCGCCACCGCCAGTGCGGAGACAGCCATCAGCACCTTCGCGCGAGAAAACGACCAGCTGAGCACTTGCGCATCCCGCCGCTTGAGCCAGGCGACCAGCGTACTGTCACCGTGGTCCAGCCGTTTCATCCCCGGCAACAGGTAAAGACACAACACCGGCGTCACCGTCATCGAGACCAGCATCGATGCCAGCACCGACACAATGTAGGCGATGCCCAGGGGCGTGAACAGGCGTCCTTCAATGCCCGGCAGCGCAAAGAGCGGCACAAACACCAGCACCACGATGGCGGTGGCGTAGACGATGCCCGAGCGGACTTCCACGCTCGCCCGGCGCACGACCTCCAGCGTGGACAGTGGATTGCCCTGGGCACGGTTTTGCTTCAGCCTGCGCAGGATGTTCTCCACATCCACCACCGCGTCGTCCACCAGTTCGCCAATGGCAATGGCCAGGCCACCCAGAGTCATGACGTTGATGGACTGGTCCAGTAGCCGGAACACCATGGCCGTTACGGCCAGCGACAAGGGAATTGCCACGAGCGAGATCAGCGTGGTTCGCACGGACAACAGGAAGGCGAACAACACGATGGCCACCATGATGGCGCCATCACGCAAGGCTTCGGTCACGTTGCCGATGGACGCCTCGATAAAGTCCGCCTGGCGAAACAACACCTTGGGCGCAGCCAACCCCACTGGCAGCCCTTGTTGGAGGCCCCCCAATGCTGCCTCGATGGCATGGGTGAGCTGCACGGTATCGGCCGCTGGCTGCTTTTGCACACTGACGATGACGGCAGGCGCGCCGCTGTATCCGGCGTCGCCACGCTTCATGGCTGCAGCGAACCGGACATTGGCCACCTGTTCCAGCAAGATGGCCCGGCCATCCTTCCACGCCACCGCCACGCCCTGCAGGTCCTCGACACGATTGGTGCGACCGATGTGGCGGATAAGGAATTCACGGCTGTTGAGGTCGATGAAGCCACCTCCCGCATTCCCCGCAAAGCCTCGAAGGGCCTGCTCGATCTGCGTCAATGTCACCCCGAACTGTGCCATGCGTGCCGTGTCCGGCTCCACCCGCAACTGGCGCACTTCGCCGCCGATGGGGATGACCTGAGACACCCCTGGAATCGACAGCAGTCTGGGGCGCAGCACGAAGTCCGCGTACTCACGGGCCTGCATGGGTGTCGCTGCAGGGGATTTGCCATCGCCTGCCGTCAAGGGCAGAGCAATGAGCATGACTTCGCCCATGATGGAAGACACTGGCCCCATGACGGGCGTGATGCCTCCGGGGAGTTGCTCCCGCACCAGCGCCAGACGCTCCGCCACGAGCTGGCGGTTGCGGTAGATGTCGGTCCCCCAATCGAACTCGGCATAGAGGATGGACAGGCCAACCCCAGATGTAGAGCGAACCCGCGTGACCCCCGGCATGCCGTTGAGCGCGGTCTCCAGAGGGAAGGTCACCAGCTGCTCGACTTCTTCGGGCGCCATACCTCCTGCTTCCGTCAAGACGGTGACCAGGGGTTTGTTGAGGTCGGGAAACACATCGACTGGCGTGCGCCATGCGGTGATGGCCCCGTAGACCATCAGCAGCGCCGCGACCGCCAGGACGAACAGGCGGTTGTGAAGGCTGTTCCTTACGATCCAATTGAACATTGCGTGGGCTCCGTTCAGCGGATCTGTGCGATGAGCGGTGCACCTTGCACCACGACGCGGTTGTCAGCGCCCAGGCCCTGCGTGACGACCACCGTGGCGGCGTCCAGGGACCGGTACTGCACCGGCTGGGGAATGTAGCGCTCTGCACCGGACTTGATCCAGACCACCGGTTCGTTGGCACTGTTGCGCACAACGGCCTGCGCAGGCAGGACGAAGCCCTTCACCTGCTCGTTCAGCGAGGCCACGACGGTGACGGGCTGTCCGACCGCCAGCGGCAAGGCTGTGCCCGATTGCTCCGGGACGGCCCTGAAAGTCATCGGGAGGACGCCATCACGCAGGCTGCGCGCAGCGCCGATCAGCTGCAGCTTGACGCCAAGCACCCCCTGCAAGTGGGCTGTACCCGTGCGTGCGGGCAAGCCAGGATCTGCCGTAGTGGCCTCCACCAACACTCGTGCAGGGTCAATCACCTCGAACAACACTTCGCGGGCCTCAACCACCTGGCCTTTGGTTGCGTCGGCTCTGGCAATCACGCCGGAGACGGGAGCCAGCAAGGCCTCTCGGGCAGCCAGGCTCGCTCCAATGCTTTTCTCGCGCGCGGTGAGGCTCTGTAGCTCAGCACGTGCGGCCTCGATCTCCTTGCGCGGCACCGTGCCTTCGAGGGACTGCAGCCGCTGCACCCGCTGTGCAGCCAGCTCCCGGCCGCTGCGCAACTCCGCCAGTTGGGCCTGTTGATTTGCCAGCGCATAGGGCTCTGCATGGTGGGCCACATAGGCCAGTACCTCCCCCTGGCGCACGGTCTGGCCGGCGATCGGTAGGCCGCGAGGGCCCGCTTCGATCCGGCCCCCATGGATTGCCTGAACGCGGCCGCTCGCATTAGGGTCCATCACCACCCGCGCTGACAATTCGATGGTGGCTGCAGCCTGGGTTTCCAGGGTCAGCTGCGTGAGGATGCCCAGGCGCCGTTGGGCGAGCATCGGAACGTTGACACTGCCGTCTGGCAACCGCATCAAACCGGATGCGCTGACCGCCGTGGGGGCATCTAGATGCTCACCGTTCGGCCCATGGGCACCTGGCGCTGCGACGGCAACAGGTGGGAACATCGCCGCGATGCACGTGATGACACTCAAGCCGAAAACATGAAACATGCTGGTTGCCTTGGTTTTTTTCATCGATGGGTTCACAGCGCACCTCCTCTGGAGGAGGTACCTGCAGCCTTGGGCGTGCGGCCAAAGAACCAACCGACCGCCGCCAGGACGACCAGGGCCAGAGCCAGCCAGACCGTTCGGGAGGGCCCATGGGCGTGCCCGTCGTCGTGGGAGTGGCCATGGTCGTCGAGCACGGCGCCCGCGACCGTGAGGGTGCCGTCCAGCAGGTCGGAGTCATTGCCCGCCAGTACGGTGACCACCATGGGATGGTCACCGGGTGCCGCCAGAGCCTTGAGCATGTTGGCATCGTCGATGGCGTAGTCGCCCATATCTGCATGGAACTTGGCAGGCGCCTTGAGGTCGCCAGTCTCCACTTCCACTGTGGCATTGAGCACAGGTTCATTGGTGGCAAAACGGTTGATCAGGATGGACAACTCTCCGCCCTGCAGTCGGCCCACCAACTCGAAGGCTTCCGAGCGCGCTTCAAAACTAGGCACGGGGCCGCTGTTGGCACCAGCTTGAGCGGGGGCATCCAAGTGCTCGCCATTAGGACCGTGCGCTCCTGGCGCGGCATAGCTGGGTGTTCCGGCAAGCACCAGCAAGGCCAAGCCTGCTCCCAGCAATGAGAGGCGGTAACGAGAGGGGAATAGATTCAAGAGATTCATGGAAGGATTCCGAGAGATTGCTGGAAGCGGGCGCGGGCCAGGCCCAGGGCCACTTGCTGGCGTGCGAAGCTGGTGTCGGCCTGGGTAGCTGCAGCGAGCGCGCGCAACAACTCCGGCAGCGGTGTTTCTCCAGCTTTGAAAGACCGATCAATGAGCGTGGCACGCTCCCGCAGGAGTGCCGAGCGCTGGCGCTCCGCTTCCAGTTGCTGCTCTGCCGTGTGCACCGCAGACTGCGCCATCGCGGCGTCAGCAGCCAGCCGCTCCTCGGTTCGCTGTTTCGCGGTCAGCGCTACATCCAGCTCACTCAGTGCGGCAGCTTGCAGAGGTTGGTTGCGGCTCGCTGTGCCCAGGGGAATGCGCACGCCGACGCCGATGCTGTTTTGAGCCGACTCACCCCGCCCGGGGGTGTCTTGTCGGATGCGCAGCAAGAGCTCTGGAGGGTCGCGCCGCGTGGCGGCCACCACGTCCAGCCGCTTGCGAGCGCGCTCAACCGTCAGCGCAGCGACACGCGCATCGGGGTGGGTTTCAACGGTGAAGTGCGCCCCGCCTGGTGAAACTCCGGCCCCATCAACAACCGGGGCAGACGTGAGATCAGGCGCCAGGGCTATGCCCGTCAGGGTCATCCATTGCGACTGGCTGGCGCTCAAGCGCTGGCGTGCAGCCAACTGTGCAGATTGCGCAGCCAGCGCTTCGGATTGAGCGGCAAGCGCATCCGCCTGGGCCAGATCACCCGCTTTGACGCGGCGACGCACGTCATCGGAGATCTCCTGCAAGGACCTCCACTGGGCGTCCGCCAGGTCGGACTCGGCCTTTTGCGCGGCAATGCCCCAGGCGGCTTCACGTACCAGCCCAGCAAAATGCAGGCGCCCCGCTTGAACGGCAGCATGGGACAGCTCTACGTCGGCATCCACAGCAGCGCCGCGTGCATTGCGCTGCCCAGGCAACCACAGCGGCCACGCCAGGCCGGCCTCGGCTTCCCGACGTCCAGCCGACGTTTGCCAGCGGTCGTCCCGGTAGGAAAACTCCACTGCGGGGGGGGCCGCCCACAGGCTGGAGATCGCCACCCGATCCGCAGCAGCCCGCTGTGTCTGACCTTCGGCTTCTCTCGCCTGTGTGGCGCGCTGCCACGCAGCCTCGACAGCTTGTGCCAGTGTTGGAGCCATGGGCGATGCCGTGGCATAAAGCGATGGGGCGGCATGGGACTGCGCAACCGCAGCGCCAACGAGGACGCAGCTCAAAGCACAGCCTGCGGCACAACGCACCGCAAGCCCGGAAATAACAAAACGCACGTGATTCCTGACCGATCAAAGGCGGTAAACCAGGATCGTTGACGCAGCAGCGCCTGATCAAAGCAGTACCGCACCGATGAACAACCCCGCTTTCGCGTGGAAAGCGCGGCGCTAAGGGTGGATCAGGAAATCAGTCGGGGAGGTCGTCTTAAACCGTCCAGATGAGGGGGCGGGCTGACGGATTCGGCGGTCACGGCCGGTGCGGGCGAGCGGTCGAGAGGAAGCGACAGCTGGGGGAAGTGTAAAAGTGCTGCGGTCCCTGGCCCTGCGTCCGCAAACATGTGCTGGAGGGACTCCAGAGAGTCGTCCAGGTGCATTACTCCGTGTTGGTCATGGTGGTGAGAGACACCGTCCATATGCATCTCCGCATGAACCGCCTCAAACGCGCCTGCGTGGTCGAGTACGACCGTCTGACGGGCCGCTGCGAAGGCCTGGCAGAAGAAGGAGAGCAACAGGATGACTGCGAGCAGTCGGCGCATGAAATTGGGAGCGTGCAATTGAGAACTGGTCGCAATCATAGCGATACTGGAATGCTCGCGCCCCAAATCCATGTCAACGGACAGGTTTCGTATTCCGGTTAATTAAAGTCGTAAACAGAGGCCCAGCATCCATGCGGCTTTACGCCTTACTCACAGCAGCGCGTGTTTATCTAAAGTCGTAAACAGCCCAGAGTTCGCTTAAGGGGGCGCTGGGCGATGCACTGCACGCGGTGACATGCGGCGCCGGGCACAACCTGCGCCTGATCCTGGCCGCGCTGCGGCTTTTATGCGTGCGCTTTGTGCCTATCGATGCAGGCAATCTGCTCGCCGATCCCGATGATCACCGACCAGCTTGCGGCTGAAAACGGGATTATTCAGGGCGAACTATGTCGGTGCCGTTTCGGGACACTCCCCTCACGCCACCCCCAGAATCCACCCCTCCACTCTCGCTAGCAGTTGCATGCTGGGGTCCATATCTGGATGCAGGGCGATTTGCAGTTCCCCAGATGCATCAGCTTGCCTAAGCCACTGGGCAATAACGTAGGCGTCGTGCTGGTCACCTGTCATCCCCTGGCCAGCGGGAAACCGGTGCTTGTAGAGCGCGGGGTAGGCTTCCACGAAGGTAGACCTCAGCTCTGGCGGAGAGAATCCATCGAAAGGCCAGAAGTGGACATCCTTGCCTAACCGCTCCCGCAGAAACAGCAGCCAAGGGATGCCTGAATGCGTAGACTTTGCGACCGAGCCCTGACAGTCGAAATGAAATACGGACTTGCCCCGGCAGCGCTGCTCCGTGATGCGACGCCATTTGGGGTCGCCAGTGCGCGCTCCACCATTGCCTGCCAAACCGTTGCGAACAAAGTCCACATATATATGGGGCTCATCCGTTGGCCAGTGGCGATGGAAATCGCGAAGAAACACGTCCCAGTTCGGCAGTATCTGGTGGTACTCAAAGTACCGTAACGGGAATGAAAACCCATGGTCGATACCCACGATTGTGGAGGTCGGCTGGCTCAAGGTTTCCAGCAACCAGTGGGCGACCGTCTGGCGTGTCCAGTACCGCTTGGGGCTAGGCGGGGGTATCACTTCCGTCGCCTCGCCCTCACCTGTGGCGATGTAGACACGCAACCCCTTGAGGCCGCTGGTCGGGGTTTCTGCACCAGAGTAATCGATGCCGATGTAACGTTCAAACTGCGGCTTGGAAATAAGCTCGCTATGGCCAAAGGTCATGACGCTTTCGCCCCCAGCAGTGACACCACGTCGTTCCACAGTCCGGTGACTTTCTCACCAAAGGCATGGGCTCGCAGATACGAGACGGCCCCCGCTATCTGACCGACCACCTCATAACCACTCATTTCTGAGTTTGGCCGGCCGACGACTGGTGGCAATGCCTCTTCCCAGCCCTCGAAACTTGGCCATGGAACAACGAACTGCCTGCCGTCTTTGTGTTGGACGCGAACCCAGCCACTGCCGTCGTGCAGCTTGAAAGCCGCAACAGACGAGTTGGGTCTCATCCAGTCCCAGGGCATCGACTTACGAGGGGCCATCCCCTGCTGCTCCGCAGTGCATCTGGGTGGCATCAATGTAGCCAGTGCTGCAGGCGGCGAGGTTGGACGTGCCGCTAGCTCCTGAAGACGCTTCAATTTGAGCGCAGCCTCCTCCCTGAGCCGGGCTTCTTCCGCAGCGAATCGAGCCAGCAGGGCCTCGGTGTTTTCTACAAGCAGCGCGCGCTCGTCAGAGGTCAGCAATTTGCCGTTGCCTCCCCAATCCTGAGCCTTGCCTATGGCGGTGGCGCTGCCGTAGCGTTTTATGAAGCAGGTCGAACCAAGCACCAGCAGCTTTTCGCCCTCTCGAACAACGTGTATGGCTTTGTAGACCGTGTGCTGAGGGTGTACAGAATTTTGTGTAAACGGACAATCCACCGCCGGCGCAAGCCGGCCTGTCCGTAAGCACAATGAACACCAAGAAACACGACGTACCCGAAGAACTGCTGTCTGGCCTGCTGGCCAACTACAAAAAGCCTGAAGACCTCATCGGCGAGAACGGTCTGCTCAAGCAGTTGACCAAGCTGCTGGTCGAGCGAGCCTTGGACGCCGAGCTGACTGAGCACCTGGGCCATGAACGCAACGAAGCGGTGGCCAACCCCGCCGGCAACACCCGAAACGGCAAGAGCAAGAAGACCCTCAAGGGGGAGTTTGGCGAGTTGCCCATCGAGGTGCCACGCGACCGCCATGGCAGCTTCGAGCCCCAGCTCATCCCCAAGCACCAGACCCGCTGGGCCGGCTTCGACGACAAAATCATCTCGCTATACGCCCGTGGCCTGACGGTGCGCGAGATACAGGCCCACTTGCAGGAGATGTACGGCACCGAGATCTCGCCCAGCCTGATTTCCTCGGTGACCGATGCTGTGGCCGATGAGGTCAAGGCTTGGCAGACACGACCGCTGGAGCCCATCTATCCCATCGTCTATCTGGACTGCATCCATGTGAAGGTGCGAGAAGGTGCTGTGCGGGTCAAGGCGGTGTACCTGGCCATTGGCATCACCATGACGGGCGACAAGGAGGTGCTGGGCCTGTGGCTGGCGCAAACCGAGGGCGCCAAGTTCTGGCTGCAGGTCGTCACCGAATTGCGCAACCGGGGCGTGCAGGACATCTTTATTGCCTGTGTGGATGGGCTCAAAGGTTTCCCGCAAGCCATCGAGGCGGTGTTCCCCAAGGCGGTGGTGCAGCTGTGCATCGTGCACATGGTGCGCCACAGCCTGAACTACGTGTCCTGGAAGCGAAGAAAGGAGGTGGCCGCCGACCTGCGCCGCATCTACACGGCCGCCACCGCCGAGGAGGCCGAGCTGATGCTCGGGGAATTCGAGGAGCGCTGGGATGCCGAGTACCTGCCCATTGGCCAGTCTTGGCGCAGGAACTGGAGCCGACTCATCCCGTTCTTTGACTACCCGCCGGAAATCCGCAAGGTCATCTACACCACCAACGCCATCGAGTCGGTGAACATGGGCCTGAGGAAGCTGACCAAGAACCGGGGCTCATTCCCCAGCGATGAGGCGCTAACCAAGCTGTTCTACCTGGCCCTGCGCAACATCAGCCAGAAGTGGACCATGCCCATCCGGGATTGGAAGGCTGCGCTGACCCGCTTTACCATTCAGTTCGGAGACCGCATCTCCGTCAACTGAAGTCCGAACTGTTGATTCATCAGCACAACTGAGCCAGCGATCACGTTGAATATTGAGCCACTGGGTTGATGGATTCCTTGGCTACTCGCTTGTGGATAAGTCTATCGGGTCTTCTGTTTTTCGATCTCCTTTCTGAGCTTTGCTGCGTTGCTTTGGTGGTGCCGTGCCAGCGGCACTGGAATGCTTGAATCGCCAGCTCTCATTGCCCGTCTCCACGATGTGGCAATGGTGCGTGAGTCGGTCAAGCAAGGCGGTGGTCATCTTGGCGTCGCCAAAGACGTTGCTCCACTCCGAGAAGGTGAGGTTGGTGGTGATCACCACGCTCGTTCGCTCATACAGCTTGGAGAGCAGGTGGAACAGCATGGCGCCGCCCAACCTGCGCTGCAGGATGGCTATGACGAAGGCGCGGAAAGCGCCCACGCCACCGGCCTCAGTGGGTGTGAAGAGGCCCGAATACAGACCCCCAGCACGAGTGCCACGAGCGCGGCAATGGGCACCAGCTTAGCCAGCATCTCGGCGGTGGTGAGCAGGCGCGCGGTGCTGCGCTCGGCGGCATGCTGGGCATGGCGCTTGAGGTCGAACACCAGGCCAGGCGTGAACCGGGCCATAGGGATGATGATCACAGCTAAGGCTGCCGCCAGGAAGAAGCCAGGGATGATGTCGGCTATGAACAGGGTGCCGATAGACTGCTCGGCCGGCACCCCGTAGATGCTGAGCAGCAGGCTGGTTGATCATCATGCCCAGCACCGAGCTGCTTGCCACAGTGCCGGCGGCAAAGCTGGCGCGGTGGCCATGACTCACCATCTCGGGCTCAGCTACGCGGGTGAACACGGCCGCCGAAGCAATGGACACACAGGTAACCCGCCGCAAACACTGTGTTGGCCGCCACGGTGGCCACGCCCAGGCCACCGCGCAGTCGCCGCAGCGGGGTCTCGGCTACACAAACGTATCCTTGCCGACATTGGATATTGAGACCAACAGCCCTATCAGAACAAAAGGCGGGATGGTGGCGAATATGTAGTCGGCCACGCCGTTGTAGGAACCAGGGCCAGAAGCTGGCCGAGGGCGCGCCGGCCGCCGTGCGGGCCAATGCCGCGGTCCAGGCCGTCTATTTCGGCGAGGCGCACGGATGCTGGAACTGAAGGATGTTCACACCCACTTTGGCCTGAGCCACGTGTTGCAGGGCATCGACCTACGCATCGGCAAGGGCGAGGTCGTCGGGCTTTTCGGGCGCAATAGCGTAGGAAAGACCACGGTGATCAAGACCATCGCCGGGTGGGTACCGCCGTCGCGGGGCGAGGTGGTGTTCGAGGGCGAGAGCTTGCGTGGCGTGGGCCCGGACCGGATCTGCCGGCGCGGGATCGGGCTGGTGCCGGAGGATCGGCGCATCTTTCCCGGCCTCACTGTCGAGGAGACCTGCGCCTCGGTCAGATGCAGTGTCCGGCACGCAGCCGGGCGGCGAGCAGCAGATGCTGGCGATCGCGCGCGTGCTGGCCGGTGCGCTGCGGCGGCTGCTGATCGACGAGCACACCGAGGGACTGGCGCCGATGATCGTGGAGGAGCTGTTCCTGCTGATCGGGCAGCTCGCCCGCGAGGGGATTCCCATCGTGCTCGTCGAGCAGAACGTGCGCCAGGCGATACGGCTCACCACGCGCTACTACCTGATCGAGCGCGGCCGGGTGGTTGCCCAGGGCGATTACTCGAACGAAGCCGGCCGGGCGGCACTGCTGAGCCAAATAGCGTATCAGACGGCCCTGCTGGATTGGGTTGTGGCGCATGCGGCCAGCAATGGCACGGCAGCGGCCAGGGCTTCACGGCCGTCCGTCATCGCCGTGAGGCGGCACAGACCCCAGGCCCGCCAGATGGCGGCGCAGGGCGGAGAGGAATGCGGCGGCGGCAGGATTGAGCGGCCTGCTCGGGTCGGTCACGGCTACGATCGTGCGCCTCAATCGAGGGGAGACGAAGCGATGCACCTTCACTTCCGCTCGTTCGAGCAGGCCACGCACGGCGACATGGGGCAGGAGCGTGCAGAAATCGCTCTCGCGCACCAGCTTTAGGATGGCGCTGATGGAATCGATCTCGAGGCTGGGGCTCAGGTGGACATCCTCCGCTTCGGCAAAGTTCTCGATGATCCCGCGCAGACCGTGTCGGCGTGTGGGAAACACCAGCTTCAAGGCCGACATGCCGCTGAAACGCAAGGAAGCAGGCACGTCTGCGTGGGCCGGCCCCATGACCAGAAGCAGATCCTCGTCGGCGATGGTTTCGCTCTTGAGCGTCAATGCCCGCCGTGGCTTGTTGATCACAGCGGCATCGAGTTGGCCGAGCGCCACCGCATCGATGAGGTCGCCGCTGAAGCCATCCGTCATCGACAGTTCGACCTTCGGATGGGCCGGGGAGAATTCCAGGATCGCATCGACCAGGACGCCCTGCGCGATGGTCGCGATCATCCCGAAGCGCACCTCCCCGTTCAGTTCGCCCGTGGCTTCAATTACCTGTTCGCGCGCTCGCTGGTAACCCGTGACGACCGGCAGGAAGAGGCGGTAAAGGCGGCGGCCTTCGGGGGTGGGCTGCATGCCTTGCGGCGTGCGCATGAAGAGACGCTGTCCCACCTCCGCCTCGAGCTTGGCCATCTGCATGCTGAGTGCCGACTGGACGATGTGCAGGCGGCGTGCCGCGCGGGTCACTGAACCGTCCTCGTAGAGGGTGATGAAGTACTGGATCTGCCGGAATTCCATGGTCGTCCAAGGTATCAATAAATCTGATTTTATTCATCATAAAAGGTTAATTGATCTGATGCCAACCGACTCCTAGAATCGATGCAAATAAGCAGTCCTGCCCCCCCAGGCGCTCTGAGAACACTCAACAAACGGAGACAACTTCCATGGTCGCAACCCGTCGCAAGGCTCTGCAAATGCTCGCGGTGCTCGCCGCCTTCGGCACCGATGCCGCCCAGGCGCTGGAGTACCCCACCAAACCAGTGCGCATCGTGGTGCCTTATCCGGCCGGCGGTTTCAACGACACGCTCGGCCGGCTCGCGGCCAAGCACCTGGGTGACTACTGGAAGAAACCGGTGATCGTCGATAACAAGCCAGGTGCCGGCACCATGATCGGCACCAAGGAAGTGGCCGGCGCGGCGGCCGATGGCCACACTATCCTGGTCGTGCAGTTCCCCTACGCCGCCAACCCCTGGCTGTACAAGAACATCGCTTACGACACGCAGAAGGCCTTCGCGCCGGTCCTGCTCGCGGGGCGCTCGCCCATGCTGCTGGTGACCCATGCGCAGGGTCCGTACCGGTCCGCAGCTGAACTCCTTGCTGCGGCCCGCAGTAAGCCGAATGCCTTGACCTATGGCTCCTCTGGGGCTGGTTCATCGAACCACCTGGCGATGGCGCTGTTCGAAACCGCCACCGCCACACAGATGCGCCAGATTCCCTACAAGGGGAGCACCCCCATGCTGACCGACCTGGCCGGTGGCCAATTCGATGTGGCCCTGGATCTGCTGCCTCACGCCATGCCCTTCATGCAATCGGGGCGCGTGCGCCCGCTCGCCATCGCAGCACCGAAGCGGTCGCCCCTGCTGCCCGACGTGCCAACGGCCGCAGAAGCCGGAATCCCCGGCTACGAGGTCTCGTCCTGGCATGGCTTCGTGGTGCCGTCCGGCACCCCGCCGTCCGTCGTCGATAAGCTCAACAGCGACCTCAACCGGATGCTGCTCGAGGACGAGGTGAAGAAAGCTTTCGCCGCACAGGGTGTCGTGCCCGACGGCGGAACGCCGGCGCAGTTCCGCGGCTTTATCGATGGCCAGATGGCCCTGTGGAAGAAGGTCGTGAGCGACCGCAACATCACTGTGGACTGAGAGGCCGTGCCCGGCTCCACACATGCTTGAAACACCCACTCCCCACCTGGGCCGCCGCGCGCAGCGTGTCGAAGACCGCCCGCTGCTCACCGGCCGGGGCCGTTACGGTGACGATGCGCCCGTGCGTGCCGGCACGCTGCACGCTGCGGTGCTGCGCTCGCCCCATGCTCACGCCCGGCTGCTGGCCGTTCGCTCCGACAAGGCCATGGCCCTGCCCGGCGTGCGCGCCATCCTGACCGCCGCGGACGTGCAACGCTGGTCCAAGCCCTTCATCGTTGGCGTGAAGGCGCCGATGGAACTATGGGCCCTGGCCGTGGATAAGGTGCGCTACGTGGGCGAGCCGGTCGCCGTGGTGGTCGCCCAGAGCCGCTACATCGCGGAGGATGCGCTGGAGCTGCTGGAGGTCGACTACGAATCCCTGCCGCCGATCACGGACATACGCGCCGCGATCGCAGAAGGCGCTCCGGTGCTGCACGAGAAGGTGGGCAGCAATGTGGTGAGCGACCGGAGCTTCCGCTATGGCGACCCCGAACAGGCCTTCGCCAGCGCTCCGCACCGGGTTGCGCTCACGGTCGAATACCCGCGCAACTCCTGCACGCCGATCGAATGCGCGGTGGTGGTGGCGGAGTTCCTCTGCGAGGATGATGGCTACGACGTGCAGTCCAACTTCATGGGGCCGTTCTCGCTGCACACCGTGATGGCGATGGCACTGAAGGTTCCAGGCAACAAGCTGCGCCACCGCACCTTCCCGGATTCCGGCGGCAGCTTCGGGGTGAAGCAGGCCGTGCTCAATCCGGCCGTGCTGATGTGCCTGGCGGCGCGCAAGGCCGGCGCCCCGGTCAAGTGGGTGGAAGACCGGCTCGAGCACCTGACCGCCGCCACCTCGGCCACCGGCCGCCTGTGCCACGCGGCTGCGGCGGTCGAAGCCGACGGCCGCATCACCGCCCTGTCGCTGGACCAGTTCGACGACTGCGGCGGCTACCTGCGCGCGCCCGAGCCCGCCACCTTCTACCGCATGCACGGCTGCCTGACTGGCGCCTATGCCATCGCCAACCTCAGCGTGCGCAACCGGGTGGTGCTGACCAGCAAGACGCCCTCCGGCCTGGTGCGCGGCTTCGGCGGGCCGCAGGTGTACTTCGCGCTGGAACGCTTGGTGCAGCGCATCGCAGTTGAACTGAACATCGACCCGCTGGACGTCTACCGGCGCAACTTCATCCCCCGCGACGCGTTCCCCTACCGCGCGGCTGCCGGGGCGCTGATCGACTCCGGCGACTACCAGCGAGCCTTGGAACTGGCGCTGCACGAGGGCGGCCTGGCCGAGCTGCGCCAGCGCCAGGCGGCCGCCCGCGCCGAGGGCCGGCTATACGGCATCGGCTTCGCTGCCATCGTGGAGCCCTCCGTCTCCAACATGGGCTACATCACGACGGTGCTGCCCCGCGAGCAGCGCGCCAAGGCCGGGCCGAAGAACGGCGCCATCGCTGCCGCCACCGTCAGCATCGACCCGCTGGGCGGCGTGACGGTGGTCATCGCTTCCGCGCCGGCCGGCCAGGGCCACCGCACCGTGTGCGCCCAGCTGGCGGCCGACGTGTTCGGCGTCGATCCGGACGACGTGGCTGTGAACGTGGAGTTCGACACCGCCAAGGACGCCTGGTCGGTCGCGGCCGGCAACTACTCCAGCCGCTTCGCCGGTGCCGTGGCCGGCACGCTGCACATTGCTTGCCAGCGCCTGCGCGACAAGCTGGCGCGTATCGCCGCCGCGCAGTTCGGATGCGAGCCCGACCAGGTGGTTTTTGCCGGCGGCAAGATCTATCCCAAGGACGCGCCCGAACGCGGCCAGCCCTTTGGCCGGCTGGCTGCCAGCCCGCACTGGGCGCCCGGCCTGCTGCCCGAGGGCGAGCCCCTGGGCTTGCGCGAAACGGCTTTCTGGTCACCGCCGCAGCTGACCGCCCCGGACGAGGACGACCGCGTCAACACCTCGGCGGCCTACGGCTTCGCCTTCGACATCTGCGCCGTCGAGGTGGATCGCGCCACCGGCCGGGTGCGCATTGACCGCTACGTGACCACGCACGACGCCGGCACCCTGCTGAACCCGGCCCTGGCCGACGGCCAGATCCGCGGCGCCTTCGCCCAGGGACTGGGCGCGGCGCTGATGGAGGAGTTCCGCTATGGCAGCGACGGCAGCTTCCAGTCCGGCACCTTCGCCGACTACCTGGTTCCCACCACCTGCGAGGTGCCCGACCCGATCATCGTGCACTTGGAAACTCCCAGCCCCTTCACGCCGCTGGGCGCCAAGGGACTGGGCGAGGGCAACAACATGAGCACGCCGCCCTGCATCGCCAACGCGGTGGCCGACGCGCTCGGCGTGGCCAACGTCACGCTGCCGCTGACGCCCTCGCGCGTGATGGACCTGCTGGGCATGGACGATCCGCCGCCCTCCCGGGGCGCGGCGCCGGCCCGGCCCGCGGGCGGCAAGGCCGGCAAGGCCCTGGCGGCGCAAGGCGAGATCCTGCTGCCGGCCGAACCCGAGTCGGTGTTCGCCGTGCTGCTGGACCCGGCGGCCCTGGCCAAGGTCATCCCCGGCTGCCATGCACTGCATCAGACCGGCCCCAATCGTTACCGCGCGGACGTGACGGTGGGCGTGGGCATGATCAAGGCGCGCTATGCCGCCGAGATCGCGCTGAGCGACCTGGAGCCGCCGCGCCGCCTGCGGCTGGCCGGCTCCGGCCTGTCCAGCATGGGCGCGGCCAAGGGCAGCGGCCTGGTCACGCTCGAGCCCAGGGATGGCGGCACGCTGCTGCGCTACGACTACGAGGCCGAGGTCTCGGGCAAGGTGGCGGCCGTGGGCGGCCGCATGCTGGAGGGCGCGGCCAAGATCGTGCTGCGGCAACTGTTCGAACAACTCGGCCGGCAGGCGGGCGGCAAGGGCGCCACGCCTTCGGGCTCATGGTGGGAGCGCTTGCTGGCCCGCCTGGGAGTGGCACGATGAAGCCGGCGGCCTTCGACTACGTGCGCGCGGAAACCGCCGACGAGGCGGTGCAGCAGCTCAAGGCGCTCGGCCCCGAGGCGCGGATCCTGGCCGGCGGCCAATCGCTGATGGCCGTGCTCAACATGCGGCTGGCGCAGCCCAGCGTGCTGATCGACATCTCGCGCACTGACGATCTGGACTTCGTGCGCAGCGAAGGCGGCATGCTGGCCGTGGGCGCGGCGGCCACGCAAGCGAGCGTGGAATGGCGCTCGGCCCTGGCGCGGGAAGTGCCGCTGCTGGCGCAGGCCTTCCCCTTCATCTCGCATTTCCAGGTGCGCAACCGCGGCACCGTGTGCGGCTCGGTGGCCCATGCCGACCCCAGCGCCGAGATTCCGCTGGTGCTGCTGGCGCTGGGCGGCGAGGTGGTGCTGCGCAACGCCAGGAAGCGCCGCACCCTGCCCGCGAGCGAATTCTTCCAGGGCATGCTGATGACGGCGCGCGCGCCCGACGAACTGGTCGAGCAGGTGCGCTTCCCGCTGGCCCAGGCGGGCCAGCGCAGCGCCTTCACGGAGTTTTCGGCCCGCCATGGCGACTTCGCCATCGTTTCGGCGGCCGCCGTGCGCGACGCGCGCGGCCTTTGCCTCGCCATCGGCGGGGTGTCGGACCGGCCGCGCCTGGCGCAGTGGCCGGCCGGCCTGCGCGGCGCCGACCTGGACAGCGCCCTCAACGATTTCGCCTGGGAGCTCGAAGCCCAGGACGACGCGCATGCCAGCGCCACCTTCCGCCGCCACCTCGTGCGCCAGCTCGGCGCGCAGGTGATCGCCCAAGTCACGGAGACCTCCCGATGAAACAGTGCAGCCGCGACCAACAGCACACCGTGCGCCTGACGCTCAACGGCGCCGCCCGCAGCGCAGCCTGCGAGCCGCGCATGCTGCTGTCCGACTTCCTGCGCGAAGGGCTGGGCGCGACCGGCACACACGTGGGCTGCGAGCACGGCGTGTGCGGTGCCTGCACCGTGCAGATCGACGGCGTGGCCGGCCGCTCCTGCCTGACGCTGGCGCTGCAGGTCGACGGCCGCCGCGTCGACACCGTCGAAGGCCTGTGCGATGCGGACGGACCGATGTCCGACCTGCAGCAGGCCTTCAAGCGCCACCACGCCCTGCAGTGCGGCTTCTGCACCGCCGGCATCCTCATGAGCTGCGACGACTACCTGCGCCGCGTCCCGGATCCCAGCGAAGCCCAGGTGCGCGACATGCTATCGGGCCATCTTTGCCGCTGCACCGGCTACACGCCCATCGTGGCGGCGGTGCTCGAAACCGCGTCGCTGCGCCGCCAGGCCGCGACCACCCCCCACCCCGGAGACTGATCCATGCTCGACCTCGGTACGACCTTCCTACAAAGCGTCGAACGCAGCCCGCACGCGCTTGCCCTAGTGGACAGCGGCGTGCGTCTCACCTATGCGCAGTGGCATGAGCAGATCGGCCGCACCGTGACGGGTCTGCAGCGCCTGGGACTGGGCCGGGGCGACCGGCTGCTGTCGCTGCTGCAGAACCGCCACCAGGCGGCCACGCTGCACTGGGCCTGCCAGTTCCTGGGCGTGGTGATCGTGCCGCTGAACTGGCGCGCCAAGTCCGACGAGATCGACTACTGCCTGGCGGACGCCGAGGCCAAGGCGGTGTTCTTCGACGCCTCCAGCGAGGAGGCCACCGGTGCCAGCGGCGGCGCGCGCGCGCTGCCGCGCATCGGCGTCGGCCCGCTCGAAAGCAAGGATTCCACCTGCGATTGGGAGGCCCTGCTGGCCGGCCCGGCGTCGCCCCTGCAGGCCGCGGTCGATGCCGAGGACCTGTCGCTGATGCTCTACACATCTGGCACCACCGGCAAGCCCAAGGGCGTGCCCCGCCGGCATCGCCAGGAGCGCGCCGCGGCGCTGGCGCACGTGGCGCAGAACCTCTACCGCCGCGGCGAACGCACGCTGGGCGTGATGCCCCTGTACCACACGATGGGCGTGCGCTCCCTGCTCGCCATGGCCCTGATCGACGGCGTGTTCGTGTGCATGCCCCGCTTCGACACGCAGGGGGCGCTGGACCTGATCGAGGCCGAGCGCCTGACCTGCCTGTACCTGGTGCCCACGCTCTACCACGACGTGCTGACGCAGCGTGAGCGCTCCGGGCGCGGCAGCGGCCCCGGCCCCGACATCGCCTCGGTGAAGAAGCTGGGCTTTGCCGGCGCCCCCATGCACGACGCGCTGCTCAAGCGCCTGCAGGCGGCCTTCGAGCCCGAGCTCTTCGTCAACCACTACGGCTCCTCGGAGGTCTACACCTTCTCGATCGACCAGCAGGCGCTGGACAAGCCCGGCAGCGCCGGCCGGGCCGGCATCAACACCCGGCTGCGCGTGGTGCGCCTGGACGCTGGCGACGTCGACGCCCGCGTCGGTCCCGGGGTGGAGGGCCAGATCATTGCCGACCTGCGCGGCGACGAAGCCTTCGAGGGCTACTGGAAACGCGAGGACGCCAACGCCAAGTCGCTGCGCAGCGGCTGGTACTTCACCGGCGACACCGGCTACCTCGACGAGGACGGCGACCTGTTCGTCACCGGCCGGGTGGACGACATGATCATCAGCGGCGGCGAGAACATCTCACCGGTCGACATCGAGTCGGTGATCTCGCTGTGCCCCGGCGTCGGCGAAGTGGCCGTGGCCGGGCTGTCGGACGAGCGCTGGGGGCAGCGGGTCGTGGCGTTCGTCACCACCCGCGATGGCGGGGCGCCGCTGGATGCGCATGCGCTGGACGCTCATTGCCGCAGCTCCGACCTGCCTAACTTCAAGCGGCCGCGCGAATACGTGTTCGTCGCCGAAATTCCCAAATCCCCCGTCGGCAAGGTGCTGCGCCGCAAGCTCGTGGCGGGTGAGTACACGCCCCTGCCGGCCGGCGAAGACCGTTCCGCCTGATCCCACTTCTCCCCGCACGCTTATGACCACTTCCGCCCCCGCCCTTTTCACCGACCTGCGTCGCTGGCTCGCCCACCTGTCCGACACCGGCCGCCTGGCCGTCATCCACGAAGGTGTGAAGCTCGAACACCAGCTGGCCGCCATCGCCAAGCGGCTCGACGGCCGGCAAGCGGTCTATTTCCCCCGGCCCGGCGGGCATGACATGCCAGTGGTGTCGGGCTTCATGTCGCGCCGCGGCTGGATTGCCGAAGCCATGGGCGTGACCGAGTCGCAACTGCTGCAGCGCTTCCGCCAGGCCGCCGAGAACCCGCTGCCCTGGCGGGAGGTGCCGACGGGCGAGGCACTCTGCCAGCAGGTGGTGCAAAAGAGCGTCGATCCGCGCGAGGTGTTGCCCATACCAACCCACAGCGAGCACGACAACGGCCCCTACATCACCGCCGGCCTGGTGATCGCCCGAAACCCTAAGACGGGGGCGCAGAACGTTTCGATCAACCGGATCCAGGTCCACTCCAAGGAGCGCATGGCGATCCTGATGCTGCCGCGCCACCTCTGGGCCTTCTACAAGGAAGCCGAAGCGCGTCAGCAGCCGCTGGACGTTGCGGTGGTGATCGGCGTCGACCCGCTCACGCTGCTGGCCTCGCAGGCCATCGCCCCGCTCGATTGCGACGAGCTGGAGATAGCCGGCGCCCTGCACGGCGCCCCGTTGCGCGTGGTCAAGTGCCTCACCAATGATGTGCGCGTGCCGGCCGACGCCGAGGTGGTGATCGAAGGACGCATCCTGCCGGGCGTGAAGGAGCTGGAAGGCCCCTTCGGCGAGTTTCCCAAGTACTACAGCGCGCGAGAGCACCGCGAGGTGATCCAGGTGGACGCCATCACCCACCGCCGCGATCCGGTCTTCCACACGATTGTCCCCGCCGAGATGGAGCACCTCCTGCTGGGTTCCATCCCGCGCGAGGCGACGCTGCTGGCCCACCTGCAGCGCAGCTTCCCCAACGTGCTGGACGTCCATCTGTCGATTGGCGGTGTGGGCCGCTACCACCTGTTCGTCAAGATCCGGAAGACCCACGAGGGCCAGCCCAAGAACGTGATCTGCGCAGCGTTCGGCGCGCACTACGACATCAAGCAGGTAGTGGTCGTGGACGACGACGTGGAGGTGCACGACCCGCTGCAGGTGGAATGGGCAGTGGCCACGCGCTTTCAGGCCGACCGGGACCTGGTCGTGATCGCCGGGGCGCAAGGCTCGGTGCTTGATCCTTCCACCACGGTGGGCCAGGAGTTCGGCGAGAACAGCGCGCCGCCATCCCACGTGCAGGGCATCAGCGCCAAGATGGGCCTGGACGCCACCAAGCCCGTGGTCTACCACGAGCATGTCTTCACCAAAGTGCGCGTGCCGGGTGAGGACACCGAGGACCTGGACGCGCTGATCGACCCGTCGGCCCGCGTCGATTTTCACACAGGCAAGGTGCAAAGATGACCACAAAGCGCCTGATCGTGGCGATCACCGGTGCCAGCGGCGCCATTTACGGCATCCGCCTTCTGCAGGTGCTGCGTACGCTGCCCGGCTGGGAGACGCACCTGGTGCTGTCCGCATCCGGCGCGCTCACCGCGGCTCAAGAGGTGGACCTTAAGCGCAGCGAGATCGAGGCTCTGGCCGACGAGGTGCACAGCGTCAAGGACATCGGTGCCGCCGTCTCCAGTGGCTCTTTTCACACCGCTGGTATGGTGGTGGCGCCCTGCTCGATGAAGACATTGGCCGGCATCGCGCATGGGCTGGGCGACAACCTGGTTAATCGCGCCGCAGACGTGGTACTGAAGGAACGCCGCCGCCTGGTGCTCCTGGCGCGCGAGACGCCCCTGAACCTGGCGCACCTGCGCAACATGGCCGCCGTGACGGAGATGGGCGCCATAGTGTTCCCACCCGTGCCGGCGTTCTACGTCCGCCCCGCGTCGCTCGATGACATGGTCAACCACACCGTCGGCCGCGTGCTGGACCTTTTCGACGTTGAGCACACCGATCTCGTCACACGCTGGGAGGGCCTGCGCCAGCCTCAGCCGGCCGCCCTGGTGCGCATGCCCAATCCCTGAATCCTCTTCTTCCATCGATCCCCAGGAGACCTTTATGACCCAACTGACCCACCCGGCCCAAACCCTGCTCGAACATCTGGACGGCTTCAGCGTTCAGATTGACGCCGCGCGCGAGCGTGCAGACATCGTGCTGCACCGTCCGCCCTACAACATCATCTCCATGGCCCAGCGCGACCAGCTGCGGCTGGTGTTCGAGTCGCTGGACGAGAACCCGGCCGTGCGGGTGATCGTGCTGCGCGCTCAAGGCGAGCACTTCTCCAGTGGTGGCGACATTAAGGGCTTCTTGGAAGCCTCCCCGGAGCACGTCTCCAAGCTGGCCTGGAACATCGCGGCCCCCGCTCGTTGCAGCAAGCCGGTGATCGCTGCCAACCGGGGCTACTGCTTCGGCGTCGGCTTCGAGATTTCGCTGGCCTGCGACTTCCGCCTGGTGACCGAAACCACGCGCTACGCCTTGCCCGAACAGAAGCTGGGCCAGATTCCTGGCTCCGGCGGATCGGCACGCCTGCAAAAGATGGTGGGCATCACCCGCACCAAGGACATCGTGATGCGCTCGCGCCGAATTCCGGGCCAGCAGGCGTACGAATGGGGCGTGGCCACCGAATGCGTGCCCGATTCCGAGCTGGAAGCGGCTACCGATCGCCTGGTCGACGAGCTGCGCGCTTTCTCGCCGATTGCGCAACGCACCGCCAAGAAGCTGCTGAACGACACCGAAGATTCCACGCTGACCGTGGCCATCGAGCTGGAAGGCCATTGCTACAGCCGGCTGCGCAGCTCCGATGACTTCCGCGAGGGCGTCGAGGCCTTCCACGGCAAACGCAATCCCAACTTCATCGGTTCCTGAACGTCGTTCGGATTCGAAGCGCTGCCTCCCATGAACCATGTAAAACCCGTCAGCAGGCAGGATGCGTGGAACTTCATCGTGGCACGCTATCGCGACCTCACACCCGACGAGTTGAAGTATCTCCACGGACAGCAGGATGCGCATGGGCTGGACATCGTGCTGCATCTGTTTCAGGCGTACTCGGCGTTGCGGCTCGGACGATCACTCACGCCAGACGAAGTCGCCTCCGCCGGATCGCAGATCGCCGGTTGGCGCTCCGAAGTGATCTTGCCCCTGCGGCGACTGCATCGGGCGCTGAAGGATCCGCCCGGCTTCGCTCCAGTCCCGCCGGAAAGTGCACAGGCGCTTCGTATCCTCATAGCCCGGGCAGAACTGGAAGCCGAGCAGGTCGAGTTGTACGCGCTGTGCGATTGGCTTTCTTCGATGGCGGCCGCGCAGATCCATGGCGCCGACCAGCCCCATCGGTGAAGCGTTGGCCACGTTTCCTCAGGAGGATCGATGACGAAAGCACTCAGGATCGCGCAGGGCGGATTCGGACGCCTGGCACTGCTCGACATGGACACCCCGCTGGTTTCGCATGCGCACTCACAGTGCCACGTGATCTTAAAAGCCAGCGGCGCCGATTCCGCGTTTTACGTCAGCGAGGAGCGGCTACCGGTCACCGACCGAACCGCCATCCTGGTGAATGCCTGGGAGCCGCACTACTTCTACAGCGAGCCGGACTTTCCGCGCACCGTCTACCTGGCGCTGTACATCGAACCCCGGTGGCTGGCGACGCTGCACGACCCGCTGCGTCTGGCGGCCCATCCCCGCTTCTTCCCGCGGCCCTGCGTGCAAATCACGCCCCGCATCCGCAAGCTGGCGGATGATCTGATCGGTGATCTGATGTCGCCGATCCCGATGAAGCAGGAGCGCCTGGAGATCGCCTTGTTCGACCTGATGCTGGCGGTCAGCGAACAGTTCTCTGCGTTGGAGAGCATCCAGGACCTGATGCGGCCGGAAGGGTTGCGACTGCCCGATTCGCGCATCCAGCGCGCGCTTAACCACATTAGCGAATACTTGGATCAGGCTCTGGATGCGGACCGGTTGGCCGCCTCCGCGCACCTGTCGCGCGCGCAGTTCTTCGTGCGCTTTCGCCGCTGCACCGGGATGACGCCACACGTCTACGTCAACACCTTGCGGGCCGAAACCGCCTGTCTTCAGCTGGCGCAGGTGGACGAACGAACCAGCCTCGGGCGACTCGCGGAAGACCTGGGTTTTTCCGACCAGGGCCACTTCACGCGCTTCTTCCGTGGCCAGATCGGCGTGACGCCCAGCGAGTACCGGCGCGTGGTGCAGGCGTATTGACTACTTGAGCTTTTCCAAAGTTCCCGCAGAAGGAACACAGACGAGCATTGCCTCGTAGGTGTCGAGAATGTTGTCCAGTGTGAATTTGCGCGTCCACAGGCGCGACGACGCGGGCGCGTCGTCAGCCGGCGCTTCCTTGATCGAGAAAACCGTCGTCGTGTAGATCGCCACTAGTGACATGCGCTGTTCTAGCACCGGGGTAGGGATGTGGGCGAGCAGATTGCGGAAATGCTCGAGGCAGCGGCGATAGCCGGTATTCCACTTGGCGCCAATGTGGGCGCGGAAAAGCTCGCGATGCGTGAGCTGCACGTTCGACAGGAAGCGCAGGTAGGTGCTGCCTTCGGCTTCGGTCACCGTCAGTTGGTACACCGGCCGGACGAAGGCGTCCAGTACGTCACGCACATGGCGCGGGCCACCGTCCGCGGCCATCTGGTCGAGAAGGGCCAGGCGGAAGGCATCTACCTTCTGCGCGCCGTCGACCAGCAGCTCGCCGATCAATTCGTCCTTCGATCCGAAGTGGTACTGCAGCGAAGCCTTGTTGCGCTGCCCGGCCGCCGCAATGATATCGGCCACCGTGACGCCGTCGATGCCGTGCTGCGCGAACAGGCGCTGTGCAACGGCCTTCATCCGAACCTTCGTTTCCCTTCCGTCCGAGCGCACGGGTTTCAATGTTGACATTGTTAGTTAATTGTGTAGCCTTAATTAAGGCAGTGTACTTAAATCAATGCCGAAAGGCCAGTCCGGTGCGTCCGTGCCGGATTGCTGTGCGAAATGAAAGGAATCATCATGAATCGCGAAGAGGAAATCGTTGCACGATCCCTGTCCTACAGGAAGCAATACGTGGAAGACACCCCCGGCTGGTACCGCGGCGAGCTGCACCTAGGCTTCACGCTGGCGTTCACCATCGGTGTGGTCTGGTATTGCGCAGCGCAACTGCAGAACACGACCTGGCAGGAATGGCTGTTCGTCGTGATTCCGATGTTTCTGTTCGGGAACTGGGCGGAGTGGGCCGGGCACCGCTATTTGTTGCACAGCCCCAAGAGCTGGATCAAGCCGGCCTACAAGCGCCACGTCGCGACCCACCACCAGTTCTTCTCCCACAAGACGCTCGATTACAACGGACACAAGGAGTGGCGCGCGTTGCTGTTCCCGCCATTTGCGCCCGTGCTGTTTGTGCTGGCGGCTCTGCCGGCGGCCCTGCTGATCGGCAACCTGTGGTCTGCCAACGCGGGGTACATCGCCATGCTGACGATGGCGTCGTACTTCCTGATGTACGAAGGCCTGCATACCTTGTCGCACCTCGAGCACCCGATTCTGGATCGCCTGCCGCTGGTCAACACGGTGCGGCGCATGCATGTACTTCATCATAACCCTGACTTCATGCACACCCGCAACTTCAACCTCACCTTCCCCATCTGCGATGCGCTGTTCGGGACCAGCGACCTGGACAAGGGGGTGCTGGGTACGCTGTTCAACGGCATGTCGGATGAGGCGCGCAAGGCGGAAGACAAGGCAAAGCTCGTTGCCCAGCAAAACGAACGCGCAAGCACGGTTGCCGAAGCCGAGCCGGCTAGCACCGTGCCGGCCGCGCAGGCGCGTGCCTGAGTTTTGCTCTTGTTCTAACGTGCAAAGGCGAGGGCGCGCGGCGTTCCTCGCCTTTGCCGTTTGCGCTGGGCGATGCTGCGGTTGCACATCGATCCAGACTCTATGGCAAAAAATCAGAGCCTGGGCCAATGCCCGCGAGAGGGCGGCCCGGTAAAGTCGGATACATATAAAGAGCCGCGGTATTTTTTCGTGATGCACGGCGAAACAAGAAACGACGCAAAGAGCGCATCACGCGCTCACCAATCCAAGGAGAAGACAATGCAATTGAAGAAGCTGCTGACCATTTTCGCCGTTGCGCTGGGCACGACCCTGAGCGCTGCGGCCGGAGCAAAGGAATTGAAGGTAGGCCTGATCGTTCCGGCCACCCATGAGTGGACCAAGGCCGCCGCCGCGATGGGCGAGGAGCTCAAGCAAAAGTCCAACGGCAAGTATTCGGTCGCGACCTTCCCGGCCGGCCAGCTGGGCAGCGAAGCGCAGATGATGCAGCAGCTACAGACCGGCGCGCTCGACATGGCCTTCATGACGGTTGCCGAAGTGACCAACCGCGTGCCGGACATGAGCGTGCTGTTCGCACCGTACCTGGTCAAGGATTACCGCCAGGCCGAAATCCTGCTCAACGGCCCCACCGCCCAAAAGATGCTCGAGCGTCTGCCGCGTGAAGTCGGCGCAGTGGGTCTGGGCTACGGCGTTGCATCGATGCGCCTGATGCTCAATGCATTCCCGACCAATAGCGGTGCCGACCTGAAGGGTCGTAAGATGCGCATCACGCCGTTCCCGCCGGTGCGTGACTTCTACCAGTTGCTGGGTGCCGCTTCGACCCCGATGCCGCTGACCGACGTGTACGACTCGCTGGCCAACGGCCAGGTCGATGGCGTGGATGCGGATGCCGAACTGGTGTGGCGCATGAAGTTCTTCGAGCGCGGCAACACCTTGGTGCACTCGAGCCACATGATGTTCCCCGTCGTCGGCCTGATTTCCGGACGCCTGTGGCAGCAACTGACACCCGCCGACCGCGAGCTGATTGCCACCTCCGCACGCAAGCACCTCAACAGCCTGTTCTCGACCTATACCTCGGTGGAGGCCGAAATGCTGAAGAACATCGAAGGCACGAAGAAAATCAAGGTGGTGAAGGCCGGTCCCGAGTTCTTCGGCGACGTTCCGCAGAAGTGGGAAGAAATCTGGCTCAAGCGCGCGCCTGTCCTGGCTGACCTGCGCAAGGAAGTCGCCGCCATCAAGTAAGACCGGGTCACGGTTCTTGCGCTCGGGCGGTCCTGTCGGATCGCCCGCCCCCTCGCTGAATTGGAGTTCTCGTGGTTCAAGTCATTCACTGCTTGAGCGATGGCATCCTGCGCGTCGAACGCGGCGCCGTGCGCCTGCTGGCATTCGCACTGCCCCTGATGATCATCGCCAATACCATCGGCCGCGCATTTCGCTCTCCCATCTATTTCATGGATGAACTCGCCATCCATTGCATGGTATGGATCGCCATGATCGGGATGTCGCTGACGCTGAAAACCCGTACCGCCGTATCCGTCACGATGCTGGTCGACGCGGTACCGCTTGCGCTGATGAAGAGCATGAAAATCCTCATCGACGTCATCATCCTCACCTTCGCCGGCATCCTGATCTACCTGTGCATCAAATGGTTCGACCCCGTTGCGCTGGCACGCGTCGGTTTCGACTTCCAGGAATTTTCCGGGGAAACCTTCAACTTCATGTACCAGGACACCACCAACACCCTGGGCATGAAGAAATTCTGGTTCTGGTTGATCGTGCCGGTCGCCGCGATGACGACCTTCGTGCATGCGCTCTCGAATCTGTTGAAGACGGCCGCGACGCCTGCCGCGGCCTTGAAGGAATTGAGTGCGTCGTCCGGCGCAAGGGGACTCGACTGATGTCTATCGCAGCTATTTTTGCCGTCCTGCTGGCCTTCGGCGTGCCGATCGCGCTGGTGCTGGCCGCCACCGCCCTGGCGTACATTTACCTCAGCGGCAATACCGTGTTGTACCTGTCGTTTCCCCAGGTGCTGTACGGCAGCATGGAGAACTACGGCCTGATCGCCATTCCGCTGTTCATGCTGGTGGGTGAGCTGATGAACGAAGGCGGCATCACGCGCCGCTTGATCGCACTCGCTTCGGTCTTCATCGGCCACGTGCGCGGCGGGCTGGCCTACATCAACATCGTCGCCAACATGTTCCTGGCATCCATCATCGGCTCGGCCAATGCGCAGACCGCGGTGATGTCCCAGGTGATGGTGCCGGAGATGGTGAGCAAGGGTTATTCGCGCGGCTTCGCCACCGCCACCACCTGTGCCGGCGCGCTGCTGGCGCCGATCATTCCGCCGTCGATGCTGTTCGTGATCTTCGGCGTATTGGCACAGGTGTCGATCGGCGACATGTTCATCGCCGGCATCATCCCCGGCCTGTTGCTGGGCTTTACCTTCATGGCGGTGATTGCACTGCTGGGCATGCGCTATCGCTACCCCGACGGCGAGCGTCTGACCAGGAAGCAAAAGGTGAGCAACGTGCTGTCCGCCATTCCGTCGCTGTCGGTTCCCGCAGTGATGATCGGCGGCATCCTGGGCGGCATCACCACGCCTACGGAAGCGGCCGCAGTAGGCGCGCTGATGTCGATCATCGTCGGCCGCTTCGCGCACGGCGACATCAAGACCGACCGCATGGGCGACATGCTCCTGCGGGTGGCGATCAACACCGGCGTCGTGCTGGTCCTGGTCGCCGCAGCCGGTGTGTTCGGCTGGGTCATCGTGTTTGAAAAGGTGCCGCAACAGATCGCGATCATCCTGCAGCAGATGACTTCCGATCCGTTCATCTTCCTGATGCTGGTGATGGTCCTGCTGCTGGGCGTGGGCTGCGTGCTGGACGGGATCGCCGCGCTGATCCTGCTGGTGCCGATCCTGCTGCCGGTCGCAACGCAAGTGTATGGAATCAATCCGTATCACTTCGGCCTGCTGATCTGCGTGAACCTCACTCTGGGGCTGCTGACGCCTCCAGTCGGAGCTGCGCTCTATGTAGCGTCCAGCGTCACCGGGGCGTCGCCAGGCGAGATTCTCAAGCCGCTGGCACCGTTCCTGATCGCGACCGCGGCAATCCTGGTGCTGCTGGCCTGGCAACCCTATCTGGTCACCGCGCTGATCCAGTAAGCAAACCACGCGCCCACCGTGTGTGGGTGCCACAATCATTCAACGGAGAACACCATGAGCAAATTGAAGGACCGCGTCGCCATCGTCACCGGTGGCGCGCAAGGCATCGGTGCGGCCTATGCACGCGCACTGGCGGCTGAAGGCGCACGCGTGGCGGTGGCCGATATCCTCGACTGCACGCCGGTCGCCAAGGAAATCGAAGCCGCCGGCGGCTGCGCGATGGCGATTACCGTCAACGTCGCCGACGAAGCCTCGACCCGTGCAATGGCGCAGGCCGTGGCCGAACACTTCGGCCGCATCGACATCCTGGTCAACAACGCCGCAGTGTACGCGTCGCTGCAGCTCAAGCCATTCGAGGAAATCGACGTCGCCGAGTGGGACAAGGTGATGGCAGTGAATGTGCGCGGGCCCTTCCTGTGTGCGCGCGCCGTGGTGCCGTTCATGCGTACCCACAAGTACGGCCGCATCGTCAACATTTCCTCCGGCACGCCGTTCAAGGGCACGCCCAACCTGCTGCACTACGTGACGTCGAAGGGCGCGATCCTGGCCCTGACGCGTGCGATCGCGCGCGAAGTCGGCGGCGACGGCATCCTCGTCAACACGCTCGCACCGGGCCTCGTGTTGAGCGAAGGCGTGATCCAGAACGCCGACATGCGCGACAAGCTGACCGGCCCGGTGCTCGCCAGCCGCGCGATCAAGCGCGACCAGATGCCGGAAGACCTGGTCAAGCCGCTGCTGTTCCTGGTGTCCGACGACTGCGCCTTCATGACCGGCGAAACGGTGGTGGTGGACGGCGGTTCGGTCATGCATTGACCGTCCCCGAGATATCCCCTTGCAGCTCAACAATCGGAGAGAGGACAACATGAATGCCACCGCTCAACCCTGGATAGCCGGGCAGTGGGCCGCTGTCGGCGGCCGCGCGGTCGCCGACAGCGTCGACCCCAGCACCGGCAAGGTGCTCGGACAGTTCGCGGACGCCGGAATCGCCACTGCCGAAGCGGCGATCGACGCCGCGCGCATCGCCTTCCTGCGCAGCGACTGGGCGCATGCGCCGCGCTTGCGCGCGGCCGTGATGCTTGAATTCGCCAATCGTGTCGAGCGTCGCGCCGGCGAACTGGCGCTGCTGCTGGCGCAGGAGACCGGCAAGCTGTTGAAGCCGGCGCAGATGGAACTGGCCGGCACCGTGTCGGAGATCCGTTTCTACGCAGGACTGGCGCGCACGATCTTCGGCCGCACCACCGAGGTCGAGCCGGGTACGCTGTCCGTGCTCGCGCGCGAAGCGGCCGGCGTGGCAGGCATCATCGTGCCGTGGAACGCCGCGTCCATCCTGCTGGTGCGCTCGCTGGCGCCCGCGATGGCAGCAGGTTGCACCAGCGTCATCAAGATGGCGCCGCAGGCAGCGCTGTTCCAGACCGAGCTGCTGCGCTGCCTGGTCGAGATTCCGGAGCTGCCGCCCGGCGTCATCAACTTCTACAGCTGCACCAGCAGCCAGCCGAGCGAGGCCCTGGTCACCTCCCCGGATGTCGATGTGATCAGCTTCACCGGCAGCGTGCCGGTCGGCCAGCGCATCATGGCCAGCGCGGCATCGACGCTCAAGCGCTTGAACCTGGAGCTGGGCGGCAAGGCGCCGGGCATCGTGTTCGCGGATGCAGACCCGGCCGCCATCGCACCGCAGCTGGTCGCCGCCGCCACCATCGCCGCCGGACAGCAGTGCACGGCGCTCGACCGGGTCCTGGTGCACGAGTCGCTGCTGGAGCCGCTGCGCGACGCCCTGGCCGCGCACATGCGCAGCATCGCGGTCGGCCCGGCCACCGAGGCCGGAAGCCAGATGGGGCCGTTGATCGACGTCGCCAACCGCGACCGCATCGACCGCCTGGTGGACGAGGCGCGGCACTACGGCGAAGTCATCGTGCGCGGCGAAGTGCTCGGCGGGCGCCTGGCGGGCGGCGCCTTCATCGGCCCCAGCCTGGTCCAGGTCGGCGCGCTCGACTCGCCAATCGTGCAGGAGGAATTCTTCGGGCCGGTGCTCAACCTGGAAAGCTTCCGTGACGAAGCCGAAGCGGTCGCGCGCGCCAACGCCACCCGCTTCGGGCTGTCGGCCAGCGTGTGGACGCACGACGGCGCGCGTGCGCGCCGCGTTGCCCGCGCGCTGCGCAGCGGCACGGTGTGGATCAACACCCACAACAAGCTGCTGCCCGAAGCGGAAACCGGCGGCTTCGGTGCTAGCGGCTATGGCCGCCTGCACGGGGCCGAAGCGATGCTGGAGTTCTTAGAGACGAAGCACGTGTATGAAGACATCGGACGTGTGAAGCCGCGCACGGAACCGACGTGAAGTCGGATTGGTAACCCCTGAGTGAACTTGCGGCGAATCCCCAAGTTGCTGCAAAGTAAGCGTCGCCTCAACACCCTCTTGACGAGGAGGGATGGTTGATGCCAAAGACAATGCGGCGGCAAGTTTCTACCGGCATCATGACTTCATCGCTCTGCCCAACTCATCGAGAACCCTGTTCTTGCCGCTGGCGACCGTCCAACCTGTTTAAAGTGCGCCGCTGAGCACCTACGGGCGGGAGTCGGACACGCATGCTGGACCGTGGCCCACGCGAACGTCGTGCGACCCCGATGTATTCACCCCAAGATACTTGAATGACCCATGCTTCACTCCTGGGTTTGGTCGTTCAGAGGTGTCCCCTGAAGTTCGAGGTCGAAGAGCGGGCGCTCAAGACGCCTCGTTGTACCAGGCATCTCGCAGAGGGCCGACCTTGATCTCAGCGAGATCCGGCCATCGCCCGAGCCAGCTCTCGAAGGCGGCGCGATCAGCGTCCGTGACGCTCCCGCGACGCGCGACCACGAAACCGCAATTGCCCCCTCCGCCCAGACTCAGCGCTCGGGGTACAACGAGGTCCTCGAGCAACTGATCGATGAACCGATCCTGCACATCGATCGACGGTGCCACGCGCCAAGTCAGCTCGTAGTCGAATCCCAGCACTTGGAACTCGCCGATGTGCAGCTTCTTGCGAAGGCGCCGGGAGCGAGATCGTTTAGGTGGTGGCAGCACGAGTAGGTCAGTCATGGGTATTTCATGTGGGGGGGGATAGGCCGTACGTTGTGGCGGGATGTCGCACGACAGGTATAGCCCGGGCTCAATCAACCGAAAAGAAATCGGACACTTCTCCTTGGCGATTTCAGACGCCATCGGGTTGGTCGGATTGAAAGGCGCCATCACCCACCGCCCACTGCAGCTCATCCACCACCCTGCGCATGATCCACACACACTGCGCATCGGTGCACCATTGCTTGGCCAGCAAGCCTTTCAGCGCAGCCTTGACCGTCGTCTCTTGATTGCCTTCGTAGGTCGCCAGCTTCCTCTGGCAGTACGGGACCATCTGCGACACCAGGTCGTCACACATCTGGAAGACCGCCAGAACTTCGCACGGCGACGTGCCCGGCGCATAGAACCTGCCACCTTCCTCGACCAGGTTCATCTTGGGCTGGGCGCCAGAAACAGCTGACACGGTTGCTGTCACAGGGAAGTCTTCTGGCACCCCTGGATAGTTGGTTCGGTCCATCGTCATATCGGCTCCATATTGAATGTTGCACCCTCTAAGATCCCAAATCCCACGTCGAGCTGCTGCAGGGCATGCTCTCTTCAGGGGACTGTTGGCCCTTTGGGGCGGCGCCAGCCGATTGGTTTGTGCCCCCTGGCCAACGGAGCAAAGCCGTTGCGCCGCACTCGCCCAGAGAACAGCCGCCCCTTCCACACTGGCCCCGGCTTCTTGCTGATGACGAACCCTTTTGACTTGCCTCGGGCGGCGACACTCTTGATGATGGAGAAGTACACCCGGGTTCCGACCTTCCAGTCCATCTCCTTCGGCAAAGCGAATCGGTAGTGGCGATCTATGACGGTCGTTCCAGTGGGTTCACCGCGGCGTTTGACGGCTCTTTGATTCAGAGGCATATCTGTCCTTGTGTGATTTTCCGAATGCTTCGTCAGCAAGATGGGGCAGAGAGCATGGGCAGTCTCACACGGAGATCACCCAGGGGTGAACGGGGTGGAATGGCAGCGTTGTAGCTGTTCTTCGAGCTCACACTGGACACTGGGATCGGACAGACCCTTCGTTCCATGGTAGGCGATCAGGTGGTGCCGATACGCCTCTGGCCAGTCTTCGAGGTCGTCATCGAGCCCGATCCAGTGGCGCGGCGTTCTGCGCTGGGCGTCCTGCTGGATTTGTACTCCCCGGGGTGTTCCACGAAACATGGATTGATTCCAGGGATCCACGCCATGTACCCCCTTGTGGTATGTCCCGCCTATGAAGCGGGAGCGCAAGGATGTCGGAAGGCGTTTAAGCGTGGCGCTGTACCCGGGACGAATGCACCAGGTGCTACTGAGCACCAGGACCACTGCCGGGTAGGGCTCCAGCGCTTGCTCCAGGATGGGAGGCCACTCGAACAAGGTGCGTCCTGGAGCTTCGTATGGGCTCATGTAGATGCCTTTGCCGGTATGCCAGAGCACCTTCTCGTGGTGGACCACCCCATCGTGGTCCAGGTAGAGGACTACTTCCCCGCTGCGGGGCGTGGATGCCGGAACGCAGGGGGGATTGTGCTCGGGGGGCATGACTGGTTCGCCGAATGGAAAGGCGCCCGTGCTTAAGAGAATGTGCCGGACTGGGCATTCAGTAGCACGCCGCGCAGCAGGTCCAGGCCAGCGGGCTCTTTCAAGACATCCAGGGGGCGCCTGCCGCCGAGTGCGGGGACGGCGCTCACCAACCAGTGGTCGAGCCAGGCCCGCGCATCAAAGCCCTGCGGGTTACCTGACTCATCAACCATGCGTTGCACGAGCGCGGTGAGGGAGGTGATGTCTTCGTTGGAAGTCATGAACCACCTCAACGCTTGCCCGCAAGCGGGGCTATATCGGCATTGAAGGAGGTGGGGGCGATTCTTTGATCGTGCAGCCAGGATGCCTTGTCGTACACAAAGCCCGCAAACTCATTGTTCAGAGTGGTTTTCCGCAGGATGAGTTGGCGCGCGAAGTGTGCCAAGTGTGCAACTTCCCGTTCGTTTCGAACTTCCAGCGGCGCCACCAGGCTCACCCCCATGGCCCAGCTCAGGCGCTGCCATTTCCAGGACGGGCGAACCTCCAGGTCAATGCCTTCCTGGCACAGTCGCTTCTCGATTTCCAAGAGTTTGGCGTAGTAGTCTCGCTGCGCCTCTGAGGGCTCGCGACTGGTGTAGCTACTGAGCTTCTTGCGCCTGCCGGTTTTTCCAACCTTCTTGTAGTTCTTGGTGCCACCTTCAAAGAGCCAGCGATCATGGGGATCGTCTCCAGCCTCTTCCCAGGCCTGCGACTCGATTTGCTCCCAGTAGACATGCCGAGGGTGTCGCCACCAGACGATGATGCGTCGTCCATTGAGGATGAAGCCCACATCGTCCCACCACGACAGGCTTGTCTCCGTCATATTCCAATAGGCATGGGGGATGAAAAGGCCGCCTTCCGACAGGCGCCAGGGGTGCATGCGGTGGTACTCCCGCATCCGCCTTCCCAGTGATTCATAGTGTGGACTTTTCATGTGCGGGCATTTGTTCCTGGCGGTCGTGAACGCTCTGAACGTCGGTCCTCAGTAGCTGCGTTCACGGGAAAACCTACTTTCGGACAGATACCAATATCTGACGCAGCTTGCGCGTTTCAATTCTTTTTCACAATGATGGGATGCGCTGCTTCACAGCCCATGATCGCAGCGCTCACCATCGCAGGCGAGACGCCAAGATCCGACAAAAAGGCTTCGTACGTTGACCTCGCACAGACGAGCTTTTCATAAGACCCCGGGGTCCACGCAAACCGCCCCAATTCATGGGCACGGGAAAGAAATTGGAGCAAATCTTCAGCGTCGCCATCTCTATAGAAGAGTGACTCCAGCGCATCCAAGTAGATCGCTTCTGGCTCTACGTGATGGACAAATATTTCATATCGATTCGCCCATGCAAATGCGTGCAGAGCGAGCGTTGCACTTGATAAATCAAGACTCCATGCCTCCAATCTATCCGCGCGAAGAAATTCTGTGTCGGCCGCAAGTCCAAAAAGTATCCGATGCACCTGGCTCGCAGAAAGGTCTCTCAGATCCGACAGGGTCTCTGCATCAGGCCTCGGCGGCTTATCCATCCACGCGTCAAACGCTGGTGGGGAGAAACTATCCAAAACGCGCCTCATCTCGACGCGCTCGCTATCACTTGAGATATCCCAACTTAGCTTCAGATCCGAGGAGAAAGTTGAATAGATCCGGCCCGCACGTGGACTCCAGAGCAAGTGAAGAAGCTCCATGAGCCGCTCGGCGGCAATGGCCTTCAAAGTTTCCCAGTCCACAGAGCCGTTGCCGACAGCTAGCGCGGCCACATCGACGGCGTCAAAGTGCAAGTGCAAGTTGGTGATCGGGATGTATTCGCGGGCTCTTTGCCGTAAGGCGGATTCTGGCGACTTGCTCTGCGTCGGCTTTAGAAGTTGGCGGACCAGCCCGCCGACCATTAGCTCTTGATAGAAGTTCCGCCGCTTTGTCCCCAGGTTTGGCAACTCAGCGGCGCATTGATCCAAGCAGGCGATTGCATCAGAGCGTGCTCGCGGCGGCTCTGGGTGAAACCAGTTTTGCCACGTGCGAGGATCCAAAGTACTCGTTTCTAACAACCGTTCGATCTCGTTCATCACAAGCCGGGTTTGGGGCTCACCGGGGCAATGGTTATTGCCAAGCAGCACCTTCTTGAAATGGTTTATTCCCGCACGCTGCCGCATCAACTGCGCCACAGGGATCTCGGGGGTATGGTCAAGCATCAGCCAATATGTGAGGGGGGAGCAGAACCCCGAGAGGTCAACCGCGCGCGAACCTCAAGGGACTCATGTATCAAATGACGCGAATCAAAAACTGTCAACACAATTCACGCAGCTGGATTTCATGGGAAATTGCATAGCGGCTTTGTCAGCTATCAGGTAGCTTTACGCACCGCGTCATGCAACTATGACGCAACTACCACAGTCTTTTTCTGCCAGAAATTGCTGTCGACTTTTCATGGACCACTGGTGCTTTTGCTGGTCGTTTTGACGGTCGCGTTTCGCCAGAGCCATGAGACAGAGACACTCGGCACCCCATGACCCCTGGCAACGCATCCATCACTTTCGGAGCGCTACTTTTTCAGTTGCGGGAAAGAGCCTTTGTGAGCCAGCGGCGACTAGCCGCCACGGTTGGCTTGCCGGCTTCGATGGTCAGTGAAATAGAGAACGGTCGACGTCCCCCGCCACCTGACAAGTACGTGCTCAGCATCGGGCGAGCCCTGAAAGCGTCATCCAGTGAACAAGCCACCCTATCTGACTTGGCGGCGCGGGAAAGGCAGTCGCTAGGTTTGAAGATAGGCAAGACAACACCAAAGCATGTGGCCTCTCTCCTCAGAGACATCGCCTGCATGAGCCATCAACTTTCGCCCACGCAGGCGAACAACATCAGGGCACAGCTCCTGCAAGGAGGCATAGCGATGAAATAAGAAACGGCAGGACCCCTTTTCAGAAGCCCCGCCGTCGAGGGAGCTCAGACCGAAGTCTTCGCGGTTCGCAACGCTAGATTAACCGATCTGACCCCTGGGTGGTGGATTTGTTCGCGCCTGTCAGGCGAACAACCTAAAGGTCAGATTCATGCAAACAATCACCAATCGCCGTGAGGCATTGGCGCGTCCGTGCAAAGCCTCCAGAGGTGCGCCAAATCAGCGGAATAGGCCCGACAACGGTGTGGCCAAGCGTCCGCATACAGCGCTGGTGCCCAATTTCTGCGTCGCCTCCCCCAAACTGGAGGCGACGCCATGAGGACGGAAAAACGCTTCACGCCTAAAGTCCTCGAACGCTTTCAGAGAGAAGGCCGAGGTACCGGTACTTACACAGACTACGTCCCCTGGCACAGAGTTTCGCGCGGCGATCCTTCCAGCAAGGGACGCTCCCACCTCATCGTCTGGATGGATCGACAGCGGGAGCTTCTGTCTGACCAGGAATGGGGGGGCTTGAACTTCGCTGGCCTGGTTCCAGGCTTGATCGATCTTGCTGAGCAGTTTCCGATCAGCCAGGACTCCGCCTCGCATGATCTCTCTCGGTGGCAAATCGGCTGTGGCGTTACGCAATTCCCCGGAACATTAGAGATCGCCGGGAATCTGGGTATCAAGCACCCTGCGCTGAAAGACGGCGACGAAACCCATGTATGGAACAGCACAACAGATTTGCTGCTCGTCATACGCAATCAAAGCGGCAGTCTGATGCTGCTTGCTGTTTCGTGCAAACCGACCAGCACTCTCACAAAACGGGCCAAAGAGTTGCTCCGCCTGGAGAAAACCTATTGGAATCTCCGGGGCGTGGAGTGGATCCTCATCACGCCCGAACAGTACGAAAAGAGTGTTGGTCTTACCCTGCGCAGAAGCTCACCTTGGGGCTTCGATGAGCCAGCAAACATTTCAGAAATCCAGCTGGCTTGCAGAGTGGTGCGCTCGGCTCCCTGGCTTGCCTTCTCTGACATCGTCCAGCACCTGACTGACCTCTTGGGAGGAGAAACGCACCGTCATCAAGCGCAGCGGGCACTTTGGCAATCGATCTGGCGCGGTCTACTACCTGTGGATTTGCGACGCGGCTGGAGGCCTCACCACCCCCTGAGCTTGATTTCGCAGAAAGAGTTCGTGTCCCTCAACCCAATTCTGGCGCGGAGGTCGGCATGCATCTGATGCACAACCAAGCGTTCAAGTTGACCACGGAGGCGCTGGGATTACCCGAAGGCATCTTTCGGATCATCGTGGATGATTCCTCCACAGACACCACCTATTGCGTTCTGATCAAGCAAGATTCCCCGCAGACAAAGGTTCGAGGAGGTAGACCCCGCATTGAAGACCAGAAACTGAAGCGAAAAAAAAGAGTCCACCAGAAATCGTTGGTCGGTACCCTGCACGCAGTTTGTCGAAAAGACCTTATTGAACTCTTGGATTCGCACGAGCTGATCTCCATAAGCCTTGAGCTTCCCGGTCTGTACTACACACCGATTGATCAACCAAGCGCGCAAAGTGCTTTCGACAAGCGCTGCAGGGTGATGGAGCAGTTCCTTGACAACGAGAAACTCAAGGAATCCGTTCAGATCCACGGAAATCTGGGTCACCTAGTGAGCGAGACGGCTCAACAACACAAAGTCAGCAAGTCGTACGTCTACAAACTCTGGTCCATTCTGTGCGCGTTTGGTCTCACCAAAACAAGTCTCCGCACCCGCTGGGACAAGTGCGGCGCCCCCGGGAAACGACGCGATCTGTCAGCAAGCAGCACCAGAAAGAAGGCTGGGAGAAAGACATTTTCTCAGCGACTCTCGAAACTGCTCTACGGATGCTGGGGTGAACCTGTTCAGCCAGGGATGAGCACGGTCTGGCGCGCAAAAATAATGATGGCAGACAAAGGCATTGCAACGCCAAAGCCGTCGATGCCGGAGCGCCATAAACGCATCATCGCCAGCCAGTTCACCACGGCGATGCGCTATGACGACAACGGGAACATTGTCGCAATCGATCTTGAAAAAGGCCAGTACCCCAACTACCAACAGGTGAAGCGGGTTCTGACGGAAGACATCGAGGAGATCTACCGAATCCGCGAAAAAACCAGCAGCGGTCATTTCGAACGTGCGCTCCGCGGCTTGTCGGGCTACAGCTGGGAGGGATCTGAAGGCCCCGGGCTGATGTACGCCATCGACTCAACCATCGGGGACGTGTACTTGCGATCGTCTATTGATCCCAACTGGATCATCGGTCGCCCCATCGTGTATGTCATCGTGGACGTCTTCTCCACGGCTGTGGTGGGTTTTTATGTCTGTCTTACAGGGCCTAGTTGGGACACCGCGCAAGTCGCTATTTTCAACACAGTCGCATCGTCCAACCTGATGAGCGATCTGTGGGGTCACGACATGCGCCAGTCGCTGTTCCCGGCCCCTACCCTGCCAGCAAGACTGCTCTGCGATCGCGGCGAGTACCTGTCCAAGCGGGCAAAGGCCACGGGCATGAAACTGCTCACCACTCTCAGCTACACCGCGCCCTTCCGTCCCGATCTGAAGGGCGTGGTGGAGGTCATGCACCGCATCATGAAGAACGTGCAGTACCACTTCATTCCAGGCGCGATGGATGCGAGAAGGAAGGAATACGACTTGCGCCGATCTAACCCAGCGGCTGCGACGATGTCCGTCCGTCGCTACATGCAGTTTCTCCACGAGTGCTTCTACATCTACAATCTGACTGCAGACCGACGCAAGCGCTTGGATGCACACATGATCGCGCAGGGAGTGTTCCCTAGCCCAGCAGGGCTGTGGCGTTGGGGGCATGCCATGGGCATTGGCTTCTCTCGCGCACAGTCGCCCGCGGAGTTAATCACACAACTGCTCCCCACGGGCGATGCACGCGTCACGCGAAACGGTGTCGTCTTCCGCACGAATCGCTATAGCGCGCCGGTCGTAGAAGCTAAGCAATGGACAACTCGCGCACGATCAGTCCGGGGCAGTTGGGAAATCCCGGCGCAGTACTACCCAGGCTCAGTTTCACGCATCTGGACTCCGTACGAAAGCGGAAATGGTCTGGTTGATCTCACGATCTCAGACCATTCTCGGGCTGCTCCGGAGCTGACCCATGACGAGGTGGTTGACGCTTTTGCGTTCCAGAAGCTCAAGGCTGCTGACGTTGAACATCAGCGCGTTAAAGATGCGGTGCTTGGCTATCACCGCATGGAGCTTATCCGCCAACAGGCCATTGAGGAGACACGCGCTGCCCGTCAACGTGCACGTGGACTCACGCCAACGATCCGTGAAGCTCGCGCAATCGAAAACGAGTTCGCCGGTCAATTGATGGTAGGCGAAGTCCGAGGTGCTGCCAAGACACGAGCTGAGTCCAAAACCAACTATGACGCGATGATGGGTGATCTTTTCCAAGCCATGGATGCGGAGGTCATGCATGACTAAGCGTGCTTCTGAATCCGCCACCGTGCACGATCCATACGCAGGGAATTCGCTCATCGCCCAGCTTGGACCGATACGTTCACGCCCTGAAACACTCAAGGCATTGGTCGAGTTTCCGCCTCGCCCCCCCAAAGACATCGCGTCTATTCCGCGCCACGTCCGCCTACACATGCTGATGAGTGTGCGCGATCTGCACGTCCCCAGCGTGGAGGAACTGCAGTTGTACGAGACGATGGACATGATGATCCGGCAGAACTACCACCATCTGCAACCCTCGTCATCCAGTACATGGAGCATGATCAGCGGCGAGGAGGCCCGCTATAGGCCTCCTGTAACGGCGCCAACCTACGGAGCCGCAGTTGTAGGGGTTTCCGGCTCGGGCAAGACACAAGCGATTCGCAGATGCCTTTCCACATTCCCTCAAACTATCCAGCACACTTCATTTTTCCGGATGGTCAATGGCTTGCAGCAGGTGGTCTGGCTCTCGCTGGATGTTCCTGCGGGTGGCAAGGCCACCGATCTCGCAGCGGCGCTGATGACGGCATGGAAAAAGGCAACAGGCAGTACCCGTTTTGACAAGACACTGGCTGGCGAATGGCGCAATGGACCACAAATGCTGGATGAATGGCGTCAGGTTGCTTCCAGCCATTTTCTGGGTCTTCTGCACCTGGATGAGATTCAGAACCTGTTCAAGCTTCCTCCACTCAAGTCCAGAAGCAAGAGAAAACCGGGTGAACCACAGCCGGAGCTGCGCATCATTGACGATCAGTCCCTCAAGTGGATTCTGACGGCGTTGAACGAATGGCAGATACCGTTGCTGGTCTCAGGTACGCCGGACGGCTTCGGTGCACTGACCAAGCGTTTGAGCAATACGGAACGCATCGTCACCTCTGGGTACCACGCCTTCAAGCACTTCTGGGGAGATCATGATGCGGCGTTCCGTCAGCACTTTCTGCCAAGACTCGGCCACTACCAGTACGTCGCTCGCCCAATAGCTATCAATGAAGAATTGGGTGATCTCGTCCTAGAAAAAACTGCTGGCGTTCAACGTTTGATCATTGCACTTTGGATTGCCGCGCACCGGGTGGCGTTCGAGCGCAATGATGACGATCTTCGCCTTGGTGACTTCAAGGTGGCTGCAGACACCTATCTGGCCCCCGTGGCTCAGGCCGTTGCTGCGTTGCACAGCAATGACCCAGGACGGCTGTCAATGTACGAAGACCTTTCTCCGCAGGACCACAGTTTTTGGGCTCAGTTTTGGAGCAACATTTCGCGCAATTGAGGGGTCGCCAGCACAGCCCCTTGCTCTTGGTTTGAAGGAAGTCGACCTTTGACCCGACGCGCTCTTGGCCGGTCCTTTGTTTTAGGACTCATCCGGTCAAGAGCAAGCGCAAGTGCTGGTCCACATTGACGCATCAGTGCATCAAAACGTCCTGGGCTTAGGCCGGAGATTTCCAAACATGACGCATAGGAGCGCTTACCCAGGTAGAAAGCTCTCAAGGCAGCGACAGGACCGACCTCGGATGCGGGAGTCCATTCAGGAAGGCTCGGAAGACCCAATTCCAAAAGGCTCTTACGAACCACGTAAACGGGCAGATCAAGAAGTCGGGCGACCTCAGCATGCACGCCCTTCGCGATTGCGTAACCTTCAACAAGCTCATCTATTGCAGGAACACTGCGCTTGATGGGCTTTCGATGAGGGGCAGGTACCACGCCACCGCCATAGACGCCCGCCAATGCATTGATGGCTGTATCCGCGCTCTCGAACAAGACAGACAACACCAACAAGTAGGCAATCACAGACGACGCCGATTTGCGCAGATATAGCGTCCCATCTACCTGATGAAGATATTCACCCTGTGATTTTTCAACTACTTCGTGAAACACAGTGCTTAACCACTGGGGTGGAAACACAGCTTTCATGTGGTCGCTGATCAACGCTCCTTGCTTAGATGAGGCGTTGACCTTGAAGCCTTGCGCACTTCCTGTATCCCTGAGCAAGGGAGCGATGAGCGCGACATCCAGTGGACTTGGCCGATCGTACAAAGAAGCAGCTAGCTCAATGAATCGAGCAACATAAGCATTTTTGATAGCAGGCTTTACCCACTCCTGCGGAATCTGTGCGGCCTCATCAATAGACATCGCTGGGGATGCCAGAAAGGGGTCATCAGATGTGATGAAGTACAAAGGTGTTTCGTGCTTGGGGCACCAGATTTGACCTGGGGTCTGCAGATCTCGCCGCCAGTAGCTCGCTCCATGAAAGTGGACATCTGCCTTGACACATTCCTTGCAGAAGAACGCTGGTTGGCCTTTACGCAGGCTCGCGCTGTTGTGCAGCAGGGACTTTCTTTCCTTGCTCCCATGGATGAGGCTGGGAACATAGGATGTGATTCCCCTGCGCAAGGGCAGCGTGGTGTGCCGTTGCGCAAAGTGCTCCGTCGTCATCCCTGCCATCCTGCTGAGAAGCTCGTGCGTTGTCAGGTCGCGGCGTGACCGTCCTTCCTCACCAAAATGCGCAGCCATCGCCTCCACCGCGTCCTTCGGAGTGCGGTATCCGTTGACCCGCATGATCCGCCCCAAGTAGCCACGGTCCATCTCTTCTGGAAATGGCGCAGGCTGCACAAGCATGTTCATCAGCTGTCTCCGTTTCAGATCAAGCGGGTTTGAGAATCGCCAGGGACCGAATCACGGCAGCCAATGCCTTGGCATGTGACGCAGAGCCATCCCAAGTGGCCTGAAGGGCCTCAATCAGCTCTCGATTGCTGCGAACGGTATCGGCGCTGACACCACCCTCGAAGCGCTCCACAAAAAGGCATACCTCTTCAAACAAACGTGAGGCTCTGACGCCTTCTCCCTTGAGGATGCGGCTGACCTGAGGTTGACTGGCCCCTACGTGGGCGGCAATGTCCGCTTGGGCTATTCCATGGGCCAAACAAATACGACGAGCGTTTGCTGCGCGTGCTCTGATTTCCGATTCAATCATGCATAAAGCATAACTCATTGCATATATGCATATCAAGAGCGAAGCGACATAGACAAAGGATGGGTCTCAGCGAAAAAGATCTTGGGACGGTAGATGGGCACTCAGAGCTGCCTTGATGGCTTCAAGAGTGCGCGGCAATCGGGGCAATTGGGCCTGCTTTGCCCGCAGGTCAGGTATTTGCTGGCACAACTGCCAGAGGTGTATGCGCGAGACGCCCTGCTCCTCCATCAGGCGCAATGCTGCTTCACGAACCAGGATGCATAGTCGCTCATCTCGAGCTACCCAATCCACTGAGGGCGGCCGGGAGCGCTGGGATTCAGGAAGTGGATCCGGTTTGTGAGTGTCCAACCAGGCGCGGTCATTTCGATAGAGCCACGCATAGGTGCGTGGATCCATGCTGCGCATCCACTTGACCCCAAGATTTCCTGAGGACTGCAACAGTTCAAGCCAAAGATTTCGAGCATGGGTCCTCGCTTTTTCCCTTCGCGCTTCAGACCAGTCAGCATGCAGCTTTTCCTCACTGAGCAGCAAACGGGTGACGGTCCCGACAGAGACTCCGGCTCGAGATGCCACTTGTTCTTTGTCAGCCCCTTTGCGTAGCTCCCGGATGGCTTTAGCACGCACATCTGTGGACAGCTTCTGTGGTCGACGTGAAATCGCTATCCCTGCCTTTGCAGCCCAGATGAGCGCTGTTTGCGGGTCAACTCCAGCAAGGCTCGCTGCCTTGCGCACCGATTGCCCCGCTTCCTGAATGAGACGATGCAGGTGGGTCATTCGCGGGTCAATGACGGGGAATCCAGGCAACTCTGTGTTTGGGACTGTTGATTGGGTGTGAACACCCTTGGATTTCATTGCGAGATCGAACCGTTGTGCAGTGCCGAATAGCCAATGGATAAGGAGCAGGTGCCTGAGGGGATGGGTTCCCGAGCGAGGAGGCCTCAGCAATCGACCCAATTGCGTCGCCATCGCTTCCTCGTCTTGGGCGAGCGACGCAAACTCCGGAATGCGTCTGAGTGGCTCGCAGTAGCTGAGGAAGGCTGTCGCGATCTGTCCAGTGCGCAAGCTTGCGGCACCAGCAACCCATCCACGCGCCCGAAATTCTTCGCGGTAGACCTCGTACAGATCTCTCAACAGCAGTGGCTGGAATGCTCCTGATTGAACAAGATGTTCAATGAGCTCTGCAAGGCTCAACAACAAAGAGCACGAAGCTGTTTCGGGGGACTTCGCGCTTGCGGAATGCAAGTCAGCCAAGCGCGGCAAGTGCCATTGGAAGCGCTCGACTCCATTGGCTTTAAGGGCTGATTGAAGCAACGGCTGCTGGTGTGCCGTACAGATCCACATACCCGGGAACTGGTGCTTCAAATGCCAATAGGCCCATCCAGTCTCGCGGAGGTCTTGCTCCATACATTGCGGGCAGGCCTTGAGGGGATGGTTGGCGCGAAACCGGCTTGTTAGGATACCCAGGCGCAGCTTCAGATGGGCCACACTGGCACCAGACATACATGCGACGGCGTTGGCAGTCTCGTTTGGCGGGGCGAAGGCCGCGTAGAAATTGAGCAATGTCCGCTCTCTCGCAATGGAATCGACCTCACCCAGCAATGCATCCGTGCGCTGCGCGAAGGCACCAAGACTGTTGGGTAAATCATGGTGGACACCAGCACGTGCGCTGCCGAACATCAGTTGGCAGGTTTGCGCAGATGTGACATGCCCCCAAAGCTGGTGATGACGGCTAACCAGACTGAAGAATGTCTCGTCAGGCAGCCAGGACAGGAGCTGGTACTCGGGGAAGAGTTTGTCCGTTTCTGGCATCGCGGTAGGCTATGCCGAAGGAGGTCGCTGCGCAAGGTGTCCTGACTTGCCGGATTCCGAATCATCGCTGCTGGTCACCGAGGTTGAAGGATCGGCTCGGTGTCTGCAA
>NZ_AGTS01000075.1 GCF_000238595.1 Acidovorax sp. NO-1 | reverse complement strand
GCCACCGGGGCAGGGCGCCGGGGCAGCGCTGGCGCAGCCTGCAGGGCAGCGCCCTGGGGTGCCACGCCCTTTTGCGGTATGCCCACCGCCACGTGGTCGTTGATGCGCCAGTAAACGGCCGTCACCAGAATGTCATAGCGGGTCTTGGCGGTTTGCGCAATCAGGGCCTCGATCTCGGACAGACGCACGGTTTCGCCGCCGTATTCACGCGCCAGATCCATCATCACCAAAAACTGGCGCCCGCGCTGGTCCAGCGAGAGCACCTTGAACTTGTAGCTGGCCGACAGCACCCCTGCACGCACCATGGCGTCACGCACCACGGTGTACAGCAGCTCACGCCGCTCCATGCGCTCGTTCTTGCGGTTGGCAGCGTGTTCGGGGGGCAGGGGCTCCACCAGCGGCTTGCTCTGGCGGCCGGGCGTAAGCGGCACCGTCGCATCGGCGTTCAACAGCCCCGAGGGTTCGGCCAGCGGCCGGGGCTTGGGGGGGGCAGGTTTGCGGCTGAACCAACTGAACAGGGACATGGCTTGCTTTCTACGGGACGGCGCCGGAAAAATCCGAATCGAGTGTAACGTGCCGTACACCCGTTCGAACCCCGAACAAGCCCGCAGGCCGAATCAGCGCGGGTCGCCTGTCAGGTGGCCGCAACGCGGCGGCGGCGGTTGCCCAGCCGTTTGGCCAGCACCGCCCCGGCGGCCATCACCAGGCCCAGTGCGATGGCAGGCTGGCGGTTGGTGAGTTCGGTAAAACGGATCGCCGGCAGGCTCCAGAGTTTGCAGGGGGCGCTGGCCTGCACCGTGGCGCTGCGCGTGCGGTGCGAAAAGAACGCGCCTTCCCCCACTACAGACCCGGGCCCCACGATGGCCAGCCGCAGACGCTCCTTTTCATCCTGGTAGTGCACGCTGAGGCTGCCGCTTTCGACGAGGTACAGCGTGCGGTCGGTCGCGCCCTGGCTGAAAAGGATTTGCCCTGCGGGCAGCACCACAGGCAGCAGGTAGGACGACAGGATGTCCCACTGCGCCGGGGTCAGCGGATTGGTCATGCTGTCATCGGCGCTGGCCTGTGCGATGGCGTCGATCAGACCTTGCAGGTCCACCTTGGAAACAACAGGCGTGGAGGCATTCATGGTGTGCGAAGCTACCCTTGTTACAGATTGCGCACAAGCGCTGTTTACGTCCGTTTACAACATTAGCGACGAGCGGGCGGCGGCGCCCGGCGACCGGGGCTGCACCGCGCTGCCGGTGCCGCCTACTTGCCGATGCAGAAGCTGGAAAAGATCACGCCCAGCAGGTCGTCGGAGGTGAATTCGCCTGTGATGGCGTTCAACGCAGTCTGCGCCAGGCGCAGCTCTTCGGCCAGCAAGTCGAGCGCGGGGCCCTGTGCGTGCAGCTGGTCGGCCGCCTCTTGCAGGTGTACGCCCACGGCCTCCAAGGCCTGCACATGCCGGGCACGGGCTGTGTACAGGCCTTCGGGCGCCGACTGCCAGCCCGCCACGTCCAGCAGCAGGCGGCGCAGCGCGTCCAGCCCCTCGCCCGTGCGGGCGGACAGGCGCACGCCGGGCCGGGTACTTTCAACTGCCGGGGCTGTCGCACCGGGCGCCTTGTCGAGCTTGTTCCAGACATCAATCACGGGGATGTTCTGAGGCATTTTTTGGCCCATAGCGCTTGCTATGACTGCGTCACCAGCTATGTATTCAGGAGCATCCATGCGCTCCAGGTCGTGCAGGAACAGCACGGCATCCGCCCCCGCGATCTCGTCCCACGCGCGCGCAATGCCGATGCGCTCCACCTCGTCGCTGCTGTCGCGCAGGCCGGCGGTGTCAATGATGTGCAGCGGCACGCCTTCGATCTGGATGGTCTGCTGCACCTTGTCGCGCGTGGTGCCTGCAATCGGCGTGACGATGGCCAGCTCGGCTCCTGCGAGTGCGTTGAGCAGCGAGCTCTTGCCGGCGTTGGGCTGCCCGGCGATGACCACCTTGATGCCCTCGCGCAGCAGCGCGCCCTGGCGCGTGCGCTGCATCACCGCCGCCAGGGTTTGCTGCAAATTCGATAGCTGTCCGCGCGCATCTGCCTTGCGCAGGAAGTCGATTTCTTCTTCGGGAAAATCCAGCGTGGCCTCGACCAGCATGCGCAGGTGGATGAGCGCGTCGCGCAGGCCATGGATCTCGGCCGAGAACGCGCCGCTGAGTGATCGGCTGGCGCTGCGGGCGGCCGCGGAGGTAGAGGCGTCGATCAGGTCGGCAATGGCCTCGGCCTGGGCCAGGTCGATCTTGTCGTTGAGGAAGGCGCGTTCCGTGAACTCCCCCGGCTGGGCGACACGCAAGCCCCGCAGGCGGGGCTGGCCGGTAGCGGTGTCGGCAGCGGCCCCCGCCTCCAGACAGCGCGCCAGCAGCAGCTGGAGCACCACGGGGCCGCCGTGGGCCTGCAGCTCCAGCACGTCTTCGCCGGTGTAGCTGTGCGGACCCGGAAAAAACAGCGCCAGCCCCTGGTCAATGGCTTCGCCCTGGGCATCGCGAAAGGGCAGGTAGGTGGCTTCGCGGGGCTTGAGCGCGCGGCCACACAACGCCTGCACCAGCGCATCCAGCCCCCGGCCCGACACGCGAACGATGCCGACGGCCCCACGCCCCGGGGCGGTGGCAATGGCGACGATGGGGTCTTGGTGGCGGGCAAGCATGTGCGGCGATTTTGGGAATAGAGCGCCAAAAATTGGCGCGGCCCAAGCGCGAGACACCGCGCAAGGGCCGCCCCGCCGCGCTGGTGTCGTCCCCCTTCCCGCGCGCAGCGCGAGAGAAAGGGGGAAGCGGCGCAGCCGCTCAGGGGGTTACTTAAATTTCGGCAAGTTAAATTGGGGTGGCACGCCCATGCGGGTGTTGATGATCCACTGCTGTGCAATCGACAAAATGTTGTTCGTCAGCCAGTACAGCACCAGGCCGGCCGGGAAGAAGAAGAACATCACGCTGAAGATCAGCGGCATGAACCACATCATCTTGGCCTGCATCGGGTCTGGCGGCGCGGGGTTCAACGCGGTCTGCAGCAGCGATGACAGCGTCATCAGCAGGGGCAGGATGAAGAACGGGTCGGGCGTGGAGAGGTCGTGGATCCAGCCGATCCAGGGCGCGTTGCGCATCTCGACGCTGGACAGCAGCACCCAGTACAGCGCAATGAACACGGGGATCTGGATCATGATCGGGAAGCAGCCCCCCATGGGGTTGACCTTCTCCTCGCGGTAGATACGCATCATCTCCTGCTGCATCTGCTGCGGCTTGTCCTTCAGGCGCTCGCGCATCTCCATGATCTTGGGATTGACCGCCTTCATCTTGGCCATGCTGGCGTAGGCCTTGGCATTGAGCCAGTAGAACGCAATCTTGAGCAGCAGCACCAGGCCCACGATGGACCAGCCCCAGTTGCCCAGCAGCTTGTGCAGCTGGTCCAGCAACCAGTACAGCGGCTTGGACAGGATGGTGAGCCAGCCGTAGTCCTTGACCAGCTCCAGGCCCGGGTAGAGCTTTTCCATCTGCGTCTCGACCTGCGGGCCCGCGAACAGGCGCGCGTCGATGGCTTTGCTGGCGCCCGGTTCAATGCTGCCCAGCGAGGTGAGCATGCCCACGGAGTACAGGTTGGTGTCCACCTTGCGGGTGAACAGTTCACGCTGGGTGCCGTCTGCCAGCAGCCATGCGGTGGCAAAGTAGTGCTGCACCATGGCCACATAGCCATTGGGCGAATCGCGGGGGATGTCGACCTTGCCGTTCTCGATGTCCTTGAAATCAACCTTCTGGTACTTCTTGGCGTCGGTGAACACCGCCGGGCCCGTGAAGGTGGAATAGAAGGAGGACTCACCGGGCGGGGGATTGCCGTCACGCACCAGTTGCAGGTAGAGCTGGGGCGACACGGCCACGTTGCCGGTGTTGACCACTTCGTGCTTGACCGCGATGTCATACGCTCCACGCTGGATGGTCCAGGTCTTGACCAGCTTCAGCCCGCCCTGTTCAGGAGACTCGAAACGCACCGTGATCGCGTCTTGCCCATCCTGCAACTCGCGCGGGCCGGGCACGGCAGTCATCAGGGTCTTGTGCGTGGGGAAGCTGCCGCCAATCAGGCCGGTCTGCGCCACGTACACACGTTGCGCGCTCTCGTCCAGCAGCAGGAAGTTGCGGGACTTGTCGGCCATGTCGATGTGCTGCAGCAACTCGGCCTTGATGAGCGAGCCCCCTTCACTGTCAAAGGTCAGGCGGTACAGGTCGGTTTTCACTTCCACCCGTTCGCGCGCAGCCGGTGCGGCTGCCGGGGCGGGCTGGCCAGGCACGGCCGATGCACCCTGCTGCGAGGCCGCCGCCAGCGGAGCACTGGAGACGGGGACACTGGCGGCACCGGTGGCGCCGGATGCCGCGGTGGCAGCGGCTGGCGCGGTGACCGCCGGCGTGGTGGGGAAAAACGTGGCCTGTTTGCCGTTGTGCAGTTGCCACTTGTCCCACAGCAGAACCATGGAAAAGCCAAAAATCACCCACAGGATGGTGCGGCGAATGTCGTTCATGAAGACTTCTTTGGTGAGGATGGTTGGGTGGTGGAGGATTGTTGCAGCCGCGAAAAAAGCCTCATGCCGCGCGGCAGTTCTTGCGGGACCGGGTCATGCCCCCCATCGCACCAGGGGTGGCAGCGTACCAGCCTGCGCACCGTGAGATAACTGCCGGCTGCAGCGCCATGCTGCTCCAGCGCCTGCAATGAATAGACCGAGCAGGTGGGCTCGAACCGGCACGACGACCCCAGCCAGGGGCTGAGTACCAGCCGGTAGCCCTTGACCACGCCCATCAGCAGACGCTGCATCACCGTCATGGTGCCGCCATCACATGCATGGCTTGCACGGCAGGTGCGGCCGTCGCCGCGGTAGCACCCGGGCGCCGCACCGCATGAGCAAACAGCTGCAGCAGCTCTGCGCGCACCGCCTGCTTGAGCTGGTCCGATGTTGCGCTGACAAACTGTTTGCGGTCAAAAGCGGTGCGAAGGCGCACCACATGGGCGGCGCGTGGCAACTGGGCCTCGAAGGTGGCACCCACGGTGTAGATCTGCCGCTTGATGGTGTTGCGTGTCACCGCCCGGCGCGCCCAGCGCTTGGGCACCATGGCACCCAGCCAGACGCCCTGCACGGCAAACAGGGCCTGCGGCCCTTGCGTTGTCGGCAAGGAACCGGGCCCTGTGGGTGCAGCAGCATTGGCCGGGCTGACAGCGATGGCGCCGCCAGCCGCTTCCAGCACCAGACGGTGCAGCGCAAAATGCGCTGTGCGGGATACAGTCCCGCCCGCCATGGCTGCCTGGAACTGGGGACGGGTTTTCAGCCTTTGCATGCAAGCGCCCCGTTGGGAACCTGACGGCACAAACCGGCAGCCATCGGGGAGCAGGCCGTAGACCGGAATGGCCTTAGACGGCCAGGCGCTTGCGGCCCTTGGCGCGGCGTGCGTTGATCACAGCACGGCCGCCGCGGGTCTTCATGCGAACGAGAAAACCGTGGGTACGTGCGCGGCGCGTCTTGGAGGGTTGGTAAGTGCGTTTCATGATGCTATTCCTTGAGGTTCAGTTTCGGACGCTGCGCTTGAAGCCCCTGCCGCCTGCACCACCACACACCCTGCAAGGGCACCTTGGCGGCAGACCAGCGGGGCACAAATGTAGGCGCGCCGGGTCAAATCACCCTGAACACATTCAGGGAAACCCGAAATTATCGCAGGCTTGTTCAGTGCTGGCAATGCCTTTTGGCCGCTGGGCCTATCTCCAGGTTGCGTTTCCCTGATCCAGGGGCAGGTCGCATGGCGATGTTGCCACCGGTTCCAAAGCCCCGGCACCCACATCTGGCGCCTTTTAAAAATTGTGGATAACTGTCTGACAAGCTACAATCCGCCGCCCGGACCCGTTCCTCCTATCCACAACAAGAACCACTCTGAAATGACCGAGGAACCCTCCCGCAGCCCCCTGTCGTCACCCGGCTCCGATGCCGGCCAGGGCCTGTGGCAAGCCTGCGTCGAGCAACTGGCGCAAGACCTGCCCGAGCAGCAATTCAACACCTGGATCAAGCCCCTGGTCGCCCAGGTGGCGGAAGACTTCTCCAAGGTCACGGTGCTCGTGGGCAACCGCTTCAAACTCGACTGGATCCGCGCGCAGTACGCGGGCCGGATAGCGGCACTGCTGGAGGGCCTGTATGGCCAGCCCGTCACGCTGGAGTTAGCGCTTGCTCAGCGGGAATCCGTTGTGCGCACTTACGCGCGCCCCGCGCAGACTGAGCCGTCGAACGCCGCGCCACCGTCGGACTCACCCTCCGGCAATGGCGATGACGCCTCGGCCGGGGCTTTCCGCAACCGCCTCAACGCAGCCCTCACCTTCGAGACCCTGGTGGAAGGCACGGCCAATCGCATGGCGCGCTCGGCCGCCATGCATGTGGCGGGCATGCCCGGCCACCTTTACAACCCGCTTTTCATCTATGGCGGCGTAGGCTTGGGCAAAACCCACCTGGTGCACGCGGTGGGTAACCGCCTGCTGCAGGACAAGCCCGACGCCAAAGTTCTCTACATCCATGCCGAGCAGTTCGTGTCGGATGTGGTTAAGGCCTATCAGCGCCGCACCTTCGATGAGTTCAAGGAGCGCTACCACTCGCTCGACCTGCTGCTCATCGACGATGTGCAGTTCTTTGCCAACAAGGACCGCACGCAGGAAGAATTCTTCAACGCCTTCGAGGCCCTGCTGGCCAAGAAGTCGCACATCGTGATGACGTCGGACACGTATCCGAAAGGCTTGGCCAACATCCACGAGCGGCTGGTGTCGCGCTTCGACTCGGGCCTGACGGTGGCCATCGAGCCACCCGAGCTGGAAATGCGCGTGGCCATCCTGATCAACAAGGCCCGCGTCGAAGGCACCGAGATGCCCGAAGAAGTGGCTTTTTTCGTGGCCAAGAACGTGCGCTCCAACGTGCGCGAGCTCGAGGGCGCGCTGCGCAAGATCCTCGCGTACTCGCGCTTCAACCAGAAGGAAATCTCCATCCAACTGGCCCGTGAGGCGCTGCGCGACCTGCTGTCCATCCAGAACCGGCAGATTTCTGTGGAAAACATCCAGAAGACGGTGGCCGACTATTACAAGATCAAGGTCGCCGACATGTACAGCAAGAAGCGCCCGGCCAGCATTGCCCGCCCGCGCCAGATTGCGATGTACCTGGCCAAGGAACTGACGCAAAAGAGTCTTCCCGAGATCGGAGAATTGTTTGGCGGGCGCGACCATACGACCGTTTTGCATGCCGTGCGCAAGATTTCGGGTGAGCGCCAGCAGCTGACCGAGCTGAACCAGCAGCTGCATGTGCTGGAACAGACCCTGAAAGGCTGATAACCGGTGGGAGAGACCCCGAAAAGAGCCCACCCGGTAAACGGGCAAAATGGCGGGTTATACAGCAGGGGGAGGCACGGCCCGTGCCGCTGTCCACGCACCGTCCCAAAAACCACAAGAGGTTGAAGACATGATCGTCCTGAAGGCAACACAAGACAAGGTTCTCGCGGTTCTGCAGTCCGTGGCGGGCATCGTGGAGCGCCGCCACACGCTGCCCATTCTGGCCAACGTGCTGATCCGCAAGACGGGCAACGCCCTGCAGCTGACGACCAGCGACCTCGAAATCCAGATCCGCACCACGGCCGAACTCGGCGGCGACACTGGCGACTTCACCACCACGGTGGGCGCGCGCAAGCTGATCGACATCCTGCGCACCATGCCCGGCGACCAGACCGTGAGCCTGGAATCGCAGGCATCCAAGCTGGTGCTCAAGGGCGGCAAGAGCCGCTTCACGCTGCAGAGCCTGCCGGCCGAAGACTTCCCGCTGGTGCAGGAGTCCGCCGCCTTCGGCCCCGTGTTCGCCGTACCGCAAAAGACGCTGAAGGACCTGCTCGGCCAGGTGAGCTTTGCGATGGCGGTGCAGGACATCCGCTATTACCTCAACGGCATTCTGTTCGTGGCCGAGGGCAAGACCCTGAGCCTGGTCGCCACCGACGGCCACCGCCTGGCCTTTGCCAGCGCCACGCTGGATGTGGAAGTGCCCAAGCAGGAAGTCATACTGCCGCGCAAGACCGTGATCGAGCTGCAGCGCCTGTTGTCTGATGCGGGCGGCGAGAACCAGCCGCACATCGAGATGCAGTTTGCCAACAACCAGGCCAAGTTCACCTTTGGCGGCATGGAGTTCGTCACCAAGCTGGTCGAGGGCAAGTTCCCCGACTACAACCGCGTGATCCCCAAGAACCACAAGAACAGCATCACCTTGGGCCGCGCCCCCCTGCTGGCCAGCCTGCAGCGCACGGCCATCATGACCAGCGACAAGTTCAAGGGCGTGCGCCTGAACCTGGAGCCCGGCACCCTGCGCGTGGCGTCGAACAACGCCGAGCAGGAAGAGGCCGTGGACGAGCTCGACATCGACTACGGTGGCGACACCATCGAGATCGGCTTCAACGTGACCTACCTCATCGACGCCCTGGCCAACATGGGCCAGGACATGGTGAAGGTGGAGCTGTCGGACGGCAACAGCTCTGCGCTGCTGACCATCCCCGACAACGACAGCTTCAAGTACGTCGTGATGCCCATGCGCATCTGAGGCGGCCCCCGCCCTGCTGCACAGCCTGGTCACGATTACTACAATTTTGATAGCTGTTAGCGCTTACTGGATAAGCGCTAAAGCCCAATTTGACCCATATTGACACATCGGAAACACCGGTTTCCACGGATCCCAAGGCCCACCATGACCGTTGACAACAACATCCCTTCCGAGCCCGAAGCCTCCGGCGTCTCCGGCCATGTTGAGCCCACCCTCACCAAGATCGACACCAACCAGGCCGGCGCGAGCGAAGGCTATGGCGAAGGCGCCATCACCATCCTCGAAGGCCTGGAGGCCGTGCGCAAGCGCCCCGGCATGTACATCGGCGATACCAGCGACGGCACCGGCCTGCACCACCTGGTGTTCGAGGTGGTCGACAACTCCATCGACGAGGCCCTGGCCGGGCATTGCGACGACATTGTGGTCACCATCCACACCGACAACTCCATCAGCGTCACCGACAACGGCCGCGGCATTCCCACCGGCGTGAAGATGGACGACAAGCACGAGCCCAAGCGCTCGGCCGCCGAGATTGCGCTGACCGAACTGCACGCGGGCGGCAAGTTCAACCAGAACAGCTACAAGGTTTCGGGCGGCCTGCACGGCGTGGGCGTGAGCTGCGTCAACGCGCTCAGCAAGATGCTGCGACTGACCGTGCGCCGCGAGGGCAAGGTGCATGTGCTGGAGTTCAGCAAGGGCTTCGTGCAGAACCGCATCGTTGAAACGGTGAACGGCGTCGAAGTCTCGCCCATGCAGGTGCTGGGCGACACCGACAAGCGCGGCACCGAAGTGCACTTTTTGCCCGACACCGAGATCTTCAAAGAGAACAACGACTTCCACTACGAGATCCTGGCCAAGCGCCTGCGCGAACTCTCGTTTTTGAACAACGGCGTGCGCATTCGCCTGAAGGACGAGCGCAGCGGCAAGGAAGACGACTTCTCGGGCGCTGGCGGTGTGCGCGGCTTTGTGGAGTTCATCAACAAGGGCAAAACGGTGTTGCACCCCACATCGTTCTACGCCGCAGGCGAGCGCCCGGCTGAGACGTATGGCGGCATCCCCGGCACGCACATTGGCGTGGAAGTGGCCATGCAGTGGAACAGCGCGTACAGCGAGCAGGTGCTCTGCTTCACCAACAACATCCCCCAGCGTGACGGCGGCACCCACCTCACCGGCCTGCGCGCCGCGATGACCCGCGTCATCAACAAGTACATCGAAGAAAACGAGTTCGCCAAGAAGGCCAAGGTCGAAGTGACCGGCGACGACATGCGCGAAGGCCTGTGCTGCGTGCTGAGCGTGAAGGTGCCCGAGCCCAAGTTCAGCAGCCAGACCAAGGACAAGCTGGTGTCGAGCGAAGTGCGCGCGCCGGTCGAAGACATCGTGGGCAAGCTGCTCACCGACTACCTGCAAGAGCGCCCGGCCGATGCCAAGATCATCTGCGGCAAGATCGTGGAAGCCGCCCGTGCCCGCGAGGCCGCCCGCAAGGCCCGCGAAATGACCCGCCGCAAGGGCGTGCTCGACGGCATGGGCCTGCCCGGCAAGCTGGCCGACTGCCAGGAAAAAGACCCCGCCCTGTGCGAGATCTACATCGTCGAGGGCGACTCCGCCGGTGGCTCCGCCAAGCAGGGCCGCGACCGCAAGTTCCAGGCCATCCTGCCCCTGCGCGGCAAGATCCTGAACGTGGAAAAAGCCCGCTACGAAAAGCTGCTCACCAGCAACGAAATCCTCACGCTGATCACGGCCCTGGGCACCGGCATCGGCAAGGCGGGTGGCACCACCGGGGGCGACGACTTTGACGTGGCCAAGCTGCGCTACCACCGCATCATCATCATGACCGACGCCGACGTGGACGGCGCCCACATCCGCACCCTGCTGCTCACCTTCTTCTACCGCCAGATGCCCGAGCTGGTCGAACGCGGCCACATCTACATCGCCCAGCCACCGCTGTACAAGGTGAAGGCCGGCAAGGAAGAGCTGTACCTGAAGGACGCGCCTGCACTCGACGGCTTCCTGCTGCGCATTGCGCTCAACCACGCCAGCGTGACCACCGGCGGCGCCAACCCGCAAACGCTGACCGGCGACACCCTGGCCGAACTGGCCCGCAAGCACCAGATCGCAGAAAGCGTGATCGCCCGCCTGGGCAACTTCATGGACGCCGAAGCGCTGCGCGCCATTGCCGACGGCGTGAGCCTCAAGCTCGACACCGTGGCCGACGCTGAAGCCAGCGCCGTGGCCCTGCAGGCCAAGCTGCGCGAACTGAACACCACCGGCGCCCCCGCCGAAGTGGCTGGCGAGTTCGACGCCCGCACCGACAAGCCCCTGCTGCGCATCAGCCGCCGCCACCACGGCAACATCAAGAGCAGCGTCATCACGCAAGATTTTGTACACGGCGCCGACTACGCCGCCCTGGCCGAGGCCGCAGAAACCTTCCGAGGCCTGCTGGCCGAAGGCGCCAAAGCGATGCGCGGCGAAGGCGACAAGCAGAAGGAAGAAAAGGTCAGCGACTTCCGCCAGGCCATGAAATGGCTCATCAGCGAAGCCGAACGCACCACCAGCCGCCAGCGCTACAAGGGCCTGGGCGAAATGAACCCCGAGCAGCTGTGGGAAACCACGATGGACCCCAACGTGCGCCGCCTGCTGCGCGTGCAGATCGACGACGCGATCGAGGCGGACCGCGTGTTCACGATGCTGATGGGGGATGAGGTGGAGCCGCGGCGGGATTTCATTGAGACGAATGCGCTGCGGGCGGGGAATATTGACGTTTGAGGCGTTTATTCGCCCCAAGGAAAACAACGACTTATCCAAGTCGTTGTTTTTACTGAATTTTTAACTTCCAACGTTGTTGTTATCTTCGGGCATAGATAACAAAACCAACTCAACACCCGCCTCGTTCGGCTTGGTGTCCGCCATAAAAGCTCTCAGTTGTAGGGCAACCCCAGCGGCAGCTCCCGCGCATCCAGCCCCATGGACTGCAGCTCGCGGCGGAAATGGGTCATCGCCAAAGGGAAGGCCTGGGCGACCAGGGCATATTGGTAGTCACGGTCATCCAGCAAGGCATTGGCCGCCGTCTCTTCCAAGCCCGGTGCATAGATGAATCGGGCTTCGTACTCGGCAGCGCAGGTCGCGATGTCGCTTGCATCTGCCTCATTGGTAGCAGTGGCGTCCAGCTTGATCACCACCCCCACCATCAGCGGTGCCTCCGGCGTATTGGGTACTGCCAAACCGACCTCGATCTCTTGCTGCACCGTCAAGCGCATCTTTGCCCCGGCTGCGTCACCCTTGTTTTTGCCGCTCAGCCCCAGCACACGGAAGCTGCGCAGCGTGGGGCGCGGTGTGTTTACTGCAGGCATAGCACGGCTCCATGGCTGAATGAATGGCGGCGGAACTCGCGGGGGTTGTAGCTTGGGTCGGGGCTGCCTACTTCGGAGCGCACCGCAGTGATGGACACCACTTTGCTCATGGAGCGCAGCGGCGCCTGGGGCTTCGCAATCTCTGCCTGCAAGCCCTTTTCTTCCACCAGCGCACAAAAAGCCGCTGGGCTGCGGCGTACCAGGCGCAGCAGCGTGTCCATGGCCTCCGACTGGGCCACATCGTCGTTTTCGTACTTGCTGAATGCCACCGGCCCACCACCAAACAGCTTGGCAGCTTGCGCCTGGGTCAGTTGGTATTGCTTGCGCAGTGCAGTGATTTCATCACCCGTCAGCAAGCCATCCACCTGCTTGCGGAACGCCATCACGATGCGCTTGTTCAGCTTGCTTTCGGCCATGCCTGCAAAGTCAGAGGTACAGGTGTCGCATTGCTGGTAGTGCGAGGGCAGCTCTGCCTTGTGGCCCTTGTATTCGTACTCCACCATCTGCACCGATGCGGTGACATGGCCTTCACCGCAGATCGGGCAAAGCTCTTGTTGTGCGCTCATTGGGGCACTCCTTTCAAGCGTGGCAAGACACGATCAGCACCAGGGCCCCGGTCTTGCTCACTGCAAACTTCACAAAATATTCCATCCGAACAGTTCGCCCGGTGGCTGGAGCGGTCTCCAGCACGTTGACGCTGTAAGCATCACAGGCCGCCCAGGCACCTTTGCCGTTTTCACACCATTCCGAGTCGATGTAATCCCCCGGTTTCAGCGACAGGATCAAATCGCCCACGCGCTCCAAGTCATCGTCAAACCACTTGCGCACATCCTTGCGGCACTTGTCCGTCCAGGCCTTCAGTCGGCTCTCGTCTCGGGCCAGGATATGTACCCGTTCCAACCCATACAGCGGGCCATTGGCAATCTTGACGCGCCCCTGCCCATTTTCCGGAGGATCCCGACTGTACTCCGAAAGGACCATAATTTTTACCATGGTGGTAATTTTAGACAAGGCGGTGGGGGATTACGCCACAGACGCCACCAGCGCCTCGGCCAGGCGGGCCTGCACGGACTGGCGTTCGGCCAGGCGCTGGCGCAGGTCGGCGCACAGGCGGCGCAGGGCGGTGACGCGGGTGTCGATGCGGGATTGCTCGGCGAGGGGCGGCAGCGGAGCAAGAAAGTTTCGCAACGGCCGAATTCCCACTGTAGGTTGCGCGGTACCCGTCAAGCTTCGGGTAGCTTGCGTATAAATGAGCTGCGAAGACAAGAGATAGCTGAGGTATTGCAGACTCATGTGGATCGAGGGTTTCAAAATTCCGATATGCCGCTGCACGCAAAAAGCCCTATCGGAGTCCACAACGACCGCACGGCCATAGCTCGCGCCTACCACGGTATAGAGAATGTCGCCTTCTTGTGGCCGCCGGTACTCAGCAAGCGCATCAAAGTAGTCTTTCGGCACCAACCTACAACCAGCGAAGTTAAGCCTGCCAGCACTGATATTTCCAATCGTGAGAAATGCGATCCCTTCGGCTGCAACGGGTGGGGGTAAATGATCGCCATCAGTAATTACTCGGAATACGGCATCCAAGCGCACCCACTCCCACCCCACCGGCAACGCAAACGGTTTTTCCTCGTCAGTGATGGGCGGCAGGGGTTTGTCGAGTTTGATCTGGCCGGTGGCGATAAGGCGGTCTTTTTCGGCGCGGATTTTTTGCAGCAGGGCGCTGGCGGGTTCGTCGGTGGGGTCTTGGGGCGCGAGCAGGCCGCGCACGGCCAGTTGCAGCAGGGTTTGCTCCAGGGCATCGATGGCTTCGGGGCGGTCCAGCAGCAGGTCGAAGTGCTGGGCCACGCGCTGCCAGTTGTCGGCCAGCTCTTCGGGCGTGGTGCTGGCGGTGAGCGTGCCCAGCAGGGTGCTGACCAGTTGGGCGTGTTGCGCGGCCTCCAGCTGGCCCTTGGCCTCCAGCGCATCGCACAGGCGCATGAGGGCTTCGACACGGGCGACGATGCGGGATTGTTCGGCCTCTGGAGGCAAAGCGATAAGACCCTGGAAAAAATTGGCGTCATTAATTGCAGGGTAGGCAATGCCAACAGCTTTGCTATTCACGTAGTCCGTGAACGGTTGACTGCGCAAGTAATGCAGCAAGTACTGGGGAACAACACCAGAGTGCGGATGCATAACCGCAAACGCTGTGCTCGCAATGGCTCTTGGTGAGTAATCTCGCTCAATTACTGCGATGTTCTTCAAGTACGGACGTATCGTGGAATAAATCACCGTTCCTAGCGCAACATTCTTTCTCGCACGCGAAGGCGCATCGGCTGCTTCCAGAACCTGAATCGCGGAAGCGACGCACCCCTTTAGGTTATCAACCGAGGCAACGTCGATATAGCTAAATGCCCCCGTTGGCTCCCCTTGCCCTAAGTTATGAGTCACCTCGGGTATGCGCACCCACTCCCACCCAGCTGGCAACTCAAACGGCATTTCCTCTTCCCCAATCTCCGCCAGCGCCTTGTCCCGCTTGATCTTGCCCTCGGCGATCAGCCGATCCTTCTCCGCCCGAATCTTCTGCAGCAGCACGCTCGCCGGTTCATCGGCCGGGTCTTGCGGCACCAGTTTGCCTTGCACGGCCAGGGTAAGGATGAGTTCGCGCAGCTTGGCGACGCCACCGGGGGCGGTGGCGATTAGCTCCATATTTGATAGCAGCATGCGCTTATTCCTCAAGCGCTAGCGGCTGTTTTTGCCAGTGACTGGGCGAGGATGCCCTTCAACTCCTCACGCAGGGCCTGGGCTTCGGCCTGCAGGCGGGCGTAGTCGGCCAGCAGCTCGTCGGGGTCGTGGCTTTGCTGCTCGCCGATGTGGGGGTTCTTTTGGTCCAGGTTGTAGCCAGCGGCCTTGATCTGGTCGATGCCAACCTTCCAGGCCCGTTCGTTTTCCACGCGGGCGGCAAATCCATCGGCCTCAGTGCCCCACCAGGCTTTCTCGGCATCGAACTCGTCGATGCGGATGGGCTTGGTCTTGTTGTAGTTCTTCACGCCCGGTGGGTAGGGGTGTTCGTAGTACCAGATGTGCTGCGTGGGCTGGCCTTTGGTGAAGAACAGCAGGTTGGTCTTGATGCCGGTGTAGGGCGCAAACACGCCGTTGGGCAGGCGCACGATGGTGTGCAGGTTGCAGTGCTGCAGCAGTTGTTCTTTGATGCGGGCCTTGGCGCCTTCGCCAAACAAAAAGCCATCGGGCAGCACCACGGCGGCGCGGCCGCCGGGTTTGAGCAGGTGCTGGATGAGCACGAGGAAGAGGTCGGCGGTTTCCTTGGTGCGCACGTCGGCCGGAAAGCCCGCTTCAATGCCCGGCTCTTCAATGCCACCAAAGGGTGGGTTGGTGAGGATGACGTTGACGCGGTCTGCCGCCGTGTAGTCGCGCAGCGGGCGGGCCAGGGTGTTGTCGTGCACGATCTGGCTGGGCACTTCGATGCCGTGCAGCAGCAGGTTGGTGACGCACAGCATGTGCGGCAGCTGCTTCTTCTCCACGCCGCGAATGCTGTTTTGCAGCACGGCTTCTTGCTCTGCGTTGTGCACTTGTTTGCGCAGGTGCTCGATGGCGCAGACGAGGAAGCCGCCGGTGCCGGTGGCCGGGTCCATGACGCTTTCGCCCAGCTGGGGGTTGGTCATGTCCACCATGAACTGGGTGACGGCGCGGGGGGTGTAGAACTCGCCCGCGTTGCCTGCGCTTTGCAGGTCGCGCAGGATTTTTTCGTACAGGTCGTTGAACTGGTGGCGCTCAGCCTGGCGGTTGAAGTCGATGGCGTTGAGTTTGTTGACCACCTGGCGCAGCAGGTGGCCGCTTTTCATGTAGTTGTAGGCGTCTTCAAACACGCCGCGCACCACGTAGCCGCGCGGGTTGCGCTGCGGGTCTGCGCTCAGGCCCTTGAGGGCGGGGAAGAGTTGCTTGTCCACAAAGTCGAGCAAGGCGTCGCCGGTCATGCCCTCGGCATCGGCCGCCCAATGGCGCCAGCGCAGGTGCTCGGCAATGGGGCTTTGGTAGTCGTCGCGGGTGAGTTCGAGTTCCTCTTCCAGCGCGTCAAACACCTTGAGGAACAGCAGCCAGGTGAGCTGGCTGATGCGCTGGGCGTCGCCATCCACGCCGGAGTCCTGGCGCATGATGTCTTGGATGGATTTGATGACGGGGGTGAGGTTAGACATGGGGTGGAAATTCAGAACAAAAACAGGCCCTTGCGCCTGATAGGTAAGCGCTAGCAGCTATCAAAACAGGAGTATCTGGCAGTACACAACGGCACACAGCTAGTGGGCCGGGTGCGTAGCGTACAGCGCTTGCTCCAGCGCCTGCAGTGCGCTCAGATATTGCGGGCGGCCGCCAAAGCTGCGCACCAGCTCTACGGGGCTGCCCAGGTCGGTGAAAGGCTGGAGTTTGAAGACTTCGTTGCTCTCGATGGTGGCGATGCCTTCGTCGGCGTATTTGTCGAGCAGGGCATCGAGCACCTTGCGGGCCACGGGGCCGTATTGGGTGAAGACGTTGCGCTTTTTGACGCGCTGGGCGCGCTCGCGGCGGGTGAGCGGGGGCTGGTCGTAGGCGACGTGCAGCAGCAGGTCGAACGGGTCGAGGTCTTTGCCGACCTCTGCGGCCAGGGCGTCCAGCAGAACCCCTTCGGACTCCAGTTCGGCCAGCAAGGCGGCCTTGCGGTCGGCCTGCTGCCAGGTTTGCAGAAACTGGTCGAGCGAGTCGTACTTTTTGAGCAGGTTGATGCGGGTGTAGTCGCGCAGGCTTTCGGTGATGAGCTTGCCGTCTGCATTGAGGTACTGCACCCGCTCGCGCGCCACGGCCACGGTGACGTTGTTGCCCAGGGTGTATTTGCGGGGTCCGTCGGTGCCTGCGCCGCCCTCGCCAGGGCCTGCGGTGGTGGGCGGCCAGGCGTCAGGGCCCGCACCACCGGGCTGGGAGGTGGGGGGTAAGTCCACCGGCGGGGGCGGGGCCATGGGCTCGCCGGGCTGGGGTTCGTACACCTGCACGGGTTCGCCGTCGAAGTCTTTGTCGGCAAAGAGTTCGGTGGCGCGTTTGAAGTCGAGAATGGTGAACCAGCTTTTGCCCAAGTCTTCGCGCAGGCGGGTGCCCCGGCCAATGATCTGCTTGAACAGCGTCATGGACTTGATGGTCTGGTCCAGCACGATGAGCTTGCAGGTTTGGGCATCCACGCCCGTGCTCATGAGCTTGGAGGTGACGGCGATGACGGGGTAGGGCTTCTCGGGGTCGATGAAGTTGTCCAGCTCGCGCTTGCCTTCGGTGTTGTCGCCGGTGATCTGCACAACGTACTTTGGCTGGGTTGCGCACAGGTCGGCATTGGCGTTGCTGAGTGCCTTGCGCATGCGCTCGGCGTGCTCGATGTCTTCGCAAAAGACGATGGTCTTGGCGTAGCGGTCGGTGGCCTTGAGGTATTCGGTGACCTTGGCGGCCACGACGGCGTCGCGCTGCTCCATGACGAGCTTGCGGTTCATGTCGGCGCCGGTGTAAATGCGGTCTTCGATGAGGTGGCCGAACTTGTCGCGCTGGCCCTCGGTGGGGCGCCAGCCGAAGGTGTCTTTGTCCAAATCCACGCGCACCACTTTGTAGGGCGCGAGGTAGCCGTCTTCAATGCCTTGCTTCAAGCTGTAGGTGTAGAGCGGCTCGCCAAAGTAGTCGATGTTGGAAACATCTTCCGTTTCCTTGGGCGTGGCCGTGAGGCCGATCTGCGTTGCGCTGGCAAAGTAGGTGAGGATGTCGCGCCAGGCGGAGTCTTCGGCCGCGCTGCCCCGGTGGCATTCGTCCACCACGATGAGGTCGAAAAAGTCGGGGCTGAACTGCTTGTAGATGTTGCGCTCTTCTTGCGTGCCGGTGACGGCCTGGTAGAGCGAGAGATAGATCTCGTAGCTTTTGTCCACCACCTTGGTGGTCTTGTTCACGGCCAGGTCCACGTCTTCCACGGTGACTTGGCCTTGGGCGTCCACCCGCTCCACGCCCTTGGCGTGGGGGCTGAGCTTGGCCATCGCGCCCTTGAAGGGGCGGAAGTCATTGACCATGGTCTGGTCGATGAGGATATTGCGGTCGGCCAAAAACAAGATGCGCTTCTTGGCCCCGCTTTTCCACAGCCGCCAGATGATCTGGAACGCGGTGTAGGTTTTGCCCGTGCCTGTGGCCATGACGAGCAGCACGCGGTTTTGGCCTGCGGCAATGGCCTCGACCGTGCGGTTGATGGCACCGAGCTGGTAGTAACGCGGGGTTTTGCTGGGGGCGTAGTCGGTGGCCGCAATGTGCTCGACTGCAGGCGTCCAGCCCTTCCAAGCGCAGTACTTGGCCCACAGCTCGGCGGGGGTGGGAAATTGGTGCAGCGTCATGTCGCGCTCCAGCACGCCATCGGACAACGTAGCATCGCGAAACACAAAGCCATCGCCATTGCTGGCAAAGCTGAAGGGCACGCCCAATAGCTCAGCATATTGAATGGCCTGGGGCATGCCCGCGCCGACGGAGTGCTTGGCGTCTTTGGCTTCCACCACCGCCAGCGGCACGTTGGGCTTGTGGAACAGCACGTAGTCGGCCCGCAGCATGGAGGCCTTGTCGCGGTGCGATGCTTGGCCGCGCACCACCACGCGGCCGGGGCGCAGGGTGTATTCGCGCAGGATGTGCTGTTCGCGCGTCCAGCCCGCTTGCACCAGTGCGGGCGTGATGAAACGGTCGCAGATGTCGGTTTCGCTGAGATGGCTTTTGGGCGATGCGCTCACTCGTCGGACCTTGTGGTGGGAGGGGTGGACAGCGGGGTGTTGGCTGCCTTGCGAGTATGGCCCAAGTGTTACCAAGTGCAGCGCCCTGTATTGCACGCAGGCACAATCCCACCCCATGCGCTCCCCCATCGCCATCGTTGACGTAGACCGCCTGGACACCTGGACCCGCTACCGTGCAGGCCTGTGCGACACCTGCGCGGCCAACTGCTGCACGATGCCGCTGGAGGTGCAGCTCTCGGACCTGGTGCGGCTGGAACTGGTGCACCCGTTCGAGGCCGAGCATGAAGAAATCCGCCACATCGCCAAGCGGCTGCAGAAGGCGCGGCTGATCGACCATTTCAACCACAAGAACGCGGTCTTCACGATGGCGCGGCGGGCCAGTGGGGACTGCAACTTTCTCGACCCCAAGACGCGGCTGTGCACGGTGTATGACAAGCGGCCCGAAACCTGCCGCCTGCACCCGCAGAAGAAAAGCCCCAAGCCGGGCTACTGCGCCTACGGCGCGCGGGATCTGCAACGCCGCGGCTGAGGCCCTGCGGCGCAGCCAGCGCCCGGCATTGGTATGGAGGCACAAGGGTCCGCTGCTACAGTGGCCGCTCCGTGGACTCGTGAAGGACAACGCCGTGGATACCGATGCCAGCAGCAATGCGCCCCGCAGCAACAGCAGCAGCGGCAGCAGCCCCGGCAAACCGCGCATCTGCGTCGGGATTGGCGGCTGGACCTTCGAGCCCTGGCGCAACAACTTCTACCCCGCAGGCCTTGCGCACAGCAACGAGCTGCATTACGCCAGCCGCCAGCTCACGGCCATCGAGGTCAATGGCACCTACTACAGCACCTTCAAGCCGCCCACGTTTGCCAAGTGGTACGGCGAGACGCCCGAGGGCTTCATGTTTTCGCTCAAGGCCAGCCGTTTTGCGACGAACCGGCGGGTGCTGGCGGAGGCGGGCGATTCGATCGCGCGGTTTGTAGAGAGCGGCATCGCGGAGCTCAAGGACAAGCTCGGGCCCATCGTGTGGCAGTTCATGCCGACCAAGGTGTTTGAGCCCGGGGATTTCGAGGCTTTTCTGGCACTTCTGCCGCGCGAGGTGGGCGGCCGCCGCCTGCGCCATGCGCTGGATGTGCGCCACCCGAGTTTTGCCACGGCGGAGTTTGTGGCGCTGGCCCGCCGATACGGCTGTGTGCCGGTGTGCACCGATTCCGACAAGTTTCCCGCCATTGCGGATGCCGAGGCCGACTTTGCCTACCTGCGGCTGATGCGCAGCCAGGCCGATGTGCCCACGGGCTACACGCCCGAGGCGCTTGCGCAGTGGGCGCAAGGCGTGCGCGCCTGGACGGGCGGCGAGCGGCCGCGTGATGTGTTCGTGTATTTCATCAATGGCGCGAAGGAGCGCGCACCTGCGGGTGCGATGGCGCTGTTGCAGCAATTGGGCATGCGCAGGCGGGCATAGCGCCACCGCGCTTTCGCACTACGCGGTTTCGCGCTGCGTAAAGCCCTGGGGCGGCTCGCCGCCATCGGGCACATTGCCCACCACCACCGCATCCACCCGCGCCGAGGCCGGCCCCTGCTGAGCCCAGTCGATCAGTGCCTGCACGGCGTCTGGCGTGCCCCAGGCGCAGGCTTCGACCCGGCCGTCGTGGCGGTTGCGCACCCAGCCCTGCACGCCCAGGCGGGCTGCGGCCTGCACCATGGACCAGCGGTAGCCCACGCCCTGCACATGGCCACTGACGAGCAGGTGCTTGGTGATGGTGTTCGAAGTGTGAGGGGTGGTGTGGTGGTGCGGCATCGGTGGCGGTGACTGTAACGAACTCGCGGGCATGCGGCGGCACCCATGCGCCGCCGGTGCGTACTATGCTGCCGGGCATGTCCGCACCCCGCAAGGCCCTGCCTGCCATTGATACGCAACGCTGCACAGGCTGCGGGTGGTGCGTGGCAGCGTGCCCGCCGCACGTGCTGACGCTGCAGGTGCTGGGCACGGGCGTGTGGGGGCCCAAGCGCTCCGTGCTGGACGATGCGGCGGGCTGCACCGGGTGCGCGTTGTGTGCGGTGCGGTGCCCGTTTGATGCCATCGCCATGGTGCGGGCGTCGGCCAGCCTCCAGGACCAAAACCCCGTGCCACGGTAGCGGCGTTGTCCCACAGCCGTGCAGGGGCGGGCGTGGTGAGATGGCGGTTTCGTGCAGCGCGGCTGCTGCAACCGGTGCCGTTTTGGCCTGCAACGCATGCCCATTGGCTGCAACCACCCCATCATCCGAAGGAGAACCCCCCATGTCTGAAAAGAAAGCCAGCGTTCACTGGGAAGGTGCCGGAAAGTCCGGCCAGGGCCAGATCAGCACCGAGACCGGCGCGCTCGACAAGTACCCCTATGGCTTTGCCAGCCGCTTTGGCGACGACCGCAAGGGCACCAACCCCGAAGAGATCCTTGGCGCGGCGCACGCGGCCTGTTTCACCATGGCGTTTTCGTTTGCTGCCGACAAGGCAGGCTTCAGGACGGAGTCCATCGACACCACGGCCGCCGTGCGGCTGGCGAAGGAGGGCGATGGGTTTGTCATCGACCGCATCGCGCTCACGCTCAAGGCCAAGGTACCGGGCATGGATGACGCAGCCTTCCAGAAGCTGGCCGCAGATGCCAAGGCCAACTGCCCGCTGTCAAAGGCACTGGCTGCAGTGCCCGAGATCACGCTGACGGCCAGCCTGGTGGGATAACGGATGAGCAGGCTGCGCTGATTAGAGGCCAAATTGGCCTCCAGCGCTTATGCAGCAAGCGCGAGCAGCTATGAAATGTATACCCAACGGCCCGCAGCAGAGTCTGCCCCGCCCACACGCTGGGCCGCTGCGCCTGGTGCTGCGCTACACTGCGCCCTTCATGTCGTACGCTTTCCGCCCCTTCATCAACGCACGCGCCGCTGCCTTCCAAGGCATGGGCATGATGCCGCCCGCACACACGCGGGCCAATGGTGAACAGCGGGCACTGGGTGCACGAATGATTACCACCATTACCACCGCGGCCACCTGAGCACGCGCAGGTGGCCGTTTCGGCAGCCACCTGGTGATCGCTCTCTCTTCTCCCCAAGACGAATTGACTGAAACCCAGCTCTGGCAGCTGGGTTTTTTTGTTTGTCCGTTCGTTTTGTTCGTTAACCGGAGAAGTCCATGGTCCGCGATCCCGTACCGTCCTTTGTTGAAGCCCCATTGCTGCCGCCGTCTGCCACGGCCATGCGCCCCCTGCGTGTGGGCATGATCGGCATTGGCACCGTGGGCGCAGGCACCTTTCGCGTGCTGGCGCGCAACCAGGGGCTGATTGCCGGGCGCGCGGGGCGCGGCATCAAGCTGGTGGTGGTCTGCGCCCGCAGCCTGGCCCGCGCCATGGGCGTGGTGGGCAAGGATGTGGCCCTGACCAACGACCCGATGCAGGTCGCCACCCACCCCGAGGTGGATGTGCTGGTGGAGGCCGCTGGCGGCACCGGCCCCGCGCGCGACTGGGTGCTGGCCGCCATCCGCGCGGGCAAGCATGTGGTCACGGCCAACAAGGCGCTGCTGGCCACGCACGGCAACGAGATTTTTACCGCCGCGCGCCAGCACGGTGTGGCCGTGGCGTACGAAGGCGCGGTGGCGGTGAGCATCCCCATCGTGAAGGCGCTGCGTGAGGGCCTCACGGCCAACCGCATCGAGTGGGTGGCGGGCATCATCAACGGCACCACCAATTTCATCCTGAGCAAGATGCGCGATGAAGGCGTGGGCTTTGCCGAAGCGCTGGCGCAGGCCCAGGCGCTGGGCTACGCCGAGGCCGACCCGACGTTTGACATCGAGGGCATCGACGCCGCGCACAAGATCTCGCTGCTGGCGGCCAATGCGTTTGGCATGCCGGTGCGCTTTGCCGATGCGCAGGTGGAGGGCATCACCGCGCTGCAGGGCCTGGATGTGGCCTGCGCCGGGCAGCTGGGCTACCGCATCAAGCTGCTGGGCGTGGCACGGCGGCGTGGCGATGAAGGCATAGAGCTGCGCGTGCAGCCCGCGCTGGTGCCCGCCACGCACATGCTGGCGCATGTAAACGGGTCGATGAACGCCGTGATGGTCAAGGGCGATGCCTCGGGCGTGACGATGTACTACGGCGCGGGCGCGGGCGGTGAGCAGACCGCATCGGCCGTGATTGCCGACCTGGTGGATGTGGCGCGGCTGGATGGCACCCACGCGGGCCAGCGCGTGCCGCACCTGGGCTTTCACCCCCACGCGGTGGACGGGCAACTGGCGGTGCTGCCCCGCGCAAAGGTGCACACCCGCCACTACCTGCGCGTGCCGGTGCACAGCGCCCAGCAGATCGAGGCCGTGGGCGCCTGGCTGGCCGGGCAGCACGTGCCGGTGCTGCAGGTGGCACTGGCGCATGACACGGCCTTGCCCCCCGGCACCGGCCCCCAGGTGCTGGTGCTGACGGACGCGGTGGCGCAAGCCACCGTGGACCTGGCCGTGCACGCGCTGACCGCGCACACGGCGGTGGCCGGGCCGGTGGTGGCGCTGCGGGTGGAGGTGCTGCAGGGGTGATGCTATCGGTCAACCCCACGGCCGTTCATGCTGAGCCTGTAGACGCGCGGCACACGGCTTCCACAGGCTCAGCCCGAACGGGTTGGGGTGATTGGATCGGGGGGCGAGATTAGTGGTCAAAACAGGCCCTGGCGCTTATCCATCAAGCGCTGGCAGCTATGAAATTTGAATTCTCGGCCCCGAGTCACACCGCCCGCACCAACGCCGCCACGTCCGCCGCGCCGGGTGTTCCCTCGGCCATCAGCCCCTGCACCACGCCGGCACGGTCGGTGGCGGTGCGGTTCTGGCTCACCTTCCAGACGCCCTCCCAGCGCTCCACCGCCAGCTCGATGCCCACGATGGCGGCCAGCAGCTTGTGGATGTAGTCGGGCGGGGCATCGTCAATGCGCCAAGGGTCGGGGCGGTGCGCCTCGTGCCGCTCGCTCAGAATGTGCAGGATGGCGCGCAACTGCACTGGATCGTCCACCGCGCTGAGCGTGCCGTGGGCGTGCACGGTGGCGTAGTTCCAGGTGGGCACCTGCTTGCCGTCGATGGCCTTGGACGGATACCACGAGGGCGACACATAGGCCTGGGGGCCGTGGAACACGGCCACGGCCTGTTGCGGCAGCAGCGGCCACACGCCGTTGCCCCGCCCCACATGGCCCACCAGCGTGCCGTGCGGTCCGCGCGAGGGGTCCAGATACAAAGGCACATGGTTCACATGCAGCGTGCCCTCGTGCGACACGACCAGGGTGGCCAGGGGCTGGGCCTGCACCAGTCCCTGCTGCGCGGCCGGGTCGGTGACTTGAAACTGGCGGTTGGCAATGGTCATGTCAGGCTCCATCCACTTCGAGCACGGGCGCGCAGTCGATCTGCGTCTTGACCGAGTTGGCCAGAAAGCACGATGTGTGGGCGCGGTGGTGCAGGTCGTCCAGCTGGGCAGTGCTGGGCGCGTGGGCCCCATCAAAGCGCGTGACGGGGCGCAACTGCACGTGGGTGACGACAAGCTGCCCCTGCGCGTTCTTGGCCATGGTGCCCACGGCGGCGTCGGCGTAGCTGTTGAGCCGATAGCCCGCGCGGCTGGCGAAGTCCATAAACCACAGCATGTGACAGCTCGACAGGGCCGCGACATAGGCTTCTTCCGGGTCCACCGCTGCCGCGTCGGAATACGGCAGCGGCACGACATGGGGTGACGACGACGCGGCCACGGTGGCGCCGCCATCGAACTGCCACGTGTGGGTGCGGTGGTAGCGCTTGTCCAGAAAGTCATCGTTGCCACGGGACCAGGTGATAGTGGCGGTGTGCTCGGCCATGGATAGGTCTTTCTTGCGGTGGCCGGGCCTTGGAGGCAACACAAGCCCGGGATTTCTAAAATGGCTCTTCAGTTTATGGTTGCATCACCACAACCAAGGGGCCAATTCATGCCAGTTGCCGGAGCCAATCCCAAGACCACAGCCCCCCGGGACGGGCGCCTGGGCCAGTTGCGCCAGCAGGTGTACGAACAGCTGCGCAGCGCCATCGAACAGGGCCGGCTGCCGGCGGGCACGCGCCTGCCGCCGTCGCGCGAGCACGCAGCCAGCCTGGGCGTGTCACGCAACACCGTGCTGTGGGCCGTGCAGCGCCTGCAGGCCGAAGGGTATGTGGAGGCGCGTGTCGGCGACGGCACCTATGTCTCGCAGGCCGCGGGCGCACCGCCCACGCAAGGGCTGGTGGCGCCTCCGCGTGGGCTCTCGCGGCGCGGGCAGCTCATTGCCGAGACGGCTGCCCGCTGGCGCCCGCCGCATGTGGCGGCACGCGCATTCCGCATCGGCGCGCCCGAGGTGGACACGTTTCCGTTTGCGCTGTGGGACCGCCTGGCGCGCCAGGCCCGCCCCGGCCAGCGCAGCGCACGCGCGCAGTACCTGGACCCTGCGGGCGACCCCGAACTGCGCCAGGCCGTGGCACTGTGGCTGTGGGCTTCGCGCGGCATCCGCTGCGATGCGGCGCAGGTGGTGGTGTGCGCGGGCTCGCAGCAGGGCATCGACCTGATCGCGCGGCTGCTGCTGGACGTGGGCGATGAGGTGCTGGTGGAAGACCCCGGCTACCCCGGCATCCGCGCCAGCCTGCTGGGCCACAGCGTGCTGGCGCGGCCGGTGGCGCTGGATGCGCAGGGCCTGCAGATCGACCAAGGCGCGGCACAGTGGCCCGGCGCGCGCATGGTCGTGGTCACACCCACGCACCAGTTCCCCACCGGCGTGTGCATGCATCTCGCGCGGCGGCAGGCGCTGCTGCAATGGGCGCGCACCCACGACGCCTGGGTGGTGGAAGACGACTACGACGGCGAGTTCCAGTACGGCAAGAACGATGGCACGGCCCAGCGCGTGCCCGCACTGTGCAGCCTGCCGGGCTCGGAACGCGTGTTGTACGTGGGCACCTTCAGCAAGACACTGCACCCCGGCCTGCGGCTGGGTTTTGTGGTGGTGCCGCCCGCGCTGGTGGAGGCCTTTGCCATGGCCCGCGCCATCACCGACCGGCACGCACCCGGCGATGCACAAGCCGTGCTGGCGCGCTTCATTGCCGAAGGCCACCTGCTGCGCCACCTGCGGCAGATGCGCGAGCTGTACCAGGCGCGCCAGCAGATGCTGATCGACACGCTGGCCGACGCGAGCAACGGTGCGTGGCAACTGCAACCCAGCGACCGGGGCATGCACCTGCTGCACGAGGTGGCCCCCGGCACCGACGACGAAACCCTGAGCCGCCAGGCCCTGGCTGCGGGCGTGATGCTGGCGCCGCTGTCGCGCTATGCCATGCAGTCGGCGCGACGCGGCTGGCTGCTGGGGTATGCCGGGTATGACCCCGCCGAAATCCGGGCTGCGGCGCGCGTGGTGGGCGCATTGGCACGCAGGCCGGGATAATCGGCCGCTTCACGATCCCCCTGCGGCGGCACCGCATCGCCCCACTGCCTGCTTTCACCATGTCTGCCGTCGCCCCCGCCTCACCCGCCCAGCGTGTCCTCTCCGTCATCCCCCCGATGACGCAGCTGAACACGCCGTATCCCTCCACCGCCTACCTCACGGGCTTTCTGCGCTCGCGCGGTGTCACAGCCTTTCAGGAAGACCTGGCGCTGGCGCTGGTGCTGCAACTGTTATCGCCCGAGGGCCTGAAGGCCGTGGCCGCCAAGGTGGACGCTTTGCCCGCCAAAAAGCAGAGCCCCGCCGTGCAGAGTTTTGCGGCGCAAAAGGACCGGTATCTGGCCACCATCGGCCCCGCCATTGCCTTCTTGCAAGGCCGCGACAGCACGCTGGCGCACCGCATCGTGGGCCGCAACTACCTGCCCGAGGGCCCGCGCTTTGCATCACTGGATGTGTATGTGGATGACGAAGGCGGCGACCCGCTGGGCTGGGCCTTTGGCGCTTTGGGCCTGACCGACAAGGCCAAGCACCTGGCCACGCTGTACCTGAACGACCTGGCCGACGTGCTGCGCGATGCGGTGGACGAGCGCTTCGAGTTTGTGCGTTATGCCGAATCGCTGGCGGGCAGCCAGCCCACGTTTGACCCGCTGGCGAACGCGCTGGCCGCGCCGCACACGCTGGTAGACGACATGCTGGAGCAGCTCACGCTCGCATCCATAGAGCGCCACCAGCCCACCGTGGTGCTGCTGTCTGTGCCGTTCCCTGGCTCGGTGTATGCCGCCTTTCGCATTGCACAAAGCATCAAGGCCCGCCACCCGCACATCGCCACCGTGCTGGGCGGCGGCTTTGTGAACACCGAGCTGCGCGAGCTGGCCGACCCGCGCGTGTTCGACTTCTTTGACTACGCGACGCTGGACGCGGGCGAGCGCCCGTTGCTGGCGCTGCTGGAGCACCTGCGCGGCGAGCGCGGCCGCCAGCGGCTGGTGCGGACCTTTGTGCGCGATGACCGTGAAGGCGGCGATGGCGCGGTGCAGTACATCAACATGATGGAAGCCGATGTGGCCTTTGCCGAGGTGGGCACACCCACCTGGGACGGGCTGCCGCTGGACCGGTATCTCTCGCTGCTGGACATGCTCAACCCCATGCACCGCCTGTGGAGCGATGGGCGCTGGAACAAGCTGACGGTGGCGCATGGCTGCTACTGGAAGAAGTGCAGCTTCTGCGATGTGAGCCTGGACTACATCAGCCGCTACGAAGGCGCCAGCGCCGCCGTGCTGGCCGACCGCATTGAGCAGATCGTGCGCGAGACGGGGCAGACGGGTTTTCACTTTGTGGACGAAGCCGCACCGCCCAAGGCACTCAAGGCGCTGGCCACCGAGCTGATCGCGCGCAACGCTGGCATCAGCTGGTGGGGCAATGTGCGGTTTGAAAAAACCTTCACGCCCGACCTGGCCGAGTTGATGGCCGACAGCGGCTGCATTGCGATCTCGGGCGGGCTCGAAGTCGCGTCGGACCGGTTGCTGCAGCTCATGAAAAAAGGCGTGTCGGTGGACCAGGTGGCCCGGGTGACACGGGCGTTCACCGACGCAGGCATCCTGGTGCATGCCTACCTGATGTACGGCTTTCCCACCCAGACCGTGCAGGACACGGTGGACGCGCTCGAATACGTGCGCCAGCTGTTCGCCAATGGCTGCATCCAGAGCGGGTTTTTTCACCGCTTTGCCTGCACCGTGCATTCGCCCGTGGGCAAAAACCCCCAGGAATACGGCGTCACGCTGGCACCGCTGCCGCCGGGCGCATTTGCCAAAAACGACGTGGCCTTCATCGACCCCACGGGTGTGGACCACGACGCCCTGGGCTTGGGGCTGAAGAAGGCTATCTACAACTACATGCACGGCATCGGGCTGGAGGAAGACGTTCGCAGCTGGTTCCCGTTCAAGGTGCCCAAGACGACGGTGCGGCGCGATCGCATTGAGCGGGCGCTGCGCGAGCGCGGGTGAATGCAACGGCCCATACAGCCGCAGACTTCAAGCCAAAATGGCCGCCATCGCTTGTCGAATAAGCGCCAACAGCTATCAATAGTGAAGCGCCAATAAGGCGATCAATGCTTTTGCTTCTGGTACGCCTTGTCGGCCGGCGGCCCCCGGTCGGTGTCTTGCAACCCACGCTGGACATCACGGTAGGCCTGCTCGATTTGCGGGTCGGGTTCGCCGTGGGTCATGTCCACCGATTCATCCCGCTCGTGGGGCAGCTTGGGCTTTTCTTCCTTGCCGGCCGACTCCCCGGCCTTCACGGGCCCCTGCGTCCTGGGCCCAGGGGCCTGGCGCTTGGTGGTGTCTACCGAGGGTTCCGGGCCGATCGGGGCCGGGGCGGGTTGATCAGGGATTGGGGTATGGGGCATGGGGTCTCCGGGTGCTGGCGGGCTATCTGTTGAATCGTAAAAATGCGCACAACCCAGCCCTGTAGGCCCACAGCCCAAAAGCCCGACGGGTGATGGCGACGGCACGCCAAGCCCTTGCAGCCAACGGCCCGCCGAGCATGCGACACTACTGTATGTCTCAACAGGTGTGGGCCGCGCAGGCCCTTGAATCTTTCGATGCGGTGGTGTCGGCCACTGAGGGTTTTCGCGGCCGCCCGGGCCAGCGGCTGATGGCTGAGCAGGTGGCGCGCACGTTCAGCAGCGCCACGCTGGGCAAGGTGGATGAAGAAAGTGGCGAGGCTGCACCCACGCGCTCCATCGCGGTCATCCAGGCGGGCACGGGCGTGGGCAAGTCGCTCGCGTATTGCGCGCCCGCCATTGCGCTGGCGCTGTCGCGCGGTACGCGGGTGTTGATCTCCACGGCCACCGTGGCGTTACAAGAGCAGCTGGTCAACAAGGACCTGCCCGCGCTGGCGGCGCTGATGCCCCAGCCCTTCAAATTTGCGCTGGCCAAGGGGCGCGGGCGCTATGTATGCAAACTCAAGCTGGACCGCCTGGCGGGCACGGGCGAGGCGGAAGAAGAGGGCGAAGACGACCTGTTTGCCGAGGAGGAAGCAGCCGCCCGCGCCAAGCGCCCCCGGCATGAGACCGAGGCGCGCATCCAGTTCTATTCGACGATGGCGCAAACCTTGTTGAAAGGCGCGTGGGATGGTGACCGCGACAGCCTGGACACGCCGCCCGAGCCCGAGGTTTGGAGCCCCGTGGCGGCCGAGGGCGCATCGTGCACCGGCAAGCACTGCCCCGCCTTTAGCCAGTGCACCTACTACGACAAGCGCAAGGAGCTGGTGGGCGCGCAGGTGATTGTGGCCAACCACGATTTGCTGCTGTCATCCCTGGGCGCACGCGTGCTGCCTGAGCTGGACAACTGCCTGCTGGTGCTGGACGAAGCCCACCACCTGCCATCGACCGCTCTGGATCAATTCGCGTGCAGCATGGACCTGTCGCGCATCACCTGGATCGAGCGCCTGTCCAGCAGGGGCCTGCGCATCGGTGCGCTGCTGGAGGTCGAAGAGATTGCCGACATCCCCAAGCACTCGGCCCAGTTGCGGCAGACGTTGCAAGACCTGGCGCGCATCGTGATGGATGTGTACGGGGTTCAACTCAAAAGCCAGCCCAGCGCCTGGGGCCCGGCGCGCGTGCGGGTGCCGCGTGGCGAGTTGCCCGAGCAGCTCATTGCCCCGCTGGGCCTGCTGGCCGCCAGTGCCGAAGGCTTTCTCGACGCGCTGCGCGCCATCAGCAAAGCCCTGCGCGCCGAGATGCGCGACAAGCCCGACGAGGCCAAGCGCCTGTCCACGCTGTATGCGCAGATCGGCATGCTGGCCCCGCGCCTGGAAGAGCTGCACGCCACCGCGCAACTGCTGCTGCAGGATGCGCCCGAAGGCGCGGTGCCGGCAGCCAAATGGTTCACGCTGGAGGTGGATGGCGACTTCATCGTGGTCAAGGCGCACGCCAGCCCCATCCTGCCTGGCACCACGCTGCGCAACCACCTGTGGAGCGCCGTGCGCGGCGCGGTGCTGACATCGGCCACGCTCACCAGCTGCGGGCACTTTGATTTCTTCCTGCGCGAGGCGGGCCTGCATGGCGATGAAGCCACCACCACGCTCGAAGTGCCCAGCCCCTTCAACTACGCCGCGCAGGGCACGCTGATTGCCGCCGAAACCCGCGCCGATCCCAAGAACGCCGCACAGTTCACCACCGAGATGGTCGATGCGCTGCTGCACGACATTGCCCGCGTGGAATACGGCGCGCTGGTGCTGTTCACCTCACGCGAGCAGATGCGACAGGCGGTGGACGCATTGCCCACCGCCATGCGCAGCGTGGTGCTGGTGCAGAACGCACTGCCGCGCACGCAGTTGCTACGCCGCCACCGCGAGCGGGTGGACAACGGCGAGCCCTCGGTCATCTTTGGCATGCAGTCGTTTGGCGAGGGGCTGGACCTGCCGGGGCGGCTGTGCGAATCGGTCTTCATCACCAAGCTGCCTTTTGCCCCGCCCGACGACCCCGTGGGCGAGGCCCGCGCCGAATGGCTGCGCGCCGTGGGGCGCGACCCCTTCAGCGAACTGGTGGTGCCCGCCACCGCCATCCGCCTGGCGCAGTGGGTGGGCCGCGCGATTCGCACCGAAGAAGACATGGCGCATGTGTACTGCTACGACAAGCGGCTGACGCGCACCAGCTATGGGCAGCGGTTGCTCAAAGGCCTGCCGCCGTTTGCGCTGGAGCAGCGCGCGCCCCTGTGAGGCCGCGCAGTGTCGGACAGGGACCCACGCGCACCCGGGCCGGGGGATGACGCAGCGCGCGCAGCGGGCGCCCTACAGTGGTGGCTACCCCTCCATTCCCACAGGACACCCTCCCATGCAACATCACGACACCGACGCACAGAACACCTTGTGGAAGCTCATCAAGGACATCCGCTTTGGCATGCTCACGCACCGCACGTCCACCGGCATGCTGCACGCGCACCCGCTCACCACGCAAAACCGCAAGATTGACGAACACAACGAGCTGTACTTCTTCATCCCCAAGTCGGGCGAACTGTATGAACGCCTGCTGACCGATGGCGAAGTGAACGTGTCGTATGCCGACCCCGGCGACGACAGCTATGTGTCGGTCTCGGGCCAGGCGCGTGCCGTGGACGACCAGGGCCAGAAGGAGGCGTTGTGGACACCCATGGCCAAGGCGTGGTTTCCGGGCGGCCCCACCGACCCTGACCTGGCGCTGCTGGCGGTGCGCATCCGCCATGCCGAATACTGGGACGTGGACGAAAGCAAGATGGTGCAGCTCTTCAAGATGGCCAAGGCCGCCATCACGGGCGAACCACCCCGCAGCCTGGGCGAGCACAAGGAGTTGACGCTGTCTTGAGGCCCCCGGCACCGGATTACCTATAAAAACAGGCTCCAGCGCTTATCTGTCATGCGCTGACAGCTATTGATTTTATAGCGACACGTTCAAACCAAGGAGCCGCAGGCTCCTTTTTCTTTGGTGGCGCGGTCTTGAAACCCGCCACCTGGCATCCAATTGCCATCCATACACCATCCATATGGATGTTTATTGGAGTCTCTTTCATGAGCAACATCGTTCCCATCGCCCCCCGCAGCAAGGTGCCCGAGTCGGAAAAGGTCACCATCAACCTCGGTTTTGTGGACCTGGGGCATATCGACCTGCTGGTGTCCGAAGGCTTTTACGCCAACCGCACCGACTTCATCCGCACCGCCATCCGCAACCAGCTGTCGGCCCAGAATGAAGCCGTGCGGCAGGTGGTGGCCCGCAAGATGCTTGTGCTGGGGCTGCAGCGCTTTGGCCGCGCCGAGCTGGAGGCGGTGCAGGCGGCCGGCCAGGCGCTGGAGATCCGCGTTCTGGGCCTGGCCAGCATCGACGACGACGTGCCGCCCGCGCTGGCACAGGCCGCCATCGCCTCCGTGACGGTGCTGGGCGCGTTTCATGCAAGTGCCGAAGTCAAGGCTGCGCTGTCGGGGCGCATCCATTGAACCCCGCCACACCGCACCACGGCACGCAGCCCGTGCACCCCACCCCACAAGGAACCCCCATGGACTGGAACATCAACCTCAAGCACCTGATGGGTGAAGCCACCCGGCTGGTGCGCAACGGCCTGCTGGCCGACGCAACGCGGGCCATCCAGCAAACGCTGGGGGGCGGCACGGGCAGTTTTGGAGCCGACGCCCCCGCAGCCGCAGCCCCGCTGCCCGGGCCCGCGGTCAACCTCGCCTCGACATGGCGCAGGGCCGGCACACCAGCCAATGTGGAAGACGCCGTGGTGGTCGAGCGCAGCCCCCGGCAAGCCCCGCGCCCTGCGGCAGGCCCCCCGGTGGCAGAGCCGCCCGGCAGCTTCACGCGTGTGGCGTTTGCCCACCCTGGTGCACGGCACAACCCGCACCACTACCACCTGTACGTGCCGCCGGGCGCCACCGCAGACACGCCCCTGCCCCTGGTGCTGATGCTGCACGGCTGCACACAAAACCCCGTGGACTTTGCCACCGGCACGGGCATGAACGACGCGGCCGCCCCCGTCAACGCACTGGTGCTGTACCCCGAGCAGCCCCACAGCGCCAACCCCAACGGCTGCTGGAACTGGTTTCGCCCGGGCGACCAGCACCGGGGCAGCGGCGAGCCCGCGCTGCTGGTGGCCATGGTGCGTGACGTGATGGCGCGCCACGCGGTGGATGTACAGCGCGTGTACGTGGCAGGCCTGTCGGCCGGCGGCGCCATGGCCGCTGTGCTGGGGCGCGAATACCCCGACGTGTTCGCCGCAGTGGGCGTGCACTCGGGCCTGCAGGCCGGCGCGGCGCACAACGTGATGGGCGCGCTATCGGCCATGAAAAGCGGGGCCAGGCCGGGTGCTGCCACCCGTTCCACCGGCAACGCAGTGGCAAGCCCGCCGCCGCCCCTCATCGTGTTTCACGGCGATGCCGACGCCACCGTGCATGCGCACAACGCAGAGCAGCTCATCCAGGCACAGCTCACCGCCCTGGCCGCCGCGCAGGGCGGTACACCGCACACGGTGCAAGCCGTGCACAAGGGCCAGTCGCCCAATGGGCGCGGCTACACCCGCACCGTCTATGCGCTGCCCGGCGACACTGCAAGCGCCGTGGTGGCAGAGCACTGGCTGCTGCACCACACCGGGCACGCCTGGGCTGGCGGGCACGCGGGCGGCAGCCACACCGACCCCGCCGCCGTGAATGCCACCGCCGAGATGCTGCGCTTCTTCCTGGCGCACCGCCTGCCCAGCCAGTGAGCCGCCGCGCCCCGCCGGTGGTGGCATGCGCGCGCCGGGCGGGCCGCCCACCTTTGCTAGGCTCGGGGGCCCACCACCGCGCCGCACGCCATGCCCTTGTCTCGAACCGTCACTCTCACCGTGCTGGCCATGCTGGCGTTTACAGGCAATTCCCTGCTGTGCCGCGCCGCGCTCCAGCACACCGGGATGGATGCGGCCACGTTCACCAGCGTGCGGCTGGCCACCGGCGCAGCCACGCTGGCGGTGCTGGTGGCATGGCGTAAAAGCGGGCCGGCGTGGCGTGCGGGCAACTGGCCGTCTGCGGCGGCGCTGTGCGTGTATGCGGCCGGGTTCTCGTTTGCCTATGTCAGCCTCACGGCCGCCACGGGTGCGCTGCTGCTGTTTGGTGCGGTGCAGGCCACGATGATCGGCCACGGTCTGTACCGCGGCGAGCGGCTGGGCCCGCTGCCCCTGGCGGGCCTGGTGCTGGCGTTTGCCGGCATCGGGGCGCTGCTGCTGCCGGGCCTGTCGGCACCGCCGCTGGGGGCCGCCGCGTTGATGCTGCTGGCGGGCGTGGCCTGGGGCGTGTATTCGCTGCGCGGCCGCAGCGGCGGTGATGCCACCGACACCACAGCAGGCAATTTTCTGCGTGCCACGCCGCTGGCCCTGCTGCTGAGCATCGCCACGCTGGGCCACACCGCGTGGGACGCGCCGGGCCTCGCGTATGCGGCGGCGTCGGGTGCGCTGGCATCGGGTGTGGGCTACGCGCTGTGGTACGCCGCGCTGCCCCAGCTTCGTGCCACGCAGGCCGCCACGGTGCAACTGAGCGTGCCCGTGCTGGCGGCGCTGGGCGGCGTGGCCCTGCTGGGCGAGCCGCTGACGCTGCGGCTGACGCTCGCGACCGTCGCCATTCTGGGCGGGATCGGGCTGGTGATCCGCGAGAAGACTCCCCGGGTGTAGCTTCTCGGCGTGCAGTTGCAACAGCGATACTGCCGCCCTGTTACCGCTCCTGGCGTTTGCCACACCGCACCCCATGCCCCCCATCGCCGTCATCGACTTTGAAACCACCGGCATCTCGCCCGGCCAGGGCGCGCGCGCCACCGAAGTGGCCATCGTGTTGCTGGAAAAAGGGCAGGTGGTGGACCGCTTTCAGAGCCTGATGAAAACCGGCGCGTGGATACCGCCTTTCATCACCCAGCTCACCGGCATCACCAATGCGATGGTGAACACCGCGCCCGATGCGGCGCAGGTGATGCAGGACGCCGCGCGCTTTGTGGGCGATGCACCCATGGTGGCGCACAACGCCGCGTTTGACAGCAAGTTCTGGCAGGCCGAGCTGGCGCTGGCCGGGCTGACTGCACCGCAGCCGTTTGCGTGCACGGTGCTGCTGTCGCGGCGCCTGTACCCGCAGGCGCCCAGCCACAAGCTGGGCACGCTGGTGGACTACCACGGCCTGCCGCGCACGGGCCAGGCCCACCGGGCGCTGGCCGATGCCGAGATGGCGGCTGCGCTGCTGGCGCGCATGCAGCACGACCTGCGCACGCACTGGCGGGTGGCAGAGCCCAGCTACACGCTGCTGCAAACGCTGCAGCGCTGCGCCCGGCCCAAGGTGGGCGCGCTGCTGGCGCAGCACGCCGTGGCATGAGGGCGTTGCGCTGCCGGGTGGTGCCGTATCAATTACTATTAATTTGATAGCTATCAGCGCTTGATGGATAAGCGCCAGGGGCACTTTTTACTGATATTTTGCTGCGCTGTGCTCCGGCGGCGCCGCAGGCACGGGCAGGGCCAGGGCACCGCGCCGCGGGCACAAATCCCGGAGAATCCGCGCTTTCTGTTTTGTTTCACTCCCGCTTTCCAACAAAGCGCCCTCTGCATGACCGACGCCACCACTTCCACCACGCCGCCCCCCCTGCCCGACCATCTGTCGGTAGACCCCCGCAGCCCCCACCATGTGGCCGAGGTGTTCAAGCACGACATCGGCATCCGTTTCAACGGCAAGGACCGCACCGATGTGGAGGAATACTGCATCAGCGAAGGCTGGGTGAAGGTGCCTGCGGGCAAGACGGTGGACCGCAAGGGCCACCCGCTGATGATCAAGCTCAAGGGCAAGGTGGAAGCCTTCTACAAGTGACGACTGCACGGGCGGCCGCACCGGGCCTCTCCAGCCCCTGGGTGATTCACTGCGACGGCAGCGCCTGGCCCAACCCCGGTCGCATGGGGCTGGGGGCATTGCTGGTGGGGCCCGACGGCACCGTACGGCACCAGATCTCTGAAGCCACCACCTTCACCGGCTGCAACAACGAGGCCGAGCTGCGCGCACTGCTGCGGGCGCTGCAGTGGCTGCAGGGGCAGGCAGCGGCCGCCACCACGGCGGTGCAGGTGTTCAGCGACAGCAGCGTGCTGGTGGAGCAACTGGCCCCACCGGCGGGCGCACCCACCCTGGCCCCCATCGCGCGCCTGGCGCCCCTGTTTGACGAGGCGCGCACCGTGCTGCAGCAGTTTGCACAGGTGAACCTGCAATGGGTTCCCCGCCACCGCAACGGCGCCGCCGATGCGCTGGCGCGCGCCGCGCTGGGGCTGGCGCCCAAAGCAGCCACACCGGCCGGGCGCGTGCAGCGCGGGAAGCGCCGCAGGCGCTGACCGGCCCCCTGGCGGCGCAAATCCCCACGCCGGCGGTGGTTCAGGCGCCCACACGGCATTCCATCCGTTACCCTTCGGCCCATGCGCGCCTTTCACAGCCTGAGCCTTGCCGCCTGCGCCGCCGCCCTGCTGGTGCTGGGCGGCTGCAGCACGTCGCGGGCCCCTTCAGCTTCTTCGTCCTCGTCTTCCGCGTCACCGCCGGCACCGATCCGCACCAGCCCGCCGCTGTCTGCCGAGCAGGCGCACGACATCGCCATCCATGCACTGGGCCTGGTGGGCACGCCGTACCGCTATGGCGGCAACACGCCCGAATCGGGTTTTGATTGCAGCGGGCTGATCGGGTACGTGTACCGCAACCAGGTGGGCACCCCGCCACCGCGCACGGTGGCGCAGCTCAACCGCTGGGGATACCCGATCGACGGCAGCGAGCTGCGGGTGGGCGACCTGGTGGTGTTTGGCACAGGCCGCCAGCCCAACCATGCCGGCATCTATGTGGGGGAGGGACGCTTTGTGCACGCGCCCTCCACGGGTGGCACGGTGCGGCTGGACCATTTGCAGTCGCGCCACTGGGCCCGGCAGAACGCGGCGTTTCGCAGACCTTGAATTCGGACACCCCCCTGAGCGGCTTCGCCGCTTCCCCCCGCTCTGGCATCGCTGCGCGCTGCGGGGCAGGGGGACGACGCACTCGCTGCGGGGCGGCCCTTGCTCTGCGTCTCTCGCGGGGGTCGCGCCAGTCTTTGGCAACGTGCCTCGATTCGGCCAGCGACCGGGCTCCGCGACAATCGGGGCCACCATGACCCATGCACACCGCTCCGCACACCCTGTTTCCACCCACGATACGACGCGCATCGATGACACGCGCATCAAGGCCGTGCGGCCGCTGATCACGCCTGCGTTGCTGCAGGAGTGGCTGCCCGCGCCCGATGCGGCGCAGGCGCTGGTCGAATCGAGCCGCGCCGCCATCTCGCGCATCCTGCACGGGCAGGACGACCGGCTGATCGTGGTGGTGGGGCCCTGCTCCATCCACGACCATGGCCAGGCGATGGAGTACGCGCGCCAGCTCAAGACGCAGGCCGACGCGCTGCAAGATGATCTGCTCGTGGTGATGCGCGTGTATTTTGAAAAGCCGCGCACCACCGTGGGCTGGAAGGGCTACATCAATGACCCGCACCTGGATGGAAGCTTTGCGATCAACGAGGGGCTGGAGCTGGCGCGCCAGCTGCTGCTGGATGTGCTGGCCACGGGCCTGCCGGTGGGCACCGAATTTTTGGACCTGCTCTCGCCGCAGTTCATCAGCGACCTGGTGAGCTGGGGCGCGATTGGCGCGCGCACCACCGAGAGCCAGAGCCACCGCCAGCTGGCCAGCGGCCTGTCGTGCCCCGTGGGTTTCAAGAACGGTACCGATGGCGGTGTGAAGGTGGCTTCCGACGCCATCCAGGCGGCCCAGGCCTCGCACGCCTTCATGGGCATGACCAAGATGGGCCAGGCTGCGATCTTCGAGACACGTGGCAACCAGGACTGCCACGTGATCCTGCGGGGAGGCAAGCAGCCCAACTACAGCGCTGCCGATGTAGATGCCGCCTGCGCCATGCTGCAGGCGGCGGGCCTGCGCGGGCAGGTGATGATCGATGTGAGCCACGCCAACAGCAGCAAGCAGCACCAGCGCCAGATCACGGTCGCCGGCGAAGTGGCGCAGCAGATTGCGGCGGGGGACGCGCGCATCACCGGCCTGATGATCGAAAGCCACCTGCAGGAAGGCCGCCAGGACATCGAGCCCGGCCAGCCGCTGCAGCATGGCGTGTCAGTGACCGACGCCTGCATCAGCATGGCGCAGACGGTGCCGGTGCTCGAGGGGCTGGCGGCCGCCGTGCGCGCGCGGCGCGCGCGGGGCTGACACCTGCGCGGCGGCGGCCTACCGCTGGGGGGCGGGTTCGATATTGCGTGCCGTCGCCAGGAGCGTGGCGCACAGGGTTTCCTGGCCGTTCCCGTCCACCGCAACGACATCTGCCGCACAGACGGTGAGCAACCGCCCCGCATCCACCACGCGCCCGCGCGCACGCAGGCAAGCGCCCCGCGCGGGTGCCACGAGTTTCACGGTGGCGTCCACCGTGGCGTTGGTCCAACCCGGCGGCAGCACAGTGCCCGCTGCCGCCACCGCCGCAAAGTCGGCCACGGCAAACACGGCTGTGGCCTGCAGCTGGCCGGGCCGAAAGCTGAAGGCCTCACTCACCGGGATTTCCACTTCCACCCTCCCCGCTTCGGCATGGACAAAGCGCAGCCCGAGCGTGCGGGCCATGGGCATGGCTTGCACAAAGGCCTGCAATGCAGCGAGGGAGGCGGTGGGCGAGGGGGATGGCAAAGGGGTGGTCATGGCGTTTTCCGGGGCGGTGGGGTGGGGGAAGGGGGCTCTACGGTGGCCCTGGGCCGCACGCGCGGCCAGGTGCGGGCAGTCTCGCGCTTGCGTGGCTGTTGCGCCTGCAACCACGCCTGGTGATCCAGCACCACCTGCTTTTGGGCCTGCAGCTGGCGGATCTGCTCGGCCAGTGCGTCCGCACGCTCCTGCAGGGCCTGCACCATGTCGTCGATGCCCAGCGTGCGCGCGCGGTAGTCCGCAAGCCGCTGTGCAATCTGGGGCAAGGCAAAGCCCAGCTGGCGCGACATGGCGATGAACACCACCTCGCGCTTGACGCTGGCGGGGTAGTCGCGGTAGCCGTTGGGCCGGCGGTGCGGGCGGATCAGCCCCAGCCGCTCATAGTGGCGCAAGGCGTGAACGGACACCGAGGCCTGGCGGGCAAGTTCGGAGATCTGCATGGCGCACAGGCTAGCAAGCATGGCGCTGCGCGAAGGTTGCCTGCGCGACTCTGACGGCCGGCCCCACGCGGTGTAGCATTGCTGCTTTACAAGTTGTCACCCGTCGCCTGCGCCATGGCGCCGGTGTCTGGCCGTTCGGCGTGTGCCGCTTTACCGACCCCACCCTGTGTTGATACAGCTCCAGCCCCTTTGCAACGCCCCGCAGGCCGCCCTGCGGCTGGAGGAGGGCTGCATCACGCCCACGGGCCAGGAGCGGGCGTGACGATGCTGCCTGCCCACGCTTCCCACGAGGCCGCGCGGCTCCAGGCACTGCAGTCCTACGGCATTCTCGACACCCTGCCCGAAGAAGCCTTCGACCAGCTGGCCACGCTGGCCGCACGGGTGTGCGACTGCCCCATGGCGGTGGTCAACTTTGTGGACAGTGAACGCCAGTGGTTCAAGGCCGCCATCGGCGTGCCGTTTGCCCAGACCGACCGTGCCATCGCGTTTTGCGCCTACGCGCTTGATGGCCGCCGCGAGCCAGTGGTGGTGCCCGATGCCAGCCAGCACCCGGTGTTTGCCAACAACCCGCTGGTGGTGGGCGAGCCCTGCGTGCGGTTCTATGCCTGTGTGCCCCTGGTCAACCCCGAAGGTTTTGCGGTGGGCACCCTGGCGGTACTCGACACCGTTCCCCGCAGCCTGGGCGCCGAGCAGATCGAGGGCCTGAGCATCCTGGCCGACCAGGCCATGGTGCAGCTGGAGCTGCGCCGCCAAAAGAGTGCCCTGGCCGAGCTGGTGCAGGAACGCGACTACATTCATGCCGAGCTGCTCAAGCAGGGGCAGGCGCTGCGTGTGGCCGGGCAGATTGCGCGCGTGGGCGGCTGGACGGTCGATATCGCCACGCGCCAGCTCACCTGGTCACAGGAAATTGCCGACGCCTATGGCCTGAGCCATCGCGTCTGCAGCCTGGCCGATGCACTGCAGCTCTACACACCGCCACACCGGGAGACGATGCGCCAGGCCTTTGAAGCCTGCATGGCCCAGGGCACGCCGTTTGATGTGGAAGCCGAGGTGATGATGCCCGGGGGCGCGTGCTACTGGGTGCGAACGGCGGGGCAGGCCGCACGCAACAACGCCGACGGGCAGATCGTGCATGTGCAGGGGGCGTTTCAGGACATCACGGCGCAGTTCCAGGCGCAGCAGGCGCGGCGCGAGAGCGAAGAGCGTTTTCTCCTGGTGTCGCGCGCCACGGCCGATGCCGTGTGGGACTGGAACCTGGTGACCGACCTCATGTGGTGGAACGAGGGCATGCAGAACCTGTTTGGCGTGCCGCTCGACCAGCTGCCGCCCGACAGCACGTCCTGGACACTGCGCCTGCACCCCGAAGACGCCGAGCACACCCTGCACGGCATTCATGCCGCCATCGACGGCACAGCCCACCACTGGTCGGCCGAATACCGCTTTCAACGCCAGGATGGCAGCTACGCCTGGGTGCTCGACCGGGGCTTTCTGATCCGCGATGCCGACGGCAAGGCCGTGCGCATGGTGGGCGGCATGACCGACATCAGCGCCCAGAAGCTGGCCGAGCTGGACGCCCAGCGCGATGCACAGAACCACGCCGAGCTGCTGCAGGTGCAGCAGCGCATTTCGTCCATGGACATGCCCCTGCCCGAGGTGCTGCAGCTGGTCGCCAGCACCGTGCTGCGCCAGACGGAGGCGCGTGGCGCGATGGTGGAGCTGCTGGAAGGCCGCCAGCTGGTGGCCCAGGCCTCGGCCGGCGACCATGTACGGCCCGTGGGCAACCTGCTGGCGGTGGACGAGAGCCTGCTGTGGCCCGCACTCAGCCAGGGCCAGACGGTGGTGTGCAACGACACCGAAGCCGAGGGCTGGGACATGGCCTCGATGCCCCACCGCCATGGCGTGCGCTCGGTGATGGCCGTGCCATTGCGTGCCGGCGAGGCGGTGGTCGGCTCGCTCAAGGTGACCTCTGACAAGGCCCACGCGTTTTCGCGGCGCGATGTGGCGCATCTGGAGATCCTCACAGAGTCCCTGGGGGCCATGGTGCAGCTTCGGCATGTGGCCGGCCAGCTCAAGGCGTCCGAGCAGCAGTACCGGATGCTGTTTGACGAGCACCCGCACCCGATGTGGGTGTACGACAAGGAAACCCTGCGCCTGCTGGCCGTGAACCAATCGATGGAGACGCACTACGGCTACACCGAGGCCGAGCTGCTCAACATGCAGATGACGGACCTGTGGCCCGCAGAACGGCGCGAGGCCATGAAATCTGCCATCGAAGCCATTCCGATCGACCAGCGCAGGAAGCCCGTTGTCAGTCGCCACCTCAAGAAAGACGGCACGTTCATGGACGTGGAGATCACGGCGGGCGGCATCAGCTTCGATGGCCGGCCCGCCCGCCAGGTGCTGGCCACCGATGTGACCGAACGCCTGCGCACCGAGCGCGAGCTCGCCCGCATGGGCCGCGCCCAGCGCCTGCTCAGTGCCTGCAACGAAACCCTGGTGCGGGCCACCTCCGAAACCGCACTGCTGCAGGCCATCTGCCAGATTGCCGTGGACATTGGTGGCTACCGCATGGGCTGGGTGGGTTTTGCGCTGGACGACGAGCGCAAAACCATTGCCGCCGTGGCCCACGCGGGCCACAACCAGGGCTATCTGGAGCAACTGCAGCTGTCCTGGTCGGCCGACGACCCGTATGGCCGGGGGCCGGCAGGGGTCGCCGTGCGCACGGGCAAGCCCGTGATCGTGCAGGACATCCGCACCGAGGGCAATTTCGCCGACTGGACCGGCCGCATGCTGGACCACGGCTTTCACGGCGTCATCTGCCTGCCGCTGCAGGACCGCGACGGCGGTCGCGACCGCACCTTTGGCCTGCTGTACCTCTATGCCCCGGAGATTCTGCAGATCAGCGCCGACGAGGCCGCACTGCTGCAGGAGCTCGCCAACGACCTGGCCTTTGGCATCACCAGCCTGCGTGTGCACAAGGCGCAGCAGCGCCTGCAGGCCTCGGTGCTCAAGGTGGCGGCGGCAGTGTCGGCCAGCACGGGCACCGAATTTTTTGTGCAGCTGGTGCGCAACATGGCCGATGCGCTGGGCGCCCAGGGCGGCTGCGTGGTGCGCCTGCTGCCCGATGCGCCCGGCAAGCCCCCCCGCGTGGCCACGCTGGCAGCGGTGCTAGACGGGCACATGCTGCCCAACAGCGAATACAGCCTGGAAGGCACTCCCAGCCTGTTGCTGATGTCGCAACGCGAGTACGTGGTGGCCGACAAGGTGCAGCAGCGCTACCCCGATGCCCCCGTGCTGCGCGAGGTGGGTGCCCAGGCCTATGCCGGGCAGCAGCTTTGCAATGGCGATGGCGAGGTGGTGGGCATTGTCTTCGTGCTGTTCCGCCAGGCACTGGCAGAGACTGACTTCATCACCTCCACCCTGCAGATCTTTGCGGCGCGGGCGTCTGCAGAAATCGACCGGCAGCTGGCCGACGCGCGCATCCGCCACCAGGCCTCGCTGCTGGACAAGGCGCAGGATGCCATCCTGGTGCGCGACCTGCAGCACCACATCATCTACTGGAACAAGAGCGCCGAGCGCCTGTATGGCTGGACGCAGCTGCAGGCGCTGGGCCAGTCGATCGAAACACTGCTGTACGACGACCCCACCCACTTCCGCCACGCCACGCAGGCCGTGATGGACCACGGCGAGTGGACCGGCGAGATCGTGCAGCTCCACCGGGATGGCAGCCCCATCGAGGTGGAAGGCCGCTGGACGCTGGTGCGGGGCGACGATGGCCAGCCGCAATCCATCCTGGCCATCAACACCGACATCCGCCAGCGCAAGGCCAATGAGCGCGAGATCCAGCGCCTGGCGTTTTACGACGCCCTCACCGGCCTGCCCAACCGCATGCTGCTGATGGACCGCATGGGCCACGCGCTGGCCAATGCCCAGCGGCGCCAGCAGGGCGGCGCGCTGCTGTTCATTGACCTTGACAACTTCAAGACCCTCAACGACACCCTGGGCCACGACCAGGGCGACCTGCTGCTACAGCAGGTGGCGCAGCGGCTGAACACCTGTGTGCGTAGCGTGGACACCGTGGCCCGCCTGGGCGGCGACGAATTCGTGGTGATGCTGGAAGAGCTCAGCCCCAGGCCACACGAGCTGGCCCTGCACGCCCGGGGCGTGGGCGAGAAGATCCTGTCCATGCTGGCCGTGCCGTACGCGCTGGCAGGCTATCAGTACCGCAGCACGCCCAGCATCGGCATCGCGCCCTTCACGGGCGAGCAGACCACGGTGGGCGAGCTGCTCAAGCAGGCCGACCTGGCCATGTACCAGGCCAAGACGGCAGGGCGCAACACGCTGCGCTTTTTCGACCCCGACATGCAGGCCGTGGTGACGGCCCGTGCAGGCCTGGAAACCGACCTGCGTGCCGCACTGGCGCAAGAGGAATTTTTGCTGCACTTTCAGCCGCAGATGCACCAGTCGGGCCGCTGCGTGGGGGTGGAGGCGCTGGTGCGCTGGGCACACCCCCAGCGCGGCATGGTGGCACCTGCGCAGTTCATCCCGCTGGCCGAGGAAACCGGGCTCATCCTGCCGCTGGGCCGCTGGGTGCTGCACACGGCCTGCAAGCTGCTGGCCAGCTGGCAGGACGACCCGGCGCTTTCGCACCTGACCATGGCCGTGAACGTGAGCTCACGCCAGTTCCGGCACGCCAGTTTTGTGGACGACGTGGCCCGGGTGCTGGCCATCACCGGCGCGCCGTCCTCGCTGCTCAAGCTGGAACTCACCGAAAGCGTGCTGGTGGAAGACATGGAAACCACCATCGCCACCATGGCCGCGCTGCGCTCGCACGGCGTGGGGTTCTCGCTGGACGACTTTGGCACCGGCTATTCGTCGCTGAGCTACCTCAAGCGCATGCCGCTCGATCAGCTCAAGATCGACCAGAGCTTTGTGCGCGACCTGCTGACCGACCCGAACGACGCGGCCATTGTGGACACCATCATCGGCCTGTCGCGCAGCCTGGGCCTGGAGGTGATCGCCGAAGGCGTGGAAACGCCCGAGCAGCGCGAGCTGCTGGCCCGCGCAGGCTGCCAGCTCTACCAGGGCTACTTGGTCAGCCGCCCCCTGTCGGTGGACCTTCTGGACGCCTTCCTGCACGCGCCGGCGGCGTAGGCACCCCCGCCCAACCGGCCGACCAGCCCCAGAGCAGCTATTACGGCTGCTTTTTTTCGCGCGGTCGCCGCGCCCGGCCAGGGTCACGGGCGTCGCGGAGGTTTCTCCTTTGTCTTCTTCTTAATGTCTCTATAAATACATAGTCGTAGTAGTAGAGACAGGCCCTGGGTGTGGACAAGTGCGTTTTCCTGAACGCTGGCGCCTACTTGGGTGCGGCCCAACCCTGTGCACCCGCCCCCGCTGCCGCTGTCGTCGCGCCGGGGATAAAACCTGCAAACCTCTCCATGGTGTGGATAACCCCCGGGTTGTGCCAGAACTGTCCCCAGTCTTGTGCACTGGCGTTGGGGTGCGCGGCAATTTCATCAAAAAGGGGCTCAAACGCTTGATGGATAAGCGCAAGCAGCTATTTTTTCATAGTAAAAAGATTGGGCATGGGCGGTGTGGGCGACGGTCGGGCCAGAAAGCGGCTTCACTTCGCACGGCCCGCAACCCATCCGGGCGGCCAACCGGGCGGGCTGACGTTTCGTCCGCTCAGGCTTGGGAATCCCGCGAACCAGGCGCAGCCAGTGGCGCGTATCACCCCTGCAGGGCCAGGGCGGGGTTGGGGTTCTGGTTGTTCTTCTATAGCTTTATATATAAATAACAGTAGTAGTAGAGCAGGCGCATGGGTGTGGACAAGGCGGTTTTCTTCAATCCTGACAAGGGCTTGCGTTGCCGCAAAGTATGTGGGGCGGCATGCACAAAGCGCGGGGCCCGCAGACAACAACTTCGGGCGCGTGCGGTTGTGTGTGGATAACTGCCAGGTTGTGCCACTTTTCTCCACAGCGTTTTCCACAGGTGCCGCCCTGATGGCCTGCCCATGTACGGAACACAGGCGCAAAAAAACCCGGCGTTCGGGGCGGAACGCCGGGTGGGTGGAGGGCCGTGCCGCCGCCGCGGTGTTACTGGGCCGGTGCTGCGGGCTTGCCGTCACCACCGCGCATGCCGCCACCCATGCCACCGTGGTGGGCTCCGTGGCCGTGACGGCCTTCACCGCCCTTCATGCCCGCCATGCGCTGCCCCCGGTGGGACTTGGCGTCAAAGGTTTTTTGCTGCTCGGGTGTCAGGGCCGCGTAGAAGGTCTTGGTGGCCTCGCCCCGGCGGTCGGCTTCGGCCGCGTGCTGCGCGCGCAGGGCCCGCATGCGGTCGATGCGCTCGGGGGTGGTGAGCTGCTCCATGCCCGAGCGGTCCAGGCGGGCGGCGCGCTCGCCGGGCTGCATGGATGCGGTGAAGGCGTTCCAGGCGGGTTCCTGCGCGGTGGTCAGCTTCAGGTCGCTCTTGAGGGCCGCCAGGTGCTTGGCGCGGTACTCAGCGCGATGTTCGGCGCGGTTGCCGTGGTGTTGGCCACCGGCCTTGTGGCCATGGTGGCGTTCACCAGCGTGGTGGAGGCGGCCGTCCTGGGCGGCGGCACCTGCCGTGGGGGCAGTGGTCATGGCGGGTGGTTGCTGCGCCAGTACGGGCAGGGCGAGAGCCGCCAGAACAGCGGTGGCGGCGAAACGGCGTGGAAGATGGAAAGCCATGGCGTGAGTCCTTTCACAGGGGTTGAACAGTCAACTCGCTGGAACGGTGGTTCCGGCGATTGGGGTTCAGTGTCTGCCCCGCATGTATCGCCGCGGTGCATGCGGGATGAGGCTGTGTAAAGTTGTGACAAGAACTTGGTTGCCAGGCCAGCCATTTTTAGAATGAAAATGGCCGTTAGCGCATGATGGATAAGCGCTGACAGCTATCAAAATTCTAGTGAATTGGTTCTCTTGACCGCCATCAAGCCTGTCGTGTGGCTGGGCGGTTGGAGCGGACCACCGACAATGGCGGGCTGGCGTCTGCAGGCTGCAGGTGCCCCACGCTTTCTCCCATTCCCGAACCCCCCGAAAAAGGTTTTCCGTGTTCAAGAACATGATCGTGTACCGCATTGCGCCGCAATGGCAGGTGGAACTGACGCAAGTGGAAGAGGCCCTGGCCAAGGCGCCCTTTCTGGAATGTGGTGCCACGCAGGAAAAGTCGCTCGGCTGGGTGCCGCCGCGCGGTGATGCGCATGGCCCGCTGGCCGAATCGGTGGGCGGGCAGTGGATCCTGCGCTTCATGGTCGAATCCAAAGTGCTGCCCGGCAGCGTGCTGGCGCGCCGCGTGAAGGAAAAGGCCGAACGCATCGAGCAGGAAACCGGCCGCAAGCCCGGCAAGAAGGAAAGCCGGGAGCTGAAAGACGAGGCCAAGCTCGACCTGCTGCCCATGGCCTTCACCAAGCAGGGCTCGATGTGGGTGTGGATCGACACCGCATCGCGCCTGCTGGTGCTGGACACTTCATCTCAAGGCCGTGCGGATGAAGTGGTGACCTTGCTCGTCGAGTCGCTGCCGGGCCTGTCGGTGTCGCTGATCAACACCCAGACCAGCCCGCAGGCTGCGATGTCGCACTGGCTCAAGGAACAGGAGCCGCCCGTGGGCTTCACGGTGGACCGCGAGTGCGAGCTCAAGAGCGCCAGCGAAGAAAAGGCCGTGGTGCGCTACGCCCGCCACCCGCTCGACATTGAGGAAGTGCAGGCGCACATCGACGCCGGCAAGCTGCCCACCAAGCTGGCCCTCACCTGGGATGACCGCGTGTCGTTCATGCTCACCGAGGGGCTTCAGATCAAGAAGGTGGCGTTCCTGGACACCGTGTTTGAAGGCACCAAGGCCGACGATGGTGGCTTTGACACCGATGTGGCCATTGCCACGGGCGAGCTGGTCAAGCTGATTCCCGACCTGATCGAGGCGCTGGGTGGCGAGGCCGAGAGCGGCGTGGCCAGTGCAGCGCAGGCGGTGGCCGCAGGCGCTGCGCTGCCCTCTGCGCCATCCGCGCCCGCGCGCAAGGCGGGGGGCGGTGGTGTGGTTACCGGTCCGCTCGAGGTGCCGGTAGATTCCGACCCGGAGTCAGCACCTTTCTGATGGCGGGGTGGAACCCGCTGGCGCGGGTGCTTCAGCGGCAGGCTTCATCGACCATGCCCGCGAGCGTGTGCACATAGGGGTCCTCGATGCCCAGCACACCGAATTGCGCCACCAGCTGATCGAGGTATTCGCGGTTGCTGCCAATGCGGCCGCAGGCACGCGCAATGATGGCGGCTGTTGCTTGCATCGACAGGTCGCCGCAGTGGTGTGGGTGGGCGGTGTTGGCCGTCAGCACCACGGCCTGCACTGTGCCCTGGGGGGTGTGCAGTGGCAGCAGTACCGGGCAGTAGCTGCCGTGGATCATTTCGCGGCGCCACAGCAGGCGCGATTCGGTTTCGACCAGCGCAGCGGGTATGCGAAACGCCAGGCCCTCGCACTGCCCGTTGTCACTTTGCAGGGTGAGCACCAGGCCGGGGCAATCGGGCGTGCCACGGCCAATGGTGGTGCTCAGCGCAAAGCGGCGCGCAAACCCTGGCAGGTTGGCCCTGCGCACCTCGTCAAAATGAAAGCCCGGGTTCCAGACCAGTGAGCCATAGGCAAACACCCACAGGTCCTCGTGCGCTGCCAGACCGGCCAGCACTGCGTGGCGCGAGCGTTCCACATCGCAGTCGGGCAGGCGCCAGTGGGCGGGCAGTCCCTGGCAGTGCGCCTGTGCGTCCCACTCGGCCAGCACCTCGTCGGTCAGGCGCAGGCCCGAGGCGTGGGGCGGCGTCACCCGGCCTTGCAGCTCGGGCAGGTGTATGAAAGGGTTGCTGGTCATGTCATGGCGCCGCTGGTGTCATTACTTTGGTGACAGGTCGAACACCAGCACCTCGGCTTGATCCCCGTCGTGGAGGGTCAATGCGGATTCCGCCTCCAGCAAGGCGCCATCGCCGCCAGCCAGCGGCACCCCGTTGACCTTGAGCGTGCCCCGGGCCAGGTGCACGTAGGCCAGGCGCTCGGGGTGGAGCGTGTGGGTGGCAGCCTCTTCGGTGCCATCGAACAGGCCGGCCCAGACGTTGGCATCGGCATTCATGCTGACTGAGCCCTCCAGCCCCTTGCGCGACGCAATGCGCACCAGACGCCCGCGGCGGTCGGCCGCAGAAAAATGTTTTTGCTCGTAGCTGGGGCGGATGCCGGTGAACAGCGGCTTGATCCAGATCTGCAGGAAGTGTGTGTCCTGGTCCGGCAGCGCATTGAACTCGCTGTGCTGTACGCCCCAGCCCGCGCTCATGCGCTGCACATCGCCGGGCCGCAGGATGCCGGTAGCAGGCGCGTCGCGCTTGTCACCGTCGGGCTCAGCGCCTGCCGGGCCTACGGGCTGGCGCTGGTGCGTTGGCAGATTGTCCTGGTGGGCCAGCGCGCCATCGAGTACATAGCTCACGATCTCCATGTCGCGGTGCCCATGCGTGCCAAAGCCCTTGCCGGGCGCCATGGTGTCGTCGTTGAGTACCAGCAGGTTGCCATGGCCCTGGTGGCGCAGGTCAAAGTAGGCGCCAAACGAAAAGCTGTGAGCGCTGTGCAGCCAGCCTGTGGAGGAGCGGCCCCGCTCGGAGGATGGGCGGACCGTGATCACGGCGGCGGCTCCCGCAGGGGCCTGGGTGCGGCCGCAGTAGTTGACCTCGCGGAGCTGACACAGACGCAGACGCGCGCGCAAGACCAAGCCTTCGGCGGGCGGGCGTGGTGGCGAGGTCTCGGGCGCAGTGTTTCAACCATGGACTGAACTTTAAATGGCGGTGAACCATGGATAAACAGGCGATGGATGAACTCACTGTTCTGGTGGTGCAATCAATGATGGGTGGCGCATGGGTGGCCCAGGCCACGGGTTGCTTCTCTGCCCGGCCAACAAAAGTGCATGGAACATGGGGGCCCTCGGGCCCGGCGCCTCACCGCCCCAGCAGCGAGCGCGCCACCAGCTCTTTCATGATCTCCGACGTGCCGCCATAAATGCGCAGCACGCGCGCATCGGTCCAGAAGCGCGAGATCGGGTACTCGGCCATGTAACCGTAGCCGCCAAAAAGCTGCAGGCAGGCGTCGGCCACGCGGCTGAACAGCTCGGTGGTGTGCAGCTTGAGCGCGCTCACCGCCTCGGGCGTGAGTTCGCCGCGCTGATAAGCCGCCACGCTCATGTTCAGGAAGGCTTCGGCGGCGGCGATGTCGCTGGCGCATTGCGCCAGCGTGAAACGCGTGTTCTGGAACTGGCCGATGGGCTGGCCGAAGGCCTGGCGCTCCTGCACGTATTGCAGCGTGGCATCGAGCGCGCCCTTGGCGCCGTGCACCGCCTGCACGCCGATGATGAGGCGCTCGCGCGGCAGTTCGCGCATCATCTGCACGAAGCCCTGGCCTTCCACGCCGCCGAGCAGGGCGTCTGCCGGCACGCGCATGTCGTTGAAGAACAGCTCGGAGGTGTCGCCCGCGTGCTGGCCGATTTTTTCGAGGTTCTGACCGCGCGTGAAGCCGGACGTGGCTGCGTCCACCAGGAACAGGCTCACGCCCTTGGCGCCCAGGGCCGGGTCGGTCTTGGCGGCGAGCACCAGCAGGTCGCAGTTCTGGCCGTTGCTGATGAAGATCTTGCTGCCGTTGATGACGTAGTGGTCGCCGTCGCTGTCACTTACCCGTCGCGCCGTGGTGCGGATGGCCTTGAGGTCGCTGCCCGCGCCGGGCTCGGTCATGCCGATGGCGGCAATCGCCTCGCCGCTGGCCATGCGCGGCAGCCAGTACTGGCGCTGCGCCTCGGTGCCGCAGTGCAGCAGGTAGGGCGGGATGATGTCGTTGTGCACCTGCAGCCCGCCGACAAAGCCGCCGTAACCCCGGCGCGAGAGCACCTCGACCACGGCGAACGAAAACGGCACGCTGGCCCCCGGGCCGCCATAGGCGTCGGGCACGTCGGCGCAGAGGTAGCCGTTCTCGCCCATCTTGCGCAGCAGTTCGCGCGGCACGCGGCCGGCCTTTTCCCAGGTGCGGTAATGGGGTTCGATCTCGGCGTCGCAGAAGCGCTCCAGCGACTCGGTGAACAGCTGCAGCTCGGTTTTTTCGTCGGCCGTGAGAAAGGTGTTGGGAAGCATGGTGCTATTGAAAGTAGAGCTGTCAGCGCTTGACCATCAAGCGCTGGAGGCCAAAATGACTCAAACCCGTTCAAAGATGGCGGCAATCCCTTGGCCGCCGCCGATGCACATGGTGACGAGCGCGTAGCGCCCGCCCGTGCGGTGCAGCTCGGCAATCGCCTTGGTGGTGATGATGGCACCCGTGGCACCCACGGGATGGCCGAGCGAAATGCCCGATCCGTTGGGGTTGACCTTGGCCGGGTCCAGGCCCAGCTCTTGCACCACGGCGCAGGCCTGGGCGGCGAAGGCCTCGTTGGCCTCGATCACGTCCATGTCCTGCACCTTCAGGCCCGTGCGCGCCAGCACCTTCTGCGTGGCCGGCACGGGGCCGATGCCCATGTAGGCCGGGTCCACGCCCGCGTGCGCGTAGCCCACCAGGCGGGCCAGGGGTTTGACGCCCAGGGCCTGCACGCGGTCGCCCGCCACCAGCACCACGGCGCTGGCGCCGTCGTTGATGCCCGAGGCGTTGCCTGCCGTCACTGTGCCACCGTCCTTCTTGAACGCGGGCTTCATGCCGGCCAGCACCTCGAGCGTGGTGGCGGCGCGCACATGCTCGTCTTCCTGGAACAGCACGGTGCCTTTGCGCGTGGCGATTTCGACGGGGACGATTTGGTCCTTGAAGTAGCCGGCGGCGATGGCAGCGGCGGCGCGGCGCTGGCTTTCCAGCGCCAGCTGGTCCTGCATTTCGCGGGAGATCTTGTAGCGCTCGGCCACGTTCTCGGCGGTGATGCCCATGTGCATCTTCTGCCAGGGGTCGTGCAGGATGCCGAGCATGTAGTCAATGCTCTTGGCGTCGCCCATGCGCGCGCCGTAGCGGGCCGCGGTGTCGAAATAGGGGCCGCGGCTCATGGACTCGGACCCGCCGCCCACAGCCACGTCGCAGTCGCCATAGCCGATGGCCTGCGCGGCCGAAATGATGGCCTGCAGGCCCGAGCCGCACAGGCGGTTGACGTTGAAGGCGGGCGTCTCGATGGGGCAGCCCGCGTCGATGGCGGCCACGCGGGCGAGGTACGCGTCCTTGGTGTCGGTGGGGATCACGTTGCCCATGACCACATGGCCCACGGCGTCGGGCGCCAGGCCCGAGCGGGCAATGGCGGTCTTGACGGCGGTGGTGGCGAGCTGGGTGTTGGGCACGTCCTTCAGGCTGCCGCCGAAGGTGCCGATGGCGGTGCGGGCGGTGCTGACGACGAAGACGTCACGGTGGGTCATGGGGAAGGCTCCAAAAGAAAGAAAAAGATTCAACGGCCCTGGAAAGCGGCGGGGCGCTTAGCGTGAAAGGCCTCGATACCCTCGGGCAGGTCGGCACTGCGCGCACAGGCCACGAAGGCCTCGGCCTCGGCGGCCAACTGGGTGGGCAGGTCGTGGTCGAAAGCGTTGCGCATCAGGCGGCGCATGTGGCCGTAGGCCAGGGTGGGGCCGCCAGCCAGGCGCTGGGCCAGCTTCTGCACGGCGGCATCGAGTGCGGCGGCGGGCACGACGCGGTTGACCAGGCCCAGGCGCTCGGCTTCGCTGGCGCTGTAGGTGTCGCCGAGCATTGCAATCTCCAGCGCGCGGCGCAGTCCCACCAGGCGCGGCAGGGCCCACGAGGCGCCCACATCGCAACTGGTGCCGAGGTTGATGTAGGCCAGGTTGAAGCGCGTACCCTCGGCGGCCAGCACGAAGTCGGCCTGCAGCATGAGCGAGAGGCCTGCGCCGGCGGCCACGCCGTGCACCTGGGCGATGACGGGGGCGTTCAGTTGCGCCAGCAGCGCCACGGCCTCGTTGAGCGGTTCCAGCAAGTCCTTGGCGCCCTGCACGGGGTCGGCACGCAGCGTGGCCAGGTCGCCCCCGGCCATGAAGCCCTTGCCCGCGCCGCACAGCACCACGCAGCGCACGCTGTCGTCCTGGGCCAAGGAGCGCACGGCGTCGCGCAAGGCGGTGGCCATGGGCACGTCGATGGCGTTGAGCGCGCCGGGGCGATTGAAACGCAGCGTGGCGATGGCGCCGTTGCGCTCCAGCAGCAGGGGCGGTGGCGTGGTCGCGGTCATATTTGCTCCTGAAACAAGAGCTGCCAGCGCTTGCTGGTAAAGCGCTGGAGCCCTGAAAACCCTTTAAATTCAGCGGTACAGCGCCTCGATCTCGGCGGCGTAGGTCTTGTAGATGCTGGAGCGCCGCACCTTCATGGTGGCGGTGACTTCGCCGTCGTCGTGGTCCAGTTCCTTAGGTAAAAGGTGGAACTTGCGGATCTGCGCCACCTGCGCCAGCCTGGCGTTGCCGGTGGCGATCTCGGCGTCGATGAGCTGGCGCACCTCGGGGGTTTCCACCAGCGAGCGGAAATGCGTGAACGGGATGCGCTGCGCTTCGGCCCATTTGCCTACGGTTTCATAGTCGAGCATCACCAGCGCACCGACGAACTTGCGCCCCTCGGCGACGATGACGCATTCCTTGATGTAGGGGCTGGCCTTCATCGTGTTCTCGATCTCGGACGGCGTGAGGTTCTTGCCGCCGGCCGTGATCATGATGTCCTTGAGGCGGTCCACGATCTTGATCTGGCCGTCTTGCAGGCGCACCACGTCGCCGGTGTGCAGCCAGCCGTTGACAATGCTTTGCGCCGTGGCCTCGAGGTTCTTGTAGTAGCCCGCGAACACCATCTCGCCCTTGATCTGGAACTCGCCGCCCATGTCGTCGTCGCTGCCCTTGGCGATGCGCCACTCCACGCCACTGGTGGGCACGCCCACGGTGCCGACCCGCACATCGTCGAGCCTGTGGCCGGTGACCATGCCGGTCGATTCGGTCAGGCCATAGACCTCGACCAGCGGCACGCCGAGCACGCGGAAGAAGCGCACCACGTCCGGCGGAATGGGCGCCGCGCCCGTGAGCGCCACTTTCGCCTCGCGCAGGCCGATGAAGTTCTGCAGCGCGCGGAACACCAGCCAGTAGCTGGCGGTGAAGGTGAACATGTCGCCGATGCTCCATTGCGCACGGGGCTTTTCGGCCAGCGGCTGGCAGGCGGCGTAGGCCTTGCGGAACAGCGCGCGGCGCAGGCCGCCGGTTTCCTGCAGCTTGATGCTGATGGCGGCGTGCATCTTCTCCCAGATGCGCGGCACGCCCAGGAACATGGTGGGTGCCACCTCGCGCAGGTCTTCCTGCACGGTGCGTATGGATTCGCCGAAGTTGACCTGCGAGCCGACGTAGACCGGCACGAAGGTGGTGAGCATCTGCTCGGCCACGTGGCACAGAGGCAGGTAGGACAGATGGGTGGTGTCCTGCGAGAGCTGGAGCCGGTCCACGATGCCGGGCACCACGCCACGGATGTTGCGGTAGGACACCATCGCGCCCTTGGGTTTGCCCGTCGACCCCGAGGTGTAGATCATCAGCCCGATGTCGTCCAGCCGCTGGCGGGCCAGCGCGGCCTCCACGTCCTGCAGCTTGCCGCTTTGCGCGCCCAGTTGCTCCACCTCGCCGAAGGGGATGATGAGGTCGCGCACCCCGGGCGCAAAGCTGCGCAGGCCCTTGGTTTCCATGACCACGATCTTCTTCAGGCGCGGCAGATCGTCCAGGGCTTCGAGCACCTTGTCGGTCTGCTCCTGGTCCTCGCAGACGATGATCTCGATGTCGGCATGGCCCACCACGTAGGCCACTTCCGAAGAGGGGCTGGTGGGATACACGCCGACGGTGACGGCGCCCACCAGGCCCGCACCCATCTGCGTGAGCACCCATTCGATGCGGTTCTCGGAAATCACGCCGACATGGCCGCCATCGGGCAGGCCCAGGGCGCGCAGGCCCAGGCCGAAGTGGCAGGCACGCTCGAAATACTGCGCCCAGGTGAAGGGCTTCCAGATGCCGAAGTCTTTTTGCCGGATGGCGACACGCTGCGCATCCTGGCGTGCGCGTTCGCGCAGCATCTGGGGCAGGGTGAGTTCGGGGAGATTCAACATATCAATGATCCATTGCGCATCGCGAACCCATAGCCGTCAAAACTGGCGCTGCAAAAGCCAGGGCCGCCGTGCAAGGGCCGCCCCGCCGCACGGGCGGCGTCCCTCTTCCCGCATCGCGCAGCGAGGCGAGAGAAGGGGGAAGGCGCGAAGCGCCACAGGGGGTTGTTCGCGCTCACGACAACCAGCGCTTTCTACGCTTGTAGTGCTTGATGTCTTTGAAGCTCTTGGCTTCGCCGCCGCCGCCCATGCCGAGATAGAACTCGCGCACGTCGGGGTCGCCCGCCAGGCGTTCGGCGCTGCCGTCGATGACGATCTTGCCGTTCTCCATGATGTAGCCGCTGTGCGCCACGGCCAGGGCCACAGTGGCGTTCTGCTCCACCAGCAACATGCTGGTACCACGCTCGGCGTTGATGCGCGCGATGATGGTGAAGATGTCTTCGACCAGCTTGGGAGAGAGGCCCAGCGAGGGTTCGTCGAGCAGGATGAGCTGCGGCTGGGCGATGAGCGCGCGGCCGATGGCCAGCATCTGCTGTTCGCCGCCTGACAGGTACCCGGCCAGGCCCCTGCGGCGCTCGTGCAGCCTCGGGAAGTAGGTATAGACAAGGTCGAAGTCGGGCTTGGGCGCTCCATGCTTCGTGTGCTTGCGGCCGGTGAGCGCGTAGGTGGCGGCGACCAGGTTTTCCTCGACCGTGAGGTCTTCAAACACCCGGCGCCCTTCCATCACATGCGAGAGTCCGCTGCGCACCAGCTGCTGCGGCGCCAGCGCGGCCGTGCTCTGGCCGTTGAAGAGGATGCTGCCGCTCTCCAGCGTGCCATCCTCCAGCGCGAGCAGGCCCGACACGGCCTTGAGCGTGGTGGACTTGCCCGCGCCGTTGCTGCCCAGCAGCGCCACGATCTGGCCGCGGGGCACGGCCAGCGACAGGCCGCGCAGGGCCTGCACGACCTTGTTGTAGATGACCTCGATGTTGTTGACTTCGAGGACGTGGTCCGTGGCTTTCTGGGTCATGGCAACAGCAGTATCAGAGCTTGATCCAGTCGGAGGCGGCCACCATTTTTTGTGCCTTCATGTCCGCGCGGTAGACGCGGCCCACGGGGATGGAATTGCCCCGGATGGTGATTGGCACACCGAACAGGCCGCCGGTGTCGAAGTCCTTGATGGAGTTGAGCGCGGCCTTGAGGTTGGCGCCCGTCATCGGCTTGTTGGCGTCGAGGCAGCGCTTGGCCGATTCGAGGAACAGCATGGCGGCGACGAAGCCCTGGATATAGGCCGTGCTCTGGTATTCCGGGCGCATGGCGCGGATTTTTTCCAGCATGGGCGCTTTGTCGGTGTCGTAGTAGTAGCGGAAGGGCATCACGCCCATGAAGCCGTCGCCGTCCGGACCCATCTTCATGACGGTGGAGCTGTCCATGGTCCAGAAGGTGCCCATCCATTTGCTGGTCATGCCCTGCTGCTTGCCCTGGGTGATGAACTCGGGGATGGGCGCGAGGATGTAGCCGTGGAAGATGGTGTAGTCGGGCGCGGCACGGCGCAGCTTGATGACCTCGCCCGAGACGTCCACGCTGCCGGGGGGCGTCATGATTTTCACGACCACGTTCAGGCCGAGCTTCTTGGCCTCGGCCTCGCTCTCGTCGATGGGGTCGCGGCCGAATTCGGAGTCGGAATAGACGAAGGCCACCTTGGCACCGGGCTTTTCCTTGGCGATGTGCTTGAGCAGGATGCCGAACATCTCGGTGTAGTCCGGGCCCACCAGGAACTGGTTGGGGTATTTCTGCGGGTTGTTCAGCTCGGTGGCAAACGAGGCGCCGGCCATCAGGATGTTGCCGTTGCGGTCCAGCTCGGGGTTGATGGTTTTGGAGAAACCCGTGGAGTCGCCGTAGTAGAGGTTGACCTTGTTCTGGCTGGTGATCTTCTTGAACGCAGCCACGGACACATCGACCTTGTAGCCGGTGTCTTCGGGCACGTACTTGACCTTGCGGCCCTTGATGCCGCCCGCGTCGTTGACGATCTTCACGTAGTCCTGGATGCCGGCGTTGATGCCCACGCCCGCGAAGGCGAAGACGCCCGTCATGGGGATGGAGCCGCCGATGACGATGTCTTCGGCGCCCTGCGCGAGCACGGACAGCGGGTGCATGAGCGTGGCGGCGCCTGCGGCGGCGGCGCCCAGCATCAGGCTGCGGCGCTGGGGGGAAATGCGTTGGTGGTCCATGCGTGTCTCCTTCGGTGGTTGGTGTGGTGGCAGGAAAGCGGGGTGTGGCCTGGAACAGGTTCTTAGTTGCGGAAGGGCCACAGGTGGAAGAAGCGGCGGATGCGCCGCCACACTTCGGCCAGGCCATGCGGCTCGAACACCAGAAAGCCGATGATCAAGAGGCCGAAGATGATGGTGCGCACAGGTGACAGGAACACCGTGTATTCGGTGCTGTTGGGCAGCAGGTCGAACACCAGCTTGAGCAGCTCGGGCACCATGGTCATGAACACCGCGCCCAGGATGCCGCCGAGGATGCTGCCCATGCCGCCGACGATGATGGCCGCGAGGAAGAAGATGGACATGAGCAGCGGAAAGCTCTCGGGCGTGACCACGCGGAAGAAGTAGGCCCACAGGCCCCCGGCCACACCGGCATAGAACGACGACAGGCCGAACGACAGCAGCTTGTAGCGCAGCAGCGGAATGCCCAGCACCTCGGCCGAGATGTCGCGGTCGCGGATAGCGATGAAGGCACGGCCGATGCGCGTGCGGAACAGGTTGGCCGCGCCCAGCAGCATGAGAATGGTGACGGGCACGATCAGCCAGTAGAGGCGAAACGAGGTGTCGAGCGGCATGCCGAACAGGCTGGCCGGTGGCACGCTCAGGCCACCCGTGCCGCCGGTGAACTTCAGGTTGGCAAACAGGAAGTGCGCGATGAACGAGGCCGCTATGGTGGCAATCGCCAGGTACAGGCCCTTCACGCGCAGCGAAGGCACGCCCACGACGATGCCGCCGAGCATGGCCACCACGCCGCCTGCCAGGATGTTGAGCAGGAAGGGCGTGCCCACCTTGGCCTGCAGGATGGCCACGGTGTAGGCGCCCAGGCCCATGAAGGCGGCCTGTCCCAGGCTCACCAGCCCGGTGTAGCCCGTGAGGATGTTGAGCCCTGTGGCGCTGGCCACATTGATGCTGACCAGGCAGGCGAGGTAGAGCCAGTAGTCGCTGGCCATGAAGGGGAACAGCACCAGCAGGGCGGCAGCCACGGCCAGCCACGCCTTTTGCGTGCGCGAGTCGAACAGCGCCGCGTCGGCGATGTAGGTTTCCTTGAGGGTTCCGATGCGCATCAGAGTCTTTCGATTTCGTGCGTGCCGAACAGGCCGTAGGGGCGCACCATGAGGATGCCGACCAGCACGATGAAGGTGGCGAGCAGCTTGTATTCCCCGCCCAGGTAGGCGCCGGCCAGGGCTTCGACCAGGCCGATGCACAGGCCGCCGATGAGCGCGCCGAGCACGCTGTCGAGCCCGCCGACGATCACCACCACCAGCACCGACAGGCCGAACACGCCCATGCTGGACGAGATGCCGCCGATCGAGCCGACGATGATCCCGGAGATGGCAGCCAGCATGGCGGAGGCCACCCAGGACAGCGAAAACACGCGCGGCACGTTGATGCCGACCGAATACGCGGCGGCCTGGTCGCTGGCCGTGGCACGCAGCGCCACACCGCCGCGCCAGAAGCGGAACACCAGCAGCACGGCGGCGATGAACACCACCGCAATCACCGCGCCCCAGAACACCTTGGGCGCCAGAAAGGCGTCGCCCACCATGATGGGCTGCGTGGGCATGAAGTCGGGCAGGCGGCGCTGGTCGGCGCTCCAGATCATCTCGACCAGACCCACCAGCACCGAGGCCAGGCCCACGGTGACCATGAACACCGAGATGGGTGGCTCGCCCAGCAGCGGCCGGATCATGGTGCGCTCGATCACCGCGCCCAGCAGCCCGGTGCCGAGCACCGCAGCCGGAACGGCCATCCACAGCGGCAGCGCCATCATGGAGGAAAAGGTGAAGAACAGGTAGGCGCCCACCATGAGCATTTCGCCAATGGCGATGTTCACCACGCGCGTGGCCTTGTAGACCATCACGAAGGCCAGTGCCGCCAGGGCGTAGAGGCCGCCGCTGGCAATGCCCGTGAGGCTGATTTCAAACAGATAGGCCCAATCCATCATGCGGCTCCTTGCGCGGTGGGGGCGCTGGCGGCCCCGGCCTGCAGCTTGCGGCGCAGATCGCCTACGTCGCCCGAGCCGAGGTAGGCGCGGTTGACTTCAGGGTCGGCCTGCACCACGGCGGGCGTGCCCTGCGCGATGACCTGGCCGAAGTTCAGCACCACCACATGGTCGGACAGGTCCATCACCATGCCCATGTCGTGCTCCACCATCAGCACCGTCACGCCCCATTCGGCGCGCACGTCGAGGATGAAGCGCGCCATGTCTTCGGTCTCTTCGCGGTTCATGCCGGCCACGGGCTCGTCGAGCATCAAAATTTCGGGTTGCATGGCCAGGGCGCGCGCCATCTCCACGCGCTTTTGCAGGCCGTAGGGCAGGGCCGCAACGCTGGCGTGGCGGATGTGGTCGATTTCCAGGAAGTCGATGATGCGTTCCTCGATGTCGCGGCGCAGCTCGGCTTCTTCCTTGCGGGCGCGGCCCAGGTAGAACAGCGCATCGAACACATTGGCCTTGAGGTGCGCGTGGCGGCCGAGCTTGATGTTGTCGAGCACCGTCATGCCGCGAAACAGCGCAATGTTCTGAAAACTCCGGCCCAGGCCCATGCGGGCGCGCTGCGGCGCGGGGATGCGCGTGATGTCCTGGCCCTTGAACCGGATGCTGCCCTGTGCGGGCCGGTAGAAGCCCGAGATGGTGTTGAACAGCGAGGTCTTGCCGGCGCCGTTGGGCCCGATCACGGCGGTGATGGAGCCCGGCTGCACGGCAAAGCCCACATCGGTGAGTGCCTTGACGCCACCAAACGCCAGCGTGACCCCCTCAACCTGGAGCAGGGGCGGTGGCGGTGCAGAAGAAGGGCCGGAACGGTGGGTTTCCATGGGCTTTCAATGCGGGTTTGTTCTGAGCGGAAAATCCAGGCAGACGCTGCCGAAGTTCCCTACTTGTGCGTAAACTGTTTACTCACGAGTAGATTCTGGAAGCCACCCCCCGTATTCGGCATCCGTACTTTCCCGAGGAATCTCCATCCATGCCCAACGCCAAAGTGGCAGCACCCCGCAGCGCAGCGCGCAAGCCTTTGTCCAAGCCGACACCCGTGAAGGCACCGGTACCGTCAGACGCTGACGGCGCCGCAGCGTCGCCGTGGGCGCCCGTGTCGCACCGCGAACAGCAGCGCGAGGCCAAGCGCCATGCCGTGCTGCAGGCAGCGGCGCAGCTGTTCAACGAGCGCGGGTTTCACGCCACCTCGCTCGACGACATCGCCGCACGGCTGAACGTGACCAAGCCCACGCTGTACTACTACGTGAAGAACAAGGACGAGATCCTGCTGCAGTGTGTGCGCCAGGGCCTGGACATGATGCTCGCGGGCATCGAGGCCTCGCGCGCTGCGGGCGGCCAGGCCATCGATCAGCTTGTCACCTGCATGCAGGTGTACGCGCGCATCGTCACGCAGGACTTCGGCATGTGCCTGATCCGCGTGGGCGACGAGCAGCTGCCCCCCCAGAGCCGCAAGGAGCTGCGCCGCCTGAAGTCCGCCATCGACCAGGAGTTCCGCCGCCTCGTGGCCGAGGGCGTGGCCGAAGGGTCGCTGCAGCCTTGCGACCCCAAGATGACGGCCTTTGTGATTGCAGGGGCGCTCAGCTGGATCGGCCGCTGGTACCAGCCCGGTGGCGAATACACGCCCGAGCAAGTGGCGCAGCAGTGCATTGCGACGCTGTGTGACGGCGTGTTGCGGCGGCCTGCGGACAACACTGCGCTGGGCGCCGCTGCCGTACCCACCCCTAAACGCAGGGCGGCGGGCAGCAAAGCCAGGACCGCTGTCCGGCCCAGCGGGGGCTGATGCGCCTCGGCAGGTTGAAATTCAAGCAAAATTGGCATCTAACGATTGATGGATAAGCGCGAGCAGCTATTTGTTTGATAGCGTTTTGCGCGGTATCTTGTGGTTGCTGTGTTCTGCCTGCCCCGCCGCCAGGTCATCCAATATCGGGCAGTCAGGCCGGTCGTTGCCCTTGCAGCAGGCCACCAGCGTTTGCAGGCTGCGCTGCATGGCCTGCATCTGGGCGATGCGTTCGCTCAGGTCGTCGATGTGCTGCTGGGCGATGCGTTTGACCTGGCTGCTGGCGCGGCTGCGGTCGTGCCACAGGCCCAGCAGCTCGGCGATCTCTTCCATCGAGAAGCCCAGGTCGCGGCTGCGGCGGATGAAGTGCAGGGCGTGCACGTCGGCCTCGGTGTACTGGCGGTAGCCGCTGTCGGTGCGTGCCACGCCAGTGATGAGGCCCAGCGATTCATAGTGCCGCACCATGCGCGCCGAGATGCCTGCACGCCGGGCGGCGACGCCGATGGGCGCGGGCCAGGTGGTGGCGGGGGGCTCGGCTGGTTTTCCAGGCGTGGGGGCCGGGGTGGTGCGTGCGTGCTGGGGCGTTGGCATTGTCATGGTGGGCCCTTTGTGGGGAGGGGGCAGTAGTGCGTGTTCGCGTTCATCCATCGCAACCGTTCGGGCTGAGCGTGTCGAAGCCTCGCGCGGCGCTTCGACGGGCTCAGCGTGAACGGGTTGAGATTTTTGAGTACATACCCGTATCAGGCGGCTACGGTGTAGCCTTCTTCGGCAATGGCGGCGGCCAGGGCTTCGCGGGGGGCGGTGCTGTCCACGTCCACCTTGCCGCTGGCGCGGTCGATGCGCACCTGGGCGGAAGGGTCTACCTGCTGCACGGCCTGGGTGACGGCGCGCTCGCAGTGGCCGCAGGTCATGCCCTGCACTTGGAGAGTCGTGGTGGTGGTTGCCATGGGATGTCCTTGGTAAGGTTGGAAGGAAGGCCGTTGCATCGACCCGTTCGAATCATGAAGCTTGACATCGTGGCAGAGTCAAACGCCGTGCAAGACACTCATGATGTGAGGGTTGATCAGAATCAATGCTTGACCTTGCCATCACGTCAAGGATCACCATCCCCGCCATGAACACCTCCACCATCACCCCTTCCGTTACTTCCTCCGAGGCAATGCATTCGCTGGACCTGGGCATTTCCGGCATGACCTGTGCAAGCTGTGTGGGCCGTGTGGAGCGCGCGCTGCGCAAGGTGCCGGGCGTGCAGGAGGCCTCGGTCAACCTGGCGACCGAGTCTGCCCGCATTGCCTTTGTCACGCAGGTGGGCGCTGACGCCACTGCCATGGAGGCGGTGCTGCGCCGCGCGGTGCGCAATGCGGGCTACGAGCCACGTGCGGCGGGGCAGGAGGACGCGCCCGAGGATCTGTCGCCCTGGGCCGGCTTTTTACCCGTGGGCATCGGGCTGCTGCTGTCGGCGCCGCTGGTGCTGCCTATGGTGGGCGACCTGTTCGGCCAGCACTGGATGCTGCCCGCCTGGGTGCAGTTTGTGCTGGCCACGCCGGTGCAGTTCATCCTGGGGGCACGGTTTTACAAGGCGGGCTGGCATGCGGCCAAGGCGCTGAGCGGCAACATGGATTTGCTGGTGGCGCTGGGCACCAGTGCGGGCTGGGGCCTGTCGGTGTGGCTGTGGCTCACGGCCCCCACAGACCACCCGGGGCATGTGCCGCATCTGTACTTTGAAGCCTCGGCCGTGGTGGTCACGCTGGTGCTGCTGGGCAAGTGGCTGGAGGCGCGCGCTAAGCGCCAGACCACGGCCGCCATCCGCGCGCTGCATGCGCTGCGGCCGGATGTGGTGCACCTGCTGAGCAAACAGGGCGAGGTGGATGTGCCGGTGGCCGAAGTGCTGGTGGGCGACCAGCTGGTGGTGCGGCCGGGCGAGCGCATCCCCGTGGATGGCACGGTGCATGAGGGCCACACGCAGGTGGACGAATCCATGCTGACGGGCGAGCCCCTGCCCGTGGCGCGTGATGTGGGCGCGGCGCTCACGGGCGGTTCGATCAATGGCGATGGCCGCATCGTGATGGCGGTGACGGCCGTGGGCGCCGAGACGGTGCTGGCCCAGATCATCCGGCTGGTGGAAGACGCCCAGGCGGCCAAGGCGCCGATTCAGCGGCTGGTGGACCAGGTGTCGGCCATCTTCGTGCCCGTGGTGCTGGTGGTGGCGCTGGCGACGCTGCTGGGCTGGCTGTGGATGGGTGTGGGTGTGGAGGCTGCGCTGATCCATGCCGTGGCGGTGATGGTGATTGCCTGCCCCTGTGCACTGGGCCTGGCCACACCGGCGGCCATCATGGCGGGCACGGGCGTGGCGGCCAAACACGGCATTCTGATCAAGGACGTGCAGGCGCTGGAGCTGGCCCACAAGGTGGATGTGGTGGCTTTTGACAAGACCGGCACGCTGACCGTGGGCCAGCCCCGGCTGACGGCGTTTGAGGTGATGCCAGGCCTCGGCGATGCGGCCGTGATGGCGGCGGTGGCGGCCGTGCAAAGCGGCAGCGAACACCCGCTGGCGCGTGCCGTGGTGTCGGCTGCGGGCGAGCGGCAGATCAACGTGGCCACAGCGCAGGACGTGCGCGCCGTGCCCGGGCGCGGCACCGAGGGTGAGGTGGACGGCCAGAGCTACCTGGTGGGCAGCCTGCGCTGGATGCAGGAGCTGGGGGTGGACCTGGGTGCGCTGGCGGCGCGGGCGCAGCAGTTGCAGAACGAGGGAGCCACTGTGTCGGCTGTGGCCCAGCGCGTGACGGAAGGGTTGTTGAGCGGCGCACGGCCGCCCGAAGCCGCGAAGGCCCCCTTGGGGGCAGCGAGGACACGCCAGTGCCGAGCGTGGGGGCCCACTATGTCTTGCGGGCCCTGATGGCTTTTGGCGACGAACCCAAGCCCGGTGCGCGCGAGGCGCTGGCGGCACTGAAGGCGCGTGGCATCCGCACCGTGATGATTTCGGGTGACAACCGCGGCGCGGCCGAGGCCATGGCCCGGCGCCTGGGGCTGGACCCCGACGCGGGCGAGGTGATGGCCGAGGTGCTGCCGGGTGACAAGGCCGCCAAGGTGGCTGCGTTGCAACAGGGCACCGATGGCAAGCACCATGAGCGCCGCCGGGCCGCCCCAAGGCGCGAAGACCCCCTCGGGGGGCAGGGACCCAGCGCAGCGGCGGAGCGTGGGGGCCACATTGTCGCGATGGTGGGCGACGGCGTTAACGATGCCCCGGCCCTCGCGGCAGCGGATGTGGGCATGGCCATGGGCAATGGCACCGACGTGGCCATGCATGCGGCGGGCATCACGCTGATGCGGGGCGACCCGATGCTGGTGGCAGCCGCCCTGGACATCTCGCACCGCACGGTGATGAAGATCCGCCAAAACCTGTTCTGGGCGTTTGCATACAACGTGGCGGGGATTCCGCTGGCGGCGCTGGGCTACCTGAGCCCGGTGGTGGCGGGGGCGGCGATGGCGCTGAGTTCGGTGAGCGTGATGGCAAATGCCCTCCTACTCAAGCGCTGGCGCATGTGATAAACACGTACGACCCTGCCATGGATGTCTGGCACACTGCAACGTTTTGTTGCAAGTCGGCGGCGCCCAGGGGACCGGCGGCCTGTGTGCACATCCCCATCTGAAGGACGACAGATCATGAACCTTTTTTCGCTCATGCGGCAGTTCACCATACGGTTTCGCATGTTGGGCGCCATTGCCGTGGTGCTGGGCCTGCTGGGCCTGCTGGGCGGCGCTGGCATGCTGGGCATGTTCCGCATCCATGCCATGAGCCAGGACTTCATGGACCACTCGTTTGCCGAGGTTGGGTACATGGCCGAGCTGCGGGGTGAGATGGGCGCCATCCGTCAGTTCGAGAAGGACATGATCATCGGCTACGAAAAGCCCGAGGACGTCAAGGCCGCCCACGCCAAATGGCTGGAAAGCCAGGACAAGGCCAAGAAGATTGCCAGCAAGTTCCTGGAAGGCGAGGAAGATTCGGACAACCCGGTGGTGCGCAACATCGTCAAGCGCCTGGACAGCTACCGCGAGCTGTTTGCGCACGTGGCGCGGCAGCTGGAAGCCAGCGGCTATGACACCGCCACCATCGCCAACCGCATGAGCGCAAAGGCCGTGGCCGAATTTGCCGAGGCCGACAAGCTGATGGCCGAGCTGGATACCGTGCTGCGCAGCGAGGTGGCCAAATCGGTGGCGGAGCAGGGCCAGGTGTCCAGCGAGACCGAGTGGCTGTTTGTGCTGGCGGTGCTGATCACCGTGGTGGTGGTGGTGCCCACCACGCTGATGAACATGAACTCCATCTGCCGCCCGCTGGAAGACGCACGCAAGATGGCGCAGGCGATTGCAGGCGGCGACCTGTCGCAGCACATTGCCGCCGAGGGCAAGGACGAAGTGGCCGACCTGCAGCGCGCACTGCGCGACATGCAGCAGGGCCTGGGCGCGCTGGTGGCGCAGGTGCGGGACGCCAGCGGCAACATCGCCACCGCCAGCCAGGAGATCGCCACCGGCAATCAGGACCTGTCGCAGCGCACCGAGCAGACGGCCAGCAACGCGCAGGAGGCCGTGTCTTCGCTGTCGCAGCTCACGTCCACGGTGCAGCAGACAGCATCTTCGTCGCAGATGGCCAACCAGCTGGCGGCGTCGGCATCGCAAATGGCCACGCATGGTGGCGGCGTGGTGCAGCAGGCCGTGGCCAGCATGCAGGAGATTTCGGCGTCCAGCCGCAAGATTGGCGACATCATCGGGCTGATCGATTCGATTGCCTTCCAGACCAACATCCTGGCGCTGAACGCGGCGGTGGAGGCTGCCCGTGCAGGTGAGCAGGGCCGCGGCTTTGCCGTGGTGGCCAGCGAGGTGCGCAGCCTGGCCCAGCGAAGCGCGGCGGCGGCCAGCGACATCAAGGGCCTGATCCAGAGCAGCGTGACGGCCGTGGACGGCGGCGTGCGCCATGTGGAAGAAGCGGGCACGGCGATGAAGGACATCGTGGGCAGCGTGCAGCGCGTGGGCGACATCATTGGCGAGATCACCGCCGCGGCGTCCGAGCAGTCGGCCGGTATCGGTCAGGTGAACAGCTCGGTGGGCGAGATCGACCGCATGACGCAGCAGAATGCTGCGCTGGTGGAAGAGTCTGCCGCTGCGGCCGACTCGCTGCGCGAGCAGGCCGCACGCCTTTCGCAGGTGGTGCAGCAGTTCCGTCTGGCGGATTCGACAGGGCACGCTTACGCGGGCCCCGGGGCCACGGGCGCAGCACCGCCGGCCCGCCCGGCGCAGGCCCTGGGCGCCCACGCGGCCCAGCCCCGGCTTGCGGGCTGATACCTGACGCGCCGCACTGCGGTGAAAAAGTAGCCCCGCTGGCTCCGTCTGCGGGGCTTTCTTTATGGGAGAGGGTGGCCGGTTTATTGACCTGCGTCATGGGTTGGCCGCTTCCTGCATGGCAATCTCGGGGCCTGTGCCTAACCGGGGAGCGCGCCATGTCGTCCATCTGTCTGCGAACCATTCGTGAGGAGCATGCGTCGCTGGCGGCGGTGCTGCAGTCGTTGCACCTGATGCTGGACCAGGGCCCGGGCGACGAGCCCGCGGCGTTCTTTGACGTGATGCGGGCCATGCTGTTCTACATCGACGAGTTTCCAGAGCGCCAGCACCACCCCAAGGAGTCGCAGTGGCTGTTCCCCAAGGTGGCCGAGCGCTCACCCCAGGCGGCAGAGGCCATTGCCCAGCTGGAGCGCGACCACGAAGGCGGCGAGGCGGCGGTGCGTGAGCTGCAGCACCTGCTGCTGGGCTGGGAGCTGATGGGCGATGCGCGCCGCGAGGCGTTTGCCCAGGCGCTGGAGCGCTACATCCGCTTTTACCTGGAGCACATGCGCCTGGAAGAAACCGTGGTGCTGCCCGCCGCGCAGGAATCCCTGCAGCCGGGCGACTGGGCTGCCATCGACGCGGCCTTTGCCAGCAACACCAACCCGCTGGCCCCGGGCAAGCCGCGCGACGCGGCGTATGACCGGCTGTTCACGCGCATCGTGATGCGGGCGCCGAGCCCGATAGGCTTAGGTTCACCCCCCTGAGCGGCTTCGCCGCTTCCCCCGCTCTCGCTACGCGGGCAGGGGGACGCCGCCAGCGTGGCGGGGCGGCCCTTGTGCGGCGGCCCGCGCTAGGCCAGCGCCAGTTTCCACCGGCGCGTGAACCCGGACGCGGCACTCCGTTTTTGCCTGCTCAGGCACCCAGTGCCGGATAGTCCGTATACCCCTCGGCCCCGCCGCCATACAGCGTGGCGCGGTTCACCTCGTTGAGCGGGGCGTTGGCCTTCAGGCGCGCCACCAGGTCGGGGTTGGCGATGAAGGGGCGGCCAAAGGCCACGATGTCTGCGCCGTGGGCCAGGGCGGCATCGGCCAGTTCGCGGGTGTAGGCGTTGTTCACCATCCAGGCACCCTTGCCACCGGCTGCGCGGTAGGCGGCCTTGAGGGCGGCGTAGTCAAACGGGCGGCCTTCCACCTCGCGCGGGCCGCCGGTGGCGCCTTCGATGATATGGAGGTAAGCCAGGCCGAGCGGCGCCAGCTCACGCACCACGTGGTCGAACAGGGTTTGCGGGTCGGCGTCCACGATGTCGTTGGCGGGGGTGACGGGCGACAGGCGGATGCCGGTGCGGCCGCCGCCGATTTCCTCGACGATGGCACGGGTCACTTCCAGCAGCAGGCGGGCGCGGTTGGCGATGCTGCCGCCGTAGTCGTCGGTGCGCTGGTTGGCTCCGGTCTTGAGGAACTGGTCGATCAGGTAGCCATTGGCCGCGTGGATTTCCACACCGTCAAAACCCGACGCAATGGCGTTGCGCGCGGCGTGGCGGTAGTCCTGCACGATGCCGGGGATCTCTTCGGCATCGAGCGCGCGGGGCATGGAGGTGTCGGTGAAGGTGGGCACGCCGTCCTTGATCAGCACGGTCTTGGTGTGGGCGCGGACGGCCGAGGGGGCCACGGGGTGGGAGTTGCCCGGCTGCAGGTCGGTGTGCGAGACACGGCCCACGTGCCACAGCTGCACCACGATCTTGCCGCCGGCGTCGTGCACGGCGCGGGTCACTTTCTTCCAGCCATCCAGCTGCTCGGTGCCGTACAGGCCGGGCACATCGGCATAGCCCTGGGCTTGCGGGCTGATGGCCGTGGCCTCGGAAATGATGAGGCCGGCGCTGGCGCGCTGTGCGTAGTAGGTGGCGACCAGGTCGGTGGGGATGGCCTCGGGCGAGCGGTTGCGCGTAAGCGGCGCCATGGCAATGCGGTTGGCCAGTTGGAGGTCGCCTGCACGGGTGGGTTCAAACAAAGAGGTCATGACGGGGGTCCTGTAAAGCAATGTGCGAAAAGTGCAGCCCTCCAGCTTAATGCTGCAGCGCAAAGCGTGCAGTGCACTGGCGTCAACAAAAGCAATGGTTTTGTGTTAGCCCGTCATGGCCGTGCCAGCAGCACCGCAGGCGTTGCATGAGAATGGGTCGCCATGTCTTTTTCACCGCCTATTGCTCCGACCCCCGTCTCCCCGTTGCGCAGCCTGTGGCTGGCTGTGGCCTTGTCGATGGGTGCGGCCATCTCGCTGGGCATCACGCGGTTTGCCTATGCCTTGCTGTTGCCACCCATGCGCGAAGACCTGGGTTGGTCGTACACGCTGGCGGGCGGCATGAACACGGTGAACGCGCTGGGCTACCTGCTGGGCGCCCTGGCCACGCCCCTGCTGTTGCGGCGCGTGGCTCCCGGGGCGGTGCTGCTCGTGGGCGCCGTGATGGCCACGGTGTTCATGGGCCTGAGCGGATTTTTCACGCAGGCAACACCTCTGCTGGTGCAGCGCCTGCTGGCCGGTGGGGCCAGCGCGCTGGTTTTCATTGCGGGCGGCTTGCTGGCGGCGCGGCTGGGTGCCCAGGTGCCGGGGCGCAGCGGCTTGCTGCTGGGCCTGTATTACGGCGGCACGGGCTGGGGCATCAGCCTGTCGGCCTTGCTGGTGCCTGCGGTGCTGGGCGTGGCGCCTGCGCCGCATGGCTGGACCTGGGCCTGGTGGGCGCTCGCGCTGGCTTGTGTTGCGGCCACGGCGGTGCTGCTGTGGCCCGCGCGGGTGTTGCACGGGCTGGCGGCACCCGTGGCCGCCGCGCCCGGAACCACACCGGCGGCTGCAGTGCCCGACCGCGTGCGCTGGCGGGCGCTGGCCCCAGCGCTGCTGGGCTACGGCCTGTTCGGTGTGGGCTACATCGGCTACATGACGTTTGTGGTGGCGCTGCTGCGCGAGCAGGGCCGGGGTGCGGGCGAGGTGACGCTGTTTTATGCCCTGCTGGGGCTGGCCGTGGTGCTGTCGTCGCGCATCTGGGCCGGGCTGCTGGACCGCAGCCGGGGCGGTGAGGCACTGGCGCGCCTGAATGCGCTGCTGGGCGTGGCCACCATCCTGCCTGCCATCACGGGCGCATGGCCGGTGGTGCTGGCGTCGGGTCTGCTGTTTGGCGGGGTGTTTTTGTCGGTGGTGGCATCGACCACGGCGCTGGTGCGGCACAACCTGCCGCAGGCGCTGTGGGCCAGCGGCATCAGCGCGTTCACCATCGTGTTTGCGGCCGGGCAGATTGTGGGGCCCACGGTGGTGGGCTGGATTGCCGATGGCCCTGGAGGCCTGGCGCGCGGGCTGGTGTTCTCGGCCTGCGCGTTGTGGGTGGGGGCGCTGGTGGCGTGGCGGCAAAAGCCGCTGTAGCGCAACTGGAGTTTTGGCCGTGCGTCGAACTGCGTGCTCCCAATCGATACTGGCGGGGCCTAGGCCAGGAACGCCGAGCAAGGGCCGCCCCGCAGCGAGGGCGTTGTCCCCCTGCCCGCGTAGCGAGAGCGGGGGGAAGGCGCGCAGCGCCTCAGGGGGTGTCCCTATTTCAGCAAGCCTTCCGCCTTCATGGCCGCCTGAACTGCGGGGCGGGCACCCACGCGTTCACGGTAGGCCGCCAGGTTCGCGAGGCCGGAGATGTCGAGCTTGGTGGGCTGGGTCCAGTTGGTCACGGTGAACAAGTAGCCGTCGGCCACGGTGAACTGGTCGCCCATCAGGTACTGCTTGCCGGCGAGCTGGCTGTCGACCCACTGCAGGCGCTGCAGCAGGCGCTCGCGCACCATGGGCTTGTAGTCCTCGGGGGTGGCGGGGTTGAACAGGGGGCTGAAGCCCTTGTGCAGCTCGGTGCCGATGAAGGTCAGCCACTCTTGCAGGCGGTAGCGCGCCAGTGTGCCGTTGGCGGGGGCCAGTTGCTTGTCGGGCACCTGGTCGGCAATGTATTGCACGATGGCCGGGCCTTCGCGCAGGCGCTCGCCGTTGTCCAGCTCCAGCACGGGCACGTAGCCCAGCGCATTGATGGTGTAGAAGTCGGTGCCGTCCTGCAGCTTGTGGCTTTTGGTGCTGGCCAGCACGGGGGTGTAGGCCAGGCCGGCCTCTTGCAGGGCGATGTGGGGAGACAGGGAGCAGGCGCCGGGGGAGTAGTAGAGCTTCATGGATCGGTCCTTGAAAACGGTCGGGAACCGCCGATGCTATGCGCTGTGCAGCTTTCTTGCTGGCGGCCTAAGTTGCACAGGCCGCCGGAGGCGGAAACTGGCACGGCCCAAGTCAGTGCCGCCGTGCAAGGGCCGCCCCGCCGCGCGGGCGGCATCCCCTTGGGGGCTGAGGGCCGCGGCTCCAAGCCTGCCTGCGCAGGCTTGGACGTGATCGAAGAGCTGGCGCCTCTGGCGGCGGCACCGCGGCGCCGAAGGCGACACAGGGGGGTTAGGTGTCGTAGCCTGGAAGGTCGCGCTGCACCTTGCGCAGCAGCGCGGGCCACGCAAAGGCGCCGCCCAGGCCGCCGGTCTGCACGCGCATGGCCTGGGCCACGCCGCTCACGATCTGCGGGTTCACCTGTGTCAGTTCGCCACCGGCCTGCGCGTCAATCTGGATGCGGCAGGTGTTCTCAAACGTGTACATCGACAAGAACGCATCGGCAATCGTCTTGCCCACGGTGAGCAGCCCATGGTTGCGCAGCATGAGGAAGTTGGCCTCGCACAGGTCGGCCTGCAGGCGCGGCTTTTCTTCGTCGCGGAAGGCCACGCCTTCGTACTCGTGGTACGCCAGCGAGCCCAGCACAAAGGTGCTTTGCTGGCTGATGGGCAGCACGCCGCCCTTTTGCGCGCTGACGGCCACGCCGGCGCGGGTGTGGGTGTGCAGCACGCAGCCCGCCTCGGGCCGGGCCTCGTGCACGGCGCTGTGGATCACAAAGCCCGCCGGGTTCACCGGAAAGGGCGAGTCGTGCAGCTTGTTGCACGCCATGTCCACCTTGATCAGGCTCGACGCCGTGATCTCGTCGAACATCAGGCCGTAGGGGTTGATGAGGAAATGGTGCTCGCCCGGGCCCGACACCGACTCGGGCAGCTTGGCGCTGATGTGGGTGAAGACCAGGTCGCTCCAGCCGTACAGCGCAACAAGCCGGTAGCAGGCGGCCAGGTCGCAGCGCAGCTGCCATTCTTCGGGGCTGACGCTGCCCTGCAGCGAGGGGATGGTGAGCATGGGTGGTGTCTCCGCTGTCTGTGTTGATTGTGGGAGGCACCACTGTAGGCCGATGGGGCGCGGGCGACTGTCAGGCAGGCTACACAGGCGCCAGTCGCATGGGCCGCGCGACGTATAAAATGATAGCTGCCAGCGCTTGCTGAATAAGCGCTAACGGCCATTTTGGCTTGAAATTTACACGGCCGGTGCTTCTGGAATCGGCGCGCGCATGCCTGCGTTGACCAGGTTCCAGGCATTGATCACGCCCACGGCAAACCCCAGCTCGGAGATTTCTGCTTGGCTGAACACGGCTTGCAGCCTGGCGAATTCCTCATCGCTTGCGTCGCTGTTGGGTGTGGGGGTCAGGATCTCGGCCCAGCGCAGTGCGGCGCGGTCGCGGTCGCTGAAGAACGGCGCCTCGCGCCAGCCGGCCACCGCGTTCAGGTGGCGTGGCTCCATGCCGTTCTTTACCAGCACATGCCAGTGCATGTCCATGCAGTACGCGCAGCCGTTGATTTGCGACACGCGCAGAAACACCAGCTCGGCCAGGCGCGTGCCCAGCGGGCCTTTCTTGATGGTTTCGGACAGGTTCACCAGGCCCATGAAGGCCTTGGGCGACAGCTGGTGGTAGGCGAGGCGGGCGGTGTGCTGGGCCATGGAAAACTCCTGGAGGGTTGGAAAGACAACAAGCTGCTCTGGAAGAAGCCGCAGCGAACGGGCTGTTGCCGCTTTCCATACCCTTCAAGACGTTGCGCAGTGCGCGGTTGTGACAGCGTGGCTTTTAAAAACCGTCGCTTCTTTGGCGCCAGTGTTCGTGTTCGTCCAGCACCGCAGGCACCCGCGTCAGCTTGTCCGGGTTGCGCACTGCATGGATCGCCACGATGCGCTCGCCATCCGTCACAAAAGCCTGCACCGAGTCGAGGCGGCCATTGGCGTAATGCAGCAGACCCGGCTCGCCGTTGATGAGCGCCATGCGATAGACCAGCTGCGCGCCCAGGCGGCGGTGTTGCGCCCAGTACAGCATGGCAATGCGAAACCTACCCACCAGGGGTTGGGGGAACGCGGCAACCTTGCCGCCCCCATCGCCGATGAGCTGCGCGTCTTCGCTCAGCAGTGCCTCGATGGCGTTGTGATCGCCGCTGTGGGCGGCTTGCATGAAGCGCTGCAGCAGCTGGTGGTGCACCTTGCGCGGCACATCAAAACGCGTGCGTGCCTGTTGCACCCGCTCGCTGGCGCGGTGCACCGTCTGGCGACAGGCGGCCTCGGTCTTGCCCAGATGCGCGGCGATCTCGGGGTAGTCGTAGTCAAACACCTGGCGCAGTAAAAAGGCCGCGCGCTCTTCGGGGCCCAGGCGCTCGAGCACGTACAAAAAGGCCACGGACAACTCGCCCGCCAGCTCGGCCGCTGACTCGGGCGTGTTGTGGTGGATGCCGCCGCTGTCTGCGTTGTCGCCCTGCAGCTCCACCAGCGGCTCGGGCAGCCACCAGCCCACATAGGCCTCCCGCTCGGCCTTCAGTGCCCGCAGCCGGTCGATGGCCAGGCGCGTGACCACCGTCACCAGCCAGGCCTCGGCCGACTGCAGCGCAGCCACGTCCTGGCGGCTCCAGCGCAGCCAGGCGTCTTGCAGCACATCCTCGGCATCGGCGCGCACGCCCACCATGCGGTAGGCGATGCCGAACAGGCGGGGGCGCAGGGTGGTGAAAAGATCAGGGGATGTGGGGTTCATCGCGGCGTGGGGGCTTGTGTGCGAAAGGCTGCAAGGCTTTCATCCCAAGACGTGCCAGCCTGGCGCTGTGTGACAGCGTGCGCCGCCAGCTTTTGTTTTGATAGCTACTTGCGCTTATGGGATAAGCGCTGATGCCCATTTGATGCAGCTTTTACGGTGAAGGCCACTTCACCGCGCCCTCGCCAGGTAAGGGCTGCGTCAGCAGCTCCAGCTGCGTGAGATAGGCCAAGGCCTGCGCATTGTTTGTGCCGCACATCTCGACAGAAGGCATCAGCCCCCCGCACACCGCTGGTCGCTCTGGCTGCCCAAAAATGCGGCAGCGTGCATCGTCCCCCAGTTGAATGCAACGCACCCCCGCAGGCTTGCCCAGTGGCATGCCAGGGATGGGTGAGCTGATCGACGGGGCGATGCAGCAGGCGCCACAGCCGGGGCGGCAGTTCATGGGCTGTGCGGCCCTAAGCAGCGGCGGTGGGCTGCAGGCGGGTGGCGGCCCACAGCACCTGGTCCACCACGGCACGCACGCGGTCGCGGTGGGCGGGCTGGATGAGGGCGCCACTGTCGTCAAACGCGCTGCCCGCCGCGCCCAGGGCAAAGGCCTTGGGCGCTAGCCAGCATTCCAGGTTGATCAGCAGGGGCGCCAGGTGGCTTTGGGAGCGCAGCCCGCCCAGCCCGCCGGGCGACGCGCTGAGCATGCCCACCACCTTGCCGCGAAAGCTCTTGGTGCCGTCCTGCCAGTCGGGGTTGCCCTTCACGGGGCTGGAGGCCCAGTCGATGGTGTTCTTGAGCAGGGCCGTGTAGCTGCCGTTGTACTCGGGCGAGCAGATGATCCAGGCGGGGTGTTGCCAGAGGATTTCCTTGAGCCGGATCACATCGGCGGGCGTGCCCTGGGCTTCGAGGTCGGCGTTGTACAGCGGAATGTTGAAATCAGATAGCTCCAGCAGCGTGACGCTGGCACCCGCGTCGCGCGCGATGGCGGCGGTGGCGTGGGCCAGTTTGCGGTTGAAGGATTGCTGGCGGGTGCTGCCCGCGAAGATGAGAAGTTGGGTCATGCGGCGCATTGGAGCACAAAGCGGTGGCAGGAATACTGCAAGTGAAACACCCTGCAGTGGCAGGTTGTTTCACGTGGAACATGTGGAGGCCGCTCGCGTCGTGACCATGGTTTTGCACAAAAAGCATGCAAAGGTGGGAAAATCGCGGGTTTCCCCCAGCGCCGCCGCCCCCTTGGGGCGTTGCTCGGCCCGTACCTGCAGCCCCTGTCGGATAACGGGCCCCAGCGGGCAGTATTGAAAGACGGGCCATCACCGGCCCCGGAGTGTTCCCCATGTTGTACCCCCAGGAATTTGATGTGATCGTTGTCGGCGGTGGCCATGCAGGCACCGAGGCCGCGCTGGCCGCTGCGCGCATGGGCAGCCGCACGCTGCTGCTCACCCACAACATCGAGACGCTGGGGCAGATGAGCTGCAACCCCAGCATCGGCGGCATCGGCAAGGGCCACCTGGTGAAAGAGGTGGATGCCTTGGGTGGCGCCATGGCGCTGGCCACGGACGAGGGCGGCATCCAGTTCCGCATTCTCAACAGCTCCAAGGGCCCTGCGGTGCGGGCCACGCGGGCGCAGGCCGACCGCATTCTGTACAAGGCCGCCATCCGCCGCATGCTGGAGAACCAGCCGAATCTGTGGCTGTTCCAGCAGGCGGTGGACGACCTGATGGTGGAGGGCGACCGGGTGGTGGGCGCTGTGACGCAGGTGGGCATCCGCTTCCGCAGCCGCACCGTGGTGCTGACGGCGGGCACCTTTCTCGACGGCAAGATCCATGTGGGCCTGAACAACTACGCCGCAGGCCGGGCAGGGGATCCGCCCGCCGTGTCGCTCTCGGCGCGCCTCAAGGAGCTGAAGCTGCCCCAGGGTCGCCTGAAGACCGGCACGCCGCCCCGGCTGGATGGGCGCAGCATTGACTTCTCGAAGTGCACCGAGCAGCCGGGCGACGGCATGCCCGGCGGCGTGAACGAGGGCACGGTGCCCGTATTCAGCTTCATGGGCAATGCACAGATGCACCCCCAGCAGGTGCCCTGCTGGATCACCCACACCAACGAACGCACACACGAGATCATCCGCAGCGGCTTTGACCGCAGCCCCATGTTCACCGGCAAGATTGAGGGCGTGGGCCCGCGCTACTGCCCGAGCGTGGAAGACAAGATCAACCGCTTTGCCGACAAGGACAGCCACCAGATCTTTCTGGAGCCCGAGGGGCTCACCACGCACGAGTACTACCCCAACGGCATCAGCACCAGCCTGCCGTTCGACATCCAGTACGAGCTGGTGCGCAGCATGCCGGGGCTGGAAAACGCGCACATCCTGCGCCCCGGCTACGCCATCGAATACGACTACTTCGACCCGCGCTCGCTCAAGAGCAGTTTCGAGACGCGCCAGATCCAGGGCCTGTTCTTTGCCGGGCAGATCAACGGCACCACGGGCTACGAAGAGGCGGCAGCGCAGGGCCTGTTCGCCGGCCTGAACGCCGCGCTGCAGTGCCGGGGCGACGCCCCTTGGCTGCCCGGCCGCGACGAGGCCTACTTGGGCGTGCTGGTGGACGACCTGATCACCAAGGGCGTGACCGAGCCCTACCGCATGTTCACCAGCCGGGCCGAGTTCCGCCTGCAGCTGCGCGAGGACAACGCGGACATGCGCCTCACGGAAGTGGGGCGCCAGATGGGCCTGGTGGACGATGCGCGCTGGGATGCCTTCAGCCGCAAGCGCGATGCGGTTTCACGTGAAACAGAGCGCTTGAAGGCCACCTGGGTGAACCCGCGCAACCTGCCTGCCGCCGAGTCGCAACGGGTGCTGGGCAAGAGCATTGAGCACGAATACAACCTGTTCGAGCTGCTGCGCCGCCCCGATGTGAGTTACGCCAACCTGATGTCGATGGACGGTGGCAAATACGCATCGGCCGATGTTTCACGTGAAACCCTGGGCGACCTGAGCGAGCCGGTGGTGGAGCAGGTGGAGATTGCCGCCAAGTATGCGGGCTACATCAACCGCCAGAAGGACGAGGTGGAGCGTGCCGCACACTTCGAGAAGCTGCGCCTGCCGCCCGACCTGGACTACATGCAGGTCACGGCCCTGAGCATCGAGGCGCGCCAGGTGCTCACCCGCCACCGGCCCGAGACCCTGGGCCATGCCTCGCGCATCACGGGCATTACGCCTGCATCGATCTCGCTGCTGATGGTGCATTTGAAGAAGGGTGGGTTCAAGGAGTTCGCCGTGGCACCGGCAACGCCCACCAAGGCAGAAGGCGAAGTGGCAGCATGACGATGACAGTGAGCAACGACACCCTGCGCCAGCAACTGCAGGCTGGAGCAGAGGCTTTGTCTCTGGGTTTGGCCGATGCCCAGATCACGCAGTTGATGGACTTCTTGGCGCTGCTGCAAAAGTGGAACAAGGTCTACAACCTGACCGCCGTGCGTGACCCGCAGGAGATGATGACGCACCACCTGCTGGACAGCCTGGCCGCCGTGGCGCCGCTGCGCAGGCATGTGGCGGGCCTGCAGCAGGGTGGGGCGGTGACAGCGGTGAAACTGCTGGATGTCGGGTCGGGCGGCGGCCTGCCCGGCGTGGTGTTTGCCATTTGCTGCCCGGATGTGGATGTGAGCTGCGTGGACACCGTGGGCAAGAAGGCGGCGTTCATCCAGCAGGCGTCGGTGGCGCTCAAGCTGCGCAACCTGCACGGCGTGCACGCACGGGTCGAGACGCTGACCACGCCGTTCGATCTCATCAGCTGCCGCGCGTTTGCCTCGTTGCCAGACTTTGTGACCTGGTCACGCAGCGCGCTGGCCGCGCCCCACGGTGTGTGGCTGGCCATGAAGGGCAAACACCCTGAGGATGAAATCGCCGCACTGCCCGCGGATGTGGCGGTGTTTCACGTGGAACAGCTCGCCGTGCCTGGGCTGGATGCGGAGCGCTGCATCGTCTGGATGAAGCCTGTCTGATGGCATCGGCGCTGCGGCGCCGACTTTTCAGCAGCCGGGGCAGGGGGGTCGCGTAAACTCGGCTCCTCACTCGGACGCATCGTTCATCGCGCCCGACCAAACCCCCCGGGAGAAACCATGTTCGGCATCGCAGACTACGGCGCCTTTGTCGCCGCCATTGTGTTGTTCCTCGCCATTCCCGGTCCCGGTAATCTGGCGCTGATCACCTCCACCAGCAAGGGCGGCGTGCGGGGGGGCATGGCCGCCACCCTGGGTGTGATTGCGGGTGACCAGGTGCTGATGTGGGCGGCGGTGGCCGGTGTGGCCACGCTGCTGGCCACGTACCCGGCGGCCTTCCATGCCGTGCAGTGGCTGGGCGCGGCCTACCTCGCGTGGCTGGGCTTCAAGATGGTCACTGCCAAGCCGGGCGCCCAGCCCATCCTGAACATCGAGCCGCGCCACTACTTCAAGCAGGCCGGGCTCATCACCTTGCTCAACCCCAAGGCCATCGTTTTCTACATGGCGTTCTTTCCGCTGTTCGTCGATCCTGCGCGCCACCAGGGCATGCTGACCTTTGGCGTGATGGCGGCCACGGTGGCCGCGTTGACGTTTCTCTATGGCTTGGTCGCCGTGCTGCTCACGCACCACCTGGCCGAGCGCATGCGCGCCAACCCGCGCATCGGCCGCGTGCTGGAGAAAGTGGCAGGCGTCTTCCTGATCGGCTTTGGCATCAAGCTGGCCATCTCCAAATAACACCACTCGAACTGCAGCACCCACATGGCCAAGATCTTTTGCGTTGCCAATCAAAAGGGTGGGGTGGGCAAGACCACCACCACCGTCAACCTCGCCGCTGGCCTGGCCAAGATCGGCCAGCGCGTGCTGATGGTGGACCTGGACCCGCAGGGCAACGCCACCATGGGCTCGGGGGTGGACAAGCGCAGTCTGGACCTCACGGTGTACGACGTGCTGCTCGAATCCGCCTCGGTGAAAGAGGCGGCCGTGCTGTCGGACAAATGTGGCTACTGGGTGCTGGGCGCCAACCGCGAACTGGCCGGGGCCGAGGTGGAACTGGTGGCGCTGGAGCACCGCGAAAAGCGCCTCAAATCTGCGCTGGCCGAGGCCGATGGTGACTATGACTTCGTGCTGATCGACTGCCCTCCGTCGCTGTCGATGCTCACCCTCAACGGCCTGTGCAGTGCCCACGGCGTGATCGTGCCCATGCAGTGCGAATACTTCGCGCTGGAAGGCCTGACCGACCTGGTCAACACCATCAAGCAGGTGCACGCCAACCTCAATGCCGACCTGCAGATCATCGGCCTGCTGCGCGTGATGTTCGACCCGCGCATCACGCTGCAGCAGCAGGTGAGCGACCAGCTCAAGGGCCACTTTGGCGACAAGGTGTTCAACAGCGTGATCCCGCGCAACGTGCGTCTGGCCGAGGCGCCCAGCTATGGCCTGCCCGGTGTGGTGTTTGACCCGGCCGCCAAGGGCAGTCAGGCGTTTGTGGAGTTTGCGCAGGAGATGGTCGAGCGCGTGCAAACCATGCCTGCGGCAGCGTCTTCCATAGCGAAAATGGCCCCCAGCACTTGATGGCTAAGCGCCAATAGCTATTAATTTGATAGTAATGAAGGCCTCCAACATCCTGCTGCTGCCCGGCTGGCAGAATTCCGGCCCTGACCATTGGCAAAGCCGCTGGGAAGCGAGCCACGGCTACCACCGCGTAGAGCAGCACGACTGGATGCGCCCGCTGCGCGGCGACTGGTCCGCGCGCCTGGAAGAAACCGTGGCCGATGCCGATGGCCCGGTGCTGCTGGTAGCGCACAGCCTGGGCTGCATCCTCACCGCCTGGTGGGCGGCGCACACCCGCCATGCGGCCAAGGTGCGCGGCGCGCTGCTGGTGGCGCCGGGTGATGTGGAGCGGCCCGATCTGGCCGCGCAGATCCACGGCTGGGCGCCCATTGCGCGCCAGCCCCTGCCGTTCCCGGCCGTGCTGGTGGGCAGCCGCAATGATCCGTACTGCAGCTTTGAGCGTGCCGAAGCGCTGGCCCAGGCCTGGGGCGCGCGGTTTGTGGACCATGGCGAGCGCGGGCACATCAATGCCGAATCCGGGCTGGGCGACTGGCCCGAAGGCCACGCACTGCTGCACACCCTTTTGAACGATTGAGAACAAACCATGGTCACCAAAAAACCCAAGGGCCTCGGCCGCGGCCTGGAAGCCCTGCTGGGCCCCAAGGTCGAAGACAAAGTGGAGCAGGTCCAGGCCGCCGAAGCGGGCCTGCCCAGCAGCCTGCCGCTGAGCGAGCTGGTGCCCGGTGTGTATCAGCCGCGCACGCGCATGGACGAAGGTGCGCTGTATGAGCTGGCCGAGTCCATCAAGGCCCAGGGCATCATGCAGCCCATCCTGGTGCGGCGCCTCACGGGCGGGGAGCACGCGGGCAAGTACGAAATCATTGCGGGCGAGCGGCGCTTTCGGGCCTCACGCCTGGCGGGCCTGGCCGAAGTGCCGGTGCTGGTACGCGATGTGCCCGACGAGTCGGCAGCCGCCATGGCGCTCATCGAAAACATCCAGCGAGAAGACCTCAACCCGCTGGAAGAAGCCCAGGGCCTGCAGCGCCTGGTCAAGGAGTTTGGCCTGACGCACGAGCTGGCCGCGCAGGCCGTGGGCCGCTCGCGCAGCGCGGCCAGCAACCTGCTGCGCCTCTTGAACCTGGCCGAGCCGGTGCAGACCATGCTCATGGCGGGCGACATCGACATGGGCCATGCGCGCGCATTGCTCTCGCTGGACCGCGCCGCGCAGATCACGGCCGGCAACCAGATCGCGGCCAAGAAGCTGTCGGTGCGCGAGGCCGAGGCCCTGGTCAAAAAGATCGGTGCCGAGTTCAGCCTAGTGCCGCAAAAACCCCAGAAGGAAAAGTCGCGCGACTTGAAGCGCGTGGAAGAAGAACTCTCGGACCTGCTCATGGCCGAGGTCGAGGTGCGCGTGAAAAAGCGCGTCAAGCGCCATGGCCGGGTGGAGGACATGGGCGAGCTGGCGATCCAGTTCGGGTCGCTGGAGGCTTTGAACGGGCTGATCGACCGCCTGCGCGGCTGAATACGCTTCTCCCCCCTGAGTCGCCTTCGGCGCCTTCCCCCCAGGGGGGACGACGCCCTCGCTGCGGGGCGGCCCTTGCTCGGCGTCTCTTGCTTGGGGCCGCGCCGGTTTCATGCGCTGTGCGCAACGCATAGACGGTACTGTCGTTGTCTCTTGCCGACCGATCGGATGCGTGAAATAGCGCACATAAACGGTTTCCACAAGTAACTTGCACGGGCAAAATGCGTCCTTGCGGGGCCTACACTGCGCTGCGTTCAACACACCCGGGTTGACCGCAAGGCCTCATCACAGGGCGGCGACGATGCCGCTTTGCGGCCCACGATGGTTTGCCGGGTGATTCCTGTATCTCCTGGAGCAGACCTCATGACAACCTCTTTGCGCTACCTGACCCCCGCCTGCCTTGTCGCCGGCCTGTGCATTGCCAGCCTGGGCGCCCAGGCCCAGAACACCAAGGCCCCCAAGGTGCAGTTGTGGATGGACCTGTCCACCGGCACCATGGCGGGGATGCCCGAGATGGACAGCCTGCCCGGTGGCGGCGGCATGCTCGGCGGCCTCATGGGGGGCATGGGCGGCGGTGCGGCGCCGGGCATGGGGGGCGGCAGCAACACGTCGTACGGCAACGCCCGCGCCATGTCCATCATGCCGCCGCGCGTCGTCGACATCGCCTTGCACAACAGCCTGCGCCCCGGCGTCGAGGCCAGCCAGTCCATCCCGCCCGGCATGCGCATGGGCGAGTTCTTGCCGCTGATCCCGCCGCGCGCCCAGCCCACCCAGACCGAGCCGGGCGAAGTGCCGCGTGAGTACCAGCAACAGCAGCCCAAGGGCCGCATCCTGCTGTACTGGGGCTGCGGTAGCGCAGTGCGTGCGGGCCAGCCCCGCGTGATCGATCTGGCACGTGCCAAGCCCACCGACTACGCCCAGGCCTTCGCGGGCCGTGCCGTGCCGGACCGGGGCCCGCGCGTGGGCCCGGCCTATGCGCTGTACCCCAACGAACGCAACCAGGTCAGCCTGTCGCGCGACAGCTCGGTGGTGGGCGAGCACCAGGTGCGTGGCGACGGCGTGCCTGCCTCCATGAAATTCACCCTGGGCGCGGCGCAGGACCTGATGCCCGCCATCGACCTGCGCACCACCGGCAAGCCGCAGGACAGCATGGGCACCAGCTGGCAGCCGGTGCGCAATGCGCGCGCCTATTACCTGCACGCCATGTCGCAGAGCGGCGACGACCTGGTGATGTGGTCCAGCGCCGAGACGCCGGACACCGGCATGGGCCTGTTCGACTACCTCTCGCCCGCCACCATCGACCGCTGGCTCAAGGAGCGCGTGCTGCTGCAGCCCGAAGCCACGCAATGCGCCATCCCGCAGGGCATCTTTGCGGGTGGCGGGCGCGATGCCACGCCCATGTTGCGCATGATGGCCTACGGTGGCGAGAGCCACATCGTGTACCCACCCCGCCCGGCCGACCCCAAGGCCGCGTGGGAGCCTGAATGGTCGGTGCGTGTGCGGGTGAAGTCACACACCATGGCCATGCTGGGTGAAGAGATGCAGGGGCGCCGTGGCGGCATGGGCGCGGCACCCGGCGCACCGTCGGGCGGCACAGGCGCTTACTCCAGCGGCATGGGCGGTGCGCCTGCAGGCCAGCCACCTGCGGGCGACGGCGGCACGGACGCGGGCAACGTGGTCAACCCCGTCAATCTGCTGCGCGGCATTTTTGGCCGCTGAGAACGGAACCATGCTGGCCCTGCGCATGCCCTGGCCCCTGCCCGCGCTGGTGGCGTGGGCGTGCGCATGGCTGGTCTTTGTGGCGCTGCAGCGCGCGGTTCCGCCGGTGGCCGCCTTGCTGGTGGCCTGCCTGCTGGGCACGGCGGCCAGTGTGCTGGGCGACAGCTGGTGGCGCCGCGGGCTGATTGCCGCCGGGTTCCCGTTGTCGCTGGCGCTGCTCGGGGCGGCCAGCCTGCCCACCTGGGCGTGGCTGGTGCCGCTGTCGCTGTTGCTGCTGGTCTACCCGCTCAATGCGTGGCGCGATGCGCCCCTGTTTCCCACGCCGCGTCATGCGTTGCAGTCTCTGGCCGTGCAGGCACCGCTGCCTTTGGGTGCGCGCGTGCTCGACGCAGGCTGTGGCCTGGGCGATGGTCTCAAGGCCCTGCGCCATGCCTATCCCGCCGGCCAGCTGGAAGGGCTGGAGTGGAGCTGGCCGCTGCGCCTGCTGTGCGCCTTGCGTTGCCCCTGGGCCCAAGTGCGGCGTGCCGACATGTGGAAGGCCGACTGGAGTGCTTACCAGATGGTGTACCTGTTTCAGCGACCCGAGAGCATGGCCCGCGCGGCCGCCAAGGCCCAGGCCGAGCTGGCGCCCGGTGCCTGGCTGGTGAGCCTGGAATTTGCGGTTCCCGGCTGGCTGCCCAGTGCCCAGCTGCGCGCGCCCGGCGGGCGGGTGGTATGGCTGTACCGCATGCCGCGCCAGCAGCCGGGGGGATGACATGCATGCCAACCACTCCACGCGCCAGTGCCTGTGTCCATCTGTGTCGTGGGCCCCACACCGTTACAGAAAAGATACAAGCTTTTGCTACATTGCGCGGCTGGCTACAACCCCATACACAACAACCAAGAAACTCACAGCCAGAGGGGGCCGCACACAGCACGTATCCGCGCCGGGAGGGGGCGCACGGGCTGCAGGCACCCGCCTTGACCGGACTTCCATCACGCACGCCGTATTCACAGCACCCTTCCTCTGGCGGGGTTGTTGCGCGGCTGCGCGTGGTAAGCGCGGGGTGTTTCTGGTGAGCAACTGACCGATCTGCAAGGAGCATCCATGACCGCCCACCCATCCTGATTCCGTCCGCGCCTGCTGTGGGTGCTGGCGCTGAGCGCAGCCCTCACCGGCTGCGCCACCATGCAGAGCCACGACAAAACGGCGACCGACATGCAGACCGCCGGGCGCAGTGGCGGTATCCCCGCCGCGCTGGCCAGCCTGGAGAGCACGGCCAAGACCGAAGAAGAAAAAACGGCGCTGCTCTACAACATGGAACGCGGGGAACTGCTGCGCATGGACCGCCGCTACCCTGACAGCACCAACGCTTTCCTGCTGGCCGACAACAAGGTCAAGGAATGGGAAGAGACTGCCAAGACCAACCCCTCCAAGCTCATGGGCACCGTGGGCGCAGCCCTGGTGAGCGAGCGTCTGAAGGTCTATGAGGGCCAGGACTATGAAAAGGTGTGGCTGACCACCCGCCTGGCGCTCAACCGCCTGGCCGTAGGTGATTTTGAAAACGCCCGTGTGGACATCAAGCGCACGCACGAGCGTGAAGCCATCATTGCCGAGTTCCGCGCCAAGGAAACCCTGGCCGCCGAAGAAGAAGCCAAGTCCAAGGGCGCCACGTCGGGCGGCAAGGAACTCAACGGCTACCCGGTCGAAACGCTCAACGACCCCGAGGTGCTGGCCCTCAAGAACGGCTACTCCAACGCCCTGAGCCACTATCTGGCGGGTTTCCTGTACGAAATGCTCAACGAGCCCGGCCTGGCTGCGCCCGGCTACCGCAAGGCCATCGAGCTCAAGCCCGACACCCCCGTGCTCGAAGAAGGCCTGCGCGGCCTGGACACCCGCACCGGCTTCACCTGGAAGCGCCGCCAGCGCATGACCGACGTGCTCTTCATCGTCGAAGCTGGTGACGCGCCTGCGCGCAAGCCCAAGGCGTTTACATTGCCCGTGCCCACGGGTCGCGGCCTGGTCACGGCCAGCATTTCCTACCCCGTGATCGAGCCCTCCACCGATCCGCTGCTCACCACCATCTCTGCGGCTGGCACAGACCTCAAGCTGGAAAAAGTGGTGGATGTGAACGTGATGGCGCGCCGCGCGCTCAAGGACGAAATGCCCGGCATGGTGCTGCGTGGCTTCACCCGTGCCGTCGCCAAGGGCGTGCTGCAAAACGAGCTTCAAAAGCGCGGCGGCCTGATTGGCGGCATCATCGGTGCGGCGGCCTCGGTGGCCACCGAGCAGGCCGACGACCGCATGTGGCGCATGCTGCCGGGCCGCGTGTACGTGGCGCGTGGCTACCTGCCACCGGGCGAGCATGTGGTGACCGTGAACGGCCGCCAGCTGCCCCAGCCCATCAAGATCGACGGCCAGTACGCCCTGGTGCCATTGCGCATGTACGACAACAGCGTGCTGACCGGCGACGTCGCCATGCTGGGCCAGCTGCCCGCCGTGGCCGCCGCTCCGCAGCCGGCCGTGGCGCAGCCTGCCGCGCCTACGCGCACCACCACGAGCAGTACCCGCGCCCGGTCCGTCCCGCGCTCGGCGGTCAAGTCCACCTCGACGCAGCCTGCGCCCGCCGCCAAGTAAACCCTTTCACCTTTTGAAGACCTCCAAGGAGCCTCTGGCATGAGAACCCGTTTTGCCCTTGCAGCCACCGTGCTGACCCTGGCCACCGCCGCTGGCGCCCAGCAGCACGACCCCGCCACGCCCCCGGCCGTTGCCTCCAAGGTGGCGCTGCGGGGCGAGGCCAACAGCATCGCAGTGCGCGAGATGCGCATCGTTCGCCGCAACGACATCCTGGTGGTGCAGGCCGACATGTCCAACATGGGCCGCACCGACCGCACCGTGTTCTACCGCTTCAAGTGGCTGGACAGCGTGGGCAACCAGGTGGGCGATGGCGAGTCCTGGAAGCAGATGACCGTGCTGGGCCTGGGCCAGCAGACGGTCAAGAGTGTGGCGCCGACCTCTGCAGCCATCGATTTACGCCTTGAAATGAATGTGGAGCCTCGCTGAAATGAAGCTCCCCCTGAGTCGCTGCGCGCCTTCCCCCTCTCTCACGCTTCGCGTGGGAGGGGGACGCAGCCAGCGCGGCGGGGCGGCCCTTGCGCGGCTGCCCGCGCACAGGGAGCGCCGGTCTCAAGCGGCCCAGGGCGAAAGAAGCGCAACGTCTTATTAAGAGGAAACAAACACAATGAGCACCAATACCCTCCGGCGCAGCGCGCTGGTCCTGGCCTTCGCGGCCAGCACCCTGGCCCTGTCGGCCTGCCAGAACCTGTCGTCCCCCACCGTGCGTTTTGACCGCCAGGTCAATTACGGCGACGCCAAGGCGGTCGAGCTGGTAACCAACGAGTTCGGCTCCACCGATCTGCAGATGATTGCCGAGAAGATGACCGGCAGCCTGCTGGAAACCGGCATCTTCCAGGGCCGCCCCACCGTCACGCTGGCCCCGGTCAAGAACAAGACCAGCGAGTACATCGACACCAACAACGTGATGAGCTCCATCCAGACGGCCCTCACCAAGTCGGGCAAGGTGCGCTTTGTGCGCTCCATCAACCAGATGCAGCAGGGCGTGGATGAACTGCAGCGCCAGAACCAGAGCGGCCTGTACAAGCAGGGAACCACGGCCCGCGTGGGCCAGATGACCGCGGCCAAGTACCAGCTGGAAGGCGAGCTGACCAGCATCGTCAAGCAGAACAACACCACCAAGGACGTGTACTACAAGTTCACGCTATCGCTGTTCGATGTGGAAGAGGGCACCGTGGAGTGGCAGGACGAAAAGGAAATCCGCAAAACGAGTAAGAGGTGACATCCCCCTGAGGCGCTGCGCGCCTTCCCCCTTCTCTCGGCTTCGCCGGGAAGGGGGACGACGCCCTCGCTGCGGGGCGGCCCTTGCTAGGCGTCCCTCGCCTGGGGCGCGCCAGTTTTTGCCGGCATGAGCACTGCTCGCGTCGGTTGATCGATTCAAGACTTCCTTTAGCTCACAAGGAGCACACCATGCAACGCAGAATCACACTCCACACGGCCCTGGCCGTTATCGCGGCCACCACGCTGGCCTGGGGCACGGGCGCGCAGGCGCAGCAGCCCGGTGCCGCACCCAAGATCGCCGTGACCGACCTGGCCTATGCCCAGCGCGTGTCCGAATATTTTGTGGCCGGCACCTACCAGCACAGCAGCCAGATGAGCGCCCAGGGCAGCCAGGGCGGCAGCCACAGCCACGGCATGTACGGCGGCGGCGGTTCCTACTCGGGCCAGCAGTCCATGCAGGCGTCCGAGCAGGCCAGTGGCACCTATGTGGCCGGGCGCTACAGCTACATCGAGCAGCGCGAGCTCGGTGGCTACACCAACGACATCAAGGGTGCGCTGCTGCAGGGCACGTACTTCCGCCTGGTGCAGGGCAAGGGCTTTGACGCGGGCAAGCCCCAGCCGACCAAGGCCGAGCAGGTGCTCAACCAGGTGCAGGGCGGCAAGATGGCCACGCCCCAGGCGCAGCCCCAGGTCAACAACGTGATCGCCCGCATCAAGAAGGGCGAGTTTGCCGGTGCCGACTACGTGCTCTTCGGCGTGGTCTCCAGCATCGACTTCACCGATGCGCTTTCGCCCCTGCAAGGCACCACCAGTGCCACGCGCCAGTACGGCCTGCAGTTGCTGGCCGACTTCTCGCTCATCAACACCAAGACGTACGAGATCAAGGCCGCGTTCTCCGCCCAGGGCCAGGGCAACGACACCAAAATCCTGTCGATCCGTGGCGACATCGCCCCGCCCAACCGCGCCAAGGTGATCCGCGAGACCTCGCAGTCGCTGGCGCAGGACGTGTACCAGCAACTGGCCACGCAGCTGGGCTACACCGACGCGCACCTGGCCCGCGGCGTGCGACCGCCGGTGGTCTACCAGCAAGGCGGGCAGCCCATGCCGCAGCCCCAGCCGCAGCAGCCCGAGCAGGTGTTGATCCTCAAGTAAACGGTGACCCACCCGTGCCCGCAGTGACGCGCCGCACCGCCACCGCCCTGCGGGGTTCCAAGGCCAGCACCGTGCTGGCCTTTTTCATGCGGGCCTGGCACACAATGGCCCGTGTGCGCCCGCTGGCGCGGTGGTGCGCGCTGGGCCTGCTGGCCGGTTGCGCCACCGTGCCCGGTTCGCCCGAGGCTGTGCCCGGCCTGTCTGGCAGCGGGTTCACCCAGCTGGCCCTGCCGGGCGAGGGCACGGCTGTGGTGCAGGCGCTGCACCGCGTCGAGCGGGTGCCGCCTGTGCGGTACCGCGTCATCGTGGTGCCCGGTTCGGGCTGCGCCGGGATGGGCGCCTTTGCCGGGCGCTACTTTGCCGGCTTGCAGCATGCGCAGGTGCTGGTGCTGCACAAGCCCGGCGTCAGCCCACAGGCGCTTACGGCACCGGGCGACTGCTCCCGTACATTTGTGCAGCACGACCGCCTGTCCACCTGGCTGGCCCACGCGCGGGCCGCGCTGCGCGCCGACGCCCTGGAGCGCCAGGGCCAGGCACCCGTGCCGCAGCTGCTGGTGGGCATTTCCGAGGGGGCTGAGTTGCTGCCCGCCCTCGCACCCGAGGTGCCCGCTCTGGCGGGGCTGGTGCTGATTGCGTCCAGTGGTCTCGACCCGCAGGAGGCGGGCGCGCTGCAGGCGCAGCGCCTGGGCGTGCTGCCGGACTGGCAGGCCGTGGGCGATGAAGTGGCGGGGAATATGCCGGACACGGCGGTGGTGCAGGGCCGCAGCCTGGGCTACTGGCGCGACTTGTGGAGCTGGCGGCTCACCCAGCCCCTGCTGCAGGGCCCCTGGCCGGTGTTGCAGGTGTGGGGCGGCAACGATGCGCTGGTGCCCCCGGCCGCCTACGAGCGATTTGCAACGCTGGCTGCGGCGCGCAGCATGCCTTACTGTGCGCGGCGCTTTGGCGGGGCCGACCACGGCCTGCAAGGCGGCGCGACGGGTGGGGACGGCGTGCAGCGTGTGTGGGCCTGGACTGAGCAATGGGCCCGCAACCCGTCCATCGGGCTGTGCGGCCCGCTGCAATAGCCCGGCGCCAGCCGCCCCCCAGCAGTCACCGCGCTGGCGCCGGGGCCTTACGGATCAGCGACACCACCAGCGTGATCACCGTGAGCGGAATCACAAAACCCATCATCACGGCCGAATAGGTGGGCAGCGCCGCATGTTCCTGCGCCGACATGATGAGGTAGGTGACGTAGGCGGCGTAGTAGGCCAGGAACACGCCCCCTTCCCACCGGGCAATCTCGCGGCCTGAAAGAAAGATGGGCAGCGTGGCCAGCGCCACCGCCAGCATCACCCACATATCGAAGGCCATCAGCGAAGAAGGCACCACCAAACCCGAGCTGCCCGAAACCAGACCAGATAGCCCCAGGCAGCCCAGGATGTTGAAGGTATTGCTGCCAACCACATTGCCTACGGCTATGTCTCTCTCGCCCTTGATCGCTGCTGCGATCGAAGTGGCTACCTCTGGCATTGATGTGCCTGCCGCCACGATGGTCAGACCAATCACCACATCACTCACCCCCAGGGCCTTGGCAAACACCACCGACGCCGTCACCATCCAGTCCGAGCCCACCACCAGGAGCCCCAGCCCCACCACGATCAGCACCAGTTGCACCCACAGGCGCGAGTCCCAGGCGCCCGGCGCAGAGGGTTTTAATTCGGTTTCGTACTCGTTGGGTGTGGCGTGTGCGTCCTGCGCAGCGCGGGTTTCACGGCGCGACTGCATGATGAGAAACACCGTGTAGGCCACCAGCAGACTGAAGAGCAGCGCACCATCCAGCAACCCCAGGCGACCGTCCAAGCTCAGCACCAGCAGCAACAGCGACGCGCCGATGATGATGGGCACCTCTTGCCGGATGAGCTGGATATGCACCACCAGCGGCGCGATTAGCGCGCTCAGCCCCAGAATGAAGAGCACATTGAAGATGTTGCTGCCCACCACATTGCCGATAGCCAAGTTGGTTTGCCCATTGAGAACTGCCCCTACGGACACCGCCATTTCCGGGGCGCTGGTGCCAAAGGCCACGATGGTCAGACCCACCACCAGCGGCGAGATGCCAAACGACAGCGCGAGCTTGGACGCGCCCCGCACCAGCACATCGGCACCGGCCACCAGCGCGGCCAGGCCCGCTGCGAACATCAGAAAGTTGAGCATGGATGCACCTCGCGAGGACAGGATGGAAATTCAGCGGCAAAGACCCGCAGTGTGCCCGCGCGCTCGGCCGGACGGACCAACGAGCCCAGACGGACAGGGGCTTTTAAAGACACCCGTTTTTACCGGGGCCGGTACATCCTGAACAGCTGTTCCGGCCCCACCGTGAAGTAGTCCGCCGGGCCGCCACCGCGCAGGATATGGCCTGCACCCGCCGTGTGGTACACCCCGTCCTTGAGCAGCGCCCGGTCGATGTGCACGGCCACCACTTCGCCCAGCACCAGCCAGGTGTCCACCTTGGCACCGTCCACGCCCTGCAGCTGCAGGATCTGGGTGCTGCGGCATTCAAAGGTGACGGGGCTTTCGGCCACGCGCGGCGGTGCGACCAGGGTGGAGGGCAGCGGGGTGAGACCCGTCAGCGTGAACTCGCTCACCTCGGGCGGCACGGCGGCGCAGCTCTGGTTCATCACCTCTGCCAGGTCGCGCGTGGCCAGGTTCCACACGAACTCGCCGGTCTCCTGCACGTTGCGCACCGTGTCCTTGTAGCCGATGCTGGCAAAACCCACGATGGGCGGCACGTAGTTGAAGGCGTTGAAAAAACTGTAGGGCGCGAGGTTGGTGGCACCGGCTGCGTTTTGCGTGGCAATCCAGCCGATGGGGCGGGGCCCCACGATGGCGTTGAACGGGTCATGCGGCAGGCCGTGGCCCAGGCGGGGTTCGTAGCTGTGGATGCCATCGCGGCGGGGTGGGGAGGTGTTCATGGGGCGCAGGGAGTGGATGAAGTGCACGCCGCAGCGGATGTTTTTTTACCGCGCAGTCTGTGGTGCGCACCATACCGCAGGCTTCTGGCGGAGACAGCCATCCGGTTTTTGCTGTGCTGCAAAAATCATAGCTGCAAGCGCATGCTGGTAAAGCGCAAACACCCTTTTTTATTCGAACAGTTGAGACAACAACGGCGCGGCGCCCCTGGTGGTGATCATCAGGGGGAGCGGCCGGAGCACAGGGCGCCTGTGCCGCTGAGATGCCTCGGTAACAGGGCTAAACGCGTGCCCGAGAAGCGACGAGTCACCGCCCAAAAAAATGGACCTCGAGGGTCCATGGGCAGCCGGCGGTGGGCGGTCGCCGCTGGGGTGTTGGCAGTCTTATTTCTGAAACAGCACCAGCTGGGTCTCTGTCGGCGCCATGCCGCCCCTTTCGGCGGTCATCGTCACTTCGTAGCGGGTGCCCGGCAGCGGGACCTGCGAGGTGAAGCTGAAGGAGAAGTCTCCATTGCCATCGGCCTGAACGCGCTGTGACAGCAGTTCCTGATTCAGGCCAAAAACGCCGACCAGGGTGCCTACCGCATTGACCTTGGCATCGACCACCGCGCCAGGCACGGTGCGCCCACGCACGACCACCGGGCCTCTGTCTACCGTGGCGTGGTTGGCGTGGCTGGTGACCTGCAGCTGCACGGTGGCAGGCGCAGCGTTGACTTGCGAAGCGACGTTGAAGGTCCAGTTCTGGCGCATGCCGTTGCCGGCCATGTCGCGGGCAGTCACCTCCACCGGGTACCGGCCGGTGGGCAGGTCCGCGCGGTAGGTGAAAAACTGCGGCGTGATCTGCGAGGCGGTCGTGACGTCGCGTCCCGCGACCACGATGCGCACGCTTCTGGGGTCCACACCCACACCGCCGACGTCGTCAAACGTGCCGGACACCGAGGTGGCCGCGGTGCGCGGAACCGTCTCCCCATCGCGGGGCGACACATGGCGAATCACCGGCGGCTTGGCATCGGCGATCAACGGCTGGGTCAGGGTGGAGGAGACCGTGCGGTCACCGACACGCAAGGTGGCCACGGCGGGGCGCGAGGGCGCCAGGTTGTCCATGCGGCGGATGGTGTACGCACCCTCGTACACACCGGGTGATACCTCGCGCATCGGCACGTTGTCGATGACCCCGGGAATGTCGAAATCCGCCCTGCCGCCGGGCGCGCCGTTCAGCGTGAAGCGCAATTCGGCGCCGGGCTCCATCTTGTCGATGGGGGCGACCGAGAAGCGGTCTATCTTCAGGCCCGGCGGCGGTGCCACCGCCACGTTGCGGCCGCCGATGTCGGCGGGAAGCGCGTAGTTGCTGGTGATGGTGCGGTTGCGCACCTTCAGCGTGGCGCGCACGGCACTGCCTTCACGGAGCCGGTCCTGGCGGCGAAGGGTATAGCTGCCCGTGTAGACCCCCCGTTCGGTTTCCTGCAGCACGATGCTGCGCGGCACGCCGGCAAGGTTGAGTTGAACCCGGCCCCGCGGTGTGGCTTCTACCGTGAACTGCAGTTCGGCCCCGGCGCGAAGGCCGTCGTCTGACACGACCTGCAGTGACCGCAGCTCCGGCTGGGAGGGCTGCGCCATGACCGTGCCCGGAACTGCCACCAGGGCGGCAGCGGCGGGAAGAAGCAGGAATAGGGCGGCCACATGGTGGCGAATCTGTTTTGTCATGGTGTGCAACCTGGTGCTGGGGTGAAACCAGTCTGGGTGCAACAGATGTTGCCAAACGTAGGCGAGGAGGCCCAAGTGCGAAGGACAACGCGCCGATCCCCTGTCAGGCGGCCCCTGTGGCCGGCAGGTGACCTACTGCACAGGGCCGGGCTGCTGCTGCCCCAGAAACCGCCCCGGCGGCTGCCCCACCGACTTGCGCACCATGGCGCTGAAGGCGCTCGCGCTGTAGCCCAGCTCGGCGGCGATCTGGCCCATGGGCATGCGCCCGGCGGCCAGTGACACGGCCTTGGCGAGGATGACCTGCTGTCGCCATTGGGTGAACGTGCTGCCCAGTTCGGACCGGAACAGGCGTGCCACGGTGCGGGGGCTGGCGCCCGTGTCGTGCGCCCAGTCGGCCAGGGTGTCGTGGCGCGTGGGGTCGGCCAGCACGGCCTCGCACAGGTGGCGCAGGCGTTTGTCCTGGGGCAGGTCCACGCCCAGCTTCACGGCGGCGGCGCGGGCGAGTTCTTCGCGCACCAGGGCGCTCAGGTGTTGCTCGCGCCGCAGTTCGGCTGCAGTGAGGGCGGGGCCGTCGTCGGGCGCGGTGGGCATTTCGCGCACCAGGGCGCGCAGCAGGTCGGATACCTCCAGCACGCGGCACTGCCACCAGGCGCCTTCCTGCCCGTGCGGTACGCCGGGGCCGCACTGGCCGCGCGGCTGGTGAAAGTACAGCGTGCGCAGGTCGGCGTCTTCCACCATGGTCACGGCGTGCTCCACGCCGGGGGGAATCCACAGTGCACGCGAGGGCGGCACGATGTACGTGCCGTGGTTCACCGTGAGCCGGATCACGCCCGTGGTCGATATCGCCACCTGCGCCCAGGGGTGGCTGTGGGGCATCACCTGTGTGTCGGCGGCCAGCCAGCGCAGCTTGGCGCGCACCGGGCGCGCGGGGGTGGGCACAAACAGCTCGGGCGTGAGCGAGCCGACATACGACAGCCCGCGCGGGCCGCCGCGCCCGCTGGCCGGCCTCGGGCCCGGCACCACCTGAGCGGCAAAGTGTTCCACCGCCACTTCGGTGGGTGCCAAGGGGGCGGTGCGTGGTTTTGGCATGTTTGCAATAGAAATTGGCCGCCTATCGTAAACCTGCCGAGCCAGCCCTGCCTAAGATGAAGTCCATGACCGCTTCCTCCTCTGGCACCCCTGCCCAACCCGTCCCCCTGCGGCAAGACGCCCGCACCATTGGCCTCATCGGCCTGGCGCACGGCAGCTCGCATTTTTTTCACATGCTGCTGCCGCCGCTTTTTCCCTGGCTGATTGGCGAGTTCGGCTTCAGCTATTCCGAGCTGGGCCTGCTGGTGTCGGTGTTTTTCGTGATCTCGGGTGTGGGCCAGGCGCTGTCGGGCTTTCTGGTGGACCGCGTGGGTGCGCGGCCGGTGATGTTTTTTGCACTGTCGAGTTTTGCCACCGCGGGCCTGGTGGCGGGCACCGCACAGGGCTATACGGGGCTGCTGCTGGCGGCGGCGCTGGCGGGGCTGGGCAACGCGCCCTTTCACCCGGTGGACTTCACCATACTGAACAAGCGCGTGTCGCCCCAGCGGCTGGGGCATGGGTTTTCGGTGCATGGCATCAGCGGCAACCTGGGCTGGGCCACGGCGCCGGTGTTCATGGCGGGCATTGCCACGGCCACGGGCTCGTGGCGCACGGCCTGCCTGTGCGGTGGGCTCCTGGCCCTGGTGGTGCTGGCCATCATGGTGTGGAACCGCGACGCGCTCGATGACCGCCAGGGCACATGGGCGCACCAGGCCAAGGGCGCTGCAGGCGTTGCCGCCCAGCCCGAGCACCCCATGGCCTTCCTCAAGCTGCCCTCGGTGTGGCTGTGTTTCTCGTTCTTCTTCTGGAGCACCTGCGCGCTGAGCGCCATCCAGAGCTTTGCCAGCCCGGCGCTGCAGACCATGTACGGCCTGCCGCTCAGCGTGACGGCCATGGTGGTCACCGGCTACATGCTGTTTGGTGCGGCGGGCATGTTGATTGGCGGCTTCCTCGTGGGGCGGGTGCAGCGGCTGGAGAAGATCATCTCGGTGTGCCTGCTGGGCTCTGCGGCGCTGCTGGTGGCGGTGGGCATGGGGTTTTTGCCCGGCATGGCGGCCGTGGTGGTGGCGTCCCTGGCGGGGCTGGGCACGGGCCTGGCGGGCCCCTCGCGCGACATGCTGATCAAGCGCGCCGCGCCCCCCGGCGCCACGGGGCGGGTGTATGGCACGGTGTACTCGGGGCTGGACCTGGGTTTTTGCCTGGCGGCCCCGGCCTTTGGCGCCATGCTGGACCACGGCATGACGTCCGGCATCTTCTACGGCTCGGCCGTCACGCTGGCAGTCAGCGTGGTGTCGGCGGCGCTGGTAGGGGTGGGCGTGGCTGCGCGGGCCGCGCGGCCGGTGGTATCGGCTGTGTGATGATAATATGAATCAAAAGTGCCTCCAGCGCTTGATGGATAAGCGCGGGCAGCTATTGAATTGATAGTTCATGCCAAAGGCGCGCAGGGCAAAGCTGCCGACAGCCCCCTGCCCATGAAAAAAGGCCCCGCCAGGCGGGGCCTTTGTGTGGGCGCAGTGACGGGCGCTTAAGCCGCGATGGCCTTGAGCGCCTGGTTCAGCGTCTTGCTGGGGCGCATCACGGCGTCCAGCTTGGCCACATCGGGCAGGTAGTAGCCGCCGATATCGGCGGGCTGGCCCTGCACGGCCGCCAGTTCAGCCACGATGGTCTGCTCGTTGTCGGCCAGCTGCTTGGCCAGCGGGGCGAACAGCTTGGCCAGTTCGGCGTCGGCCGTTTGTGCGGCCAGCTCTTGCGCCCAGTACAGGGCCAGGTAGAACTGGCTGCCACGGTTGTCGAGCTGACCGGTCTTGGGCGAGGGGTTCTTGTTGTTGTCCAGCAGCTTGCCCGTGGCGGCGTCCAGCGTCTGGGCCAGGATCTTGGCCTTGCCGTTGCCGGTTTTCAGGCCCAGGTCTTCCAGCGACACGGCCAGCGCGAGGAACTCGCCCAGCGAATCCCAGCGCAGGTGGTTTTCTTCCACCAGCTGCTGCACGTGCTTGGGCGCAGAGCCGCCGGCACCGGTTTCGTACATGCCGCCACCGGCCATCAGCGGCACGATGGACAGCATCTTGGCCGAGGTGCCCAGCTCCATGATGGGGAACAGGTCGGTCAGGTAGTCGCGCAGGATGTTGCCGGTGGCGCTGATGGTATCGAGGCCACGGATCACGCGTTCCAGCGTGTAGCGCATCGCACGTACCTGGCTCATGATCTGGATATCGAGGCCGGTGGTGTTGTGCTCGTGCAGGTACATCTTGACCTTGGTGATCAGCTGCGCTTCGTGCGGGCGGTACGAGTCGAGCCAGAACACCACGGGCATGCCGGAGTTGCGGGCGCGGTTCACGGCCAGCTTCACCCAGTCGCGGATCGCGGCGTCCTTGACCTGGCACATGCGCCAGATGTCGCCGGCTTCCACGTTCTGGCTCAGCAGCACTTCGCCCGTGGCCAGATCGGTGATGTTGGCCACGCCGTCTTCGGCGATCTCGAACGTCTTGTCGTGGCTGCCGTATTCCTCGGCCTGCTGCGCCATCAGGCCCACGTTGGGCACCGTGCCCATGGTCTTGGGGTCGAACGCGCCGTGCCACTTGCAGAAGTTGATGATCTCCTGGTAGATGCGGGCGAAGGTCGATTCGGGCATCACGGCCTTCACGTCCTTCAGGCGGCCGTTGGCGTCCCACATCTTGCCGCCGTTCCTGATCATGGCGGGCATGGAGGCGTCCACGATGATGTCGTTGGGCGAGTGGAAGTTGGTGATGCCCTTGGCGGAATCGACCATGGCCAGCTCGGGGCGGCCTTCGTGGCAGGCGTGCAGATCGCGCTTGATCTCATCGCGCTGGCTTTGCGGCAGGGTTTCGATCTTGCTATACAGATCGACCATGCCGTTGTTCACGTTCACGCCCAGTTCCTCAAAGGTCTTGGCGTGCTTCTCGAAAGCGTCCTTGTAGAAGATCTTCACGCAGTGGCCGAACACGATGGGGTGCGAGACCTTCATCATCGTGGCCTTCACGTGCAGCGAGAACATCACGCCGGTCTTGCGCGCGTCTTCAATCTCTTTCTCGTAGAAGGCCAGCAGCGCCTTCTTGCTCATGAACATGCTGTCGATCACTTCGCGGTCGAGCAGGCTGACCTTGGGCTTGAGGATGATGGTCTTGCCGCTCTTGGTCAGCAGCTCCATCTTCACGTCGCGGGCGCGGTCCAGCGTCATGGACTTTTCGCCATGGTAGAAGTCGCCAGCGTGCATGTGCGAGACGTGCGAACGCGAGGCCTGGCTCCACTCGGCCATGCTGTGCGGGTTCTTGCGCGCGTATTCCTTCACGGCCTTGGGCGCGCGGCGGTCGGAGTTGCCTTCGCGCAGCACGGGGTTCACGGCCGAGCCGGTGCACTTGCTGTAGCGGGCCTTGAGTTCCTTTTCCTTGTCGTCCTTGGGCTGGTCGGGGTAGTCGGGCAGGGCATAGCCCTTGGCCTGCAGCTCGGCAATGGCCGCCTTGAGCTGCGCGACGGACGCGGAGATGTTGGGCAGCTTGATGATGTTGGCATCGGGCTGCAGCGTCTTCTTGCCCAGCTCGGCCAGGTTGTTGGGCACGCGCTGTTCTTCGGTCAGGTAGTCAGGGAACTCACCCAGGATGCGTGCCGCCACCGAGATGTCGCTCTCCAGCACGTTGATGCCTGCCGGCGCCGCAAAGGTGCGAACAATGGGCAGGAAGGAAGCCGTGGCCAGACGGGGTGCCTCGTCGGTCAGGGTGTAGATGATGGAAGGTTGCTGGGTCGTCATGGCTTGTCTCACGAAACAGGGTAGTTAGAGGTGCCCGGCTGCGTCGCAGCGAGGCCCAACGCGGATGCTCGCAGATTGTCCTTGCTCGGGGCTGTCTGCGCCCGCTGTTTTTGCAATCGAATCTCACAATACAAAATTATCATAAGCCCAGTGCACTTTTTTTGACCCAAACGGTGCGAATTCCCGCACTGCACCGGACGGTTTGGCGCCTGTGCCGTTGCCGGGCGTCGCCCGCGGGTTTTCAGCAAGCGCCGGCTGAAATCGCCACCACGCGGCCCGGCGTGACCGCAAAGCGGGCCCAGCTGCGCGGCAAGGCGGTGGGCGACGTGCCCGTGAACGCGCCGAAGGCTGGCAGGATCACTTGCCCTTCGCCCCAGCCAAAACAGGGCGCCCGCAGCGCATCCCGCGCCGCGCCGCGCAACCGCAGCGTGGGGTGCAGGTGCCCGGCAAGCACGGTGTGGCCCGCAACCGCCTTCGGGTGGTGGCAGGCCAGCACCGGCACACCAGCACAAGGCTGCCAGGGCTCGTTGACCAGCGCTATCGCCAGCATGGGGGGCGGATCGCCCGCGTGCAGGTCATGGTTGCCGCGCACCAGGGTCATCGCCACGCGGGCATGGCGCTGACGCCAGGGCAGGAGTTGCTGCCACAGCGCATCGGCCGCCCCGCCGCGCGCATGCAGGAAGTCGCCCAGAAACACCAGGTGATCCGCCCCGGTGGCCGTCAGCACCGCATCCAGCCGCGCCAGGTTGTCGCCCGTGGTTCCGTGCGGCACGGGCAAGCCTGCACGGCGAAAGGTGGCGGCCTTGCCGAAATGCACATCGGCCACCAGCACCATGCGCGCAGCAGGCCACCACACGGCGCGCTGGGGCAGCAGCCACAGGGCGGTGGCACAGGGCAGGGTGATGGCATGCGCGCCAGCTGGCGGCGAGGGGGGCAGTGTCGGGGTGATCACGTTCAGGAAGTCGGTGCTCAGAACCCATGGCGCCGTCGTGGGCGACCCTCGGCACTGCCACGACGCGCGCGGCGCGGGGTTGTGGTCGATGAGCCTTCAGGCAGGTCCCACACCATGTCCGCAGATGGCACTGCGCGCTGCGCAAGGTGGGTGCCCGTGGTCGCGTCGGCCGCCTGCTCCAGCGCCTGCACTATGCGCGCCAGCCGGTCGGCCAGGGTCTCGGTGCTCAGGCGCTCGCGAAAGCGCTCCACCATCAGCGGCAGGGCAAACGGGGTGGGGCGCTCAAGCGCGTGGATGGACAGGGTCTGCGCCTGCATGCCGCGCAGCGTGCGGGCCAGTCGCTCCATGTCCAGCTCGTTCGCTAGCAGCTCGGCACGGGCCTGGGCCAGCAGCAGGTTGTCGGGGTCGTACTGGGCAAACACGTCGTAATAGAGCGACGACGAGGCCTGCAGCTGGCGGCTGCTGCGCTGCTCGCCGGGGTGGCTCTGGAAGATCAGGCCCGCAATGCGCGCGATCTCGCGAAAGCGCCTGCGCGCCATTTCGGTGGCGTTCAGGCTGGCCAGCACTTCATCTTCGAGCCCGCTGCCAATGGTCGTGTGCGTGCCCTCGCCAATCAGGCGCGGCAGCAGCGTGGGCCAGTCCACCGGCTTGGCCGACAGCAGCTCCAGCCCATAGTCGTTGACCGCGATGGAGAAGGTGTTGGGCACCTGCTGCGACGCGCGCCAGCCCAGCAGCCCGGCCAGGCCCAGGTGCACCAGGCGGCCTGCCAGCGGGTACAGGTACAGGTGCCAGCCCTCGCGCGTGTGCAGGGTCTCGGCTACCAGGCGGCTGGGTGTGGGCAGCGCCGACCAGGCCTGCTGCAGCTCCAGCAGTGGCTGGGCGCAGCACATCTCGGGCGTGGTGAACTCGCCGCGCTCGGCCTGCGCCAGCTGTTCCAGCATCGCATCGGCCAGCGTGTTCGACAGCGGCATGCGTCCTCCGCTCCAGCGCGGCAGCGCAGCGCTGCCCTTGGGGGCGATGCGCACATAGGCCGTCATCTGCTGGGTGCGCACCAGCTCCAGCAGCCGGCCTGCAAACATGAACACATCACCCTTGCGCAGCCGGGCAATGAAGCTCTCTTCCACCGACCCCAGGCGCCCGCCGCTCACAAACTGCACCTGCATGCTGGCATCGCTCACGATGGTGCCGATGTTGCTGCGGTGGCGGCGCGCCAGGCGCGCATCGGGCACGCGCCAGATACCTTCGTCGTCGGGCACCACGCGGTGAAAGTCCGGGTAGGTGGCCAGCGATGCGCCGCCCTGGCGCACGAACTGCAGCGCCCACTGCCAGTCGTTGTCAGCCAAGGCAGCGTAGGCTGGTGCGCGGCGCACCTCGGCCAGCAATGCATCGGGCACAAAGCCGCCGCCCAGCCCGATGGTGACCAGGTGCTGCACCAGCACGTCGAGCGGCGCACGCGGTGTGTGCCGGTCTTCAATGCGGCCCTGCGCCAGCGCGTGGCGTGCGGCGGCGGCTTCCACCAGCTCCAGGCTGTGCGTAGGCACCAGGGTGATGCTGGAGCTGCGCCCCGGCGCATGGCCCGAGCGGCCCGCGCGTTGCACCAGCCGCGCCACGCCCTTGGCCGAGCCGATCTGCAGCACCTGCTCCACGGGCAAAAAGTCCACGCCCAGGTCCAGGCTCGATGTGCAGACCACAGCCTTGAGCTGCCCGGCTTTGAGGCCTTGCTCCACCCAGTCGCGCACCTCATGCCCGAGCGACCCATGATGCAGCGCAATGGTGCCGGCCCAGTCGGGGCGCGCCTCCAGTAGCGCCTGGTACCAGCGCTCGGCTTGCGACCGGGTGTTGGTGAACACCAAGGTGGACGCTGCCACTTCGATCGACTGCACCACCTGCGGCAGCAGGCTCAGCCCCATGTGGCCCGCCCACGCAAAGCGGTCGGCACGCGCGGGCAGCATCACCTGCACCTCCAGCCGCTTGTCGATGCGGCCCTGCACCAGCACGGCTGGCGGTGGATGCGGTACGCCGGGCACAGATGCAGGCAGCAAGGTGTGCAGCGCCTCCTCCAGGTTGCCCAGCGTGGCCGACATGCCCCACACCTGCAGCGCCGGGCTCCAGCCCGACAGGCGCGCCAGCGCCAGTTGCACCTGCACACCTCGCTTGTTGCCCACCAGCTCGTGCCACTCGTCCACCACCACCAGGCGCACGCTGCCCAGGCGCTCACGCGCATCGGCGCGGGCCAGCAGCAGCGAGACGCTCTCGGGCGTGGTCACCAGCAGCGTGGGCAGGCGGCGGTCTTGCGCGGCGCGCTCGCCGCTGGCCGTGTCGCCCGTGCGCAGGCCGCTGGTCCAGTCGGGCGCGAGGTCGGGCAGCGGTGCCTGCAGGGCGCGCAGCGAATCAGCAGCCAATGCGCGCATGGGCGTGATCCACAGCACGGTGAGGGGTGGTGCCGCAGCGCGGCGGGTGCGCAGGGCCGTGCGGGCACTCGCTTCTTCCGTGGACGCAACGGGCGCGCCCGCCAGCGCCAGGTGCTGCAGTGCGCCCAGCCACACCGCATAGGTCTTGCCGGCGCCCGTGGTGGCGTGCAGCAGGCCTGAACGGCCTTCGCCCATGGCGCGCCACACTTCCTGCTGAAAGCCAAAGGGTTGCCAGCCGCGCGCGCCCATCCAGCCTGTTGCAGCGCTTGCGGCGACGCTGGGCAGCGGCTTGCGCGGACGGCGGGCCGTGCTCATGTACCAGTGTCCTGCCCCGGAAGCAATGCTGCCAGCGTCTGCAAGGTGTCGGCCTCGGCGACGGTCTTGTCCTGGCGCCAGCGCAGCATGCGCGGGAAGCGCACCGCAATGCCGCTCTTGTGGCGCGGGCTCTTCGCGATGCCTTCAAAGCCCAGCTCAAACACCATGGTGGCCTCCACGCTGCGCACGGGCCCGAAACTCTCGCGCGTGGTCTTGCGCACGATGGCATCCACCTGCGCGATCTCCGCGTCCGTCAGGCCAGAGTACGCCTTGGCAAATGGCACCAGCTGGCGCTCGGGATCATCCTGCGGGCCGGTCCACACCGCAAAGGTGTAGTCGGTGTAGAGGCTCGCGCGGCGGCCGTGGCCGCGCTGGGCGTAGATGAGCACGGCGTCCACGCTCATGGGGTCGATCTTCCACTTCCACCACACGCCCACATCCTTGGTGCGGCCCACGCCATAGTGGGCGCTGCGGTGCTTGAGCATGAAGCCCTCGGTGCCCATGCTGCGCGCGGCCTCGCGCTGGCGTGCCAGGTCTTGCCAGTCGGCGCCATGCAGCAGTGCGCTCAGGCGAAGCGCGGGGAGCGCCGCGACGGCGGCAAGAGCGGGTGTGATTGCGGGTGTAGGTTCCAGCGCGAACTCCTCAACCCGTTCGGACTGAGCCTGTCGAAGTTCTGCACTGCGCTTCGACGGGCTCAGCGTGGACGGTTCGGCGCTCGGCGTGAGCGGTTCGGTGGTTGGCGAGGTTTCCGCAGTGTCGGAGGATGCGTTGACCATTGCCTGGCCCGCTTCGGGCTCCACCACCCGGTCAGACTGAGCTTGTCGAAGTCCTGCGCTGCGCTTCGACGGGCTCAGCGTGAACGGTTCGGTGGGTGGTGGCTTTCCTGCAGTCGCAGTGGACGAGTAGGGCTGCAGCACCGCCTCCAGCAGCGCGCGGCGCGCCTGCTGCGGCTGCTGGCGCAGGTCCTGCCCCGCGTGTTCGAGCAGGTCGTAGGTCACCAGCACCACGGGCAGCTCGCGAAGCAGCTTGGCGCCCAGGGTCTTGCGGCCTAAACGCTTTTGCAGGTCGGCAAAGGGGCGCGGCTGGGGCTCATCAGGCAGCCACACCAGAATCTCGCCATCAACCACTGTGCCGTCAGGGAGCTGCTCCATCGCGGCCTCGGCCAGTTCGGGGAAGCGGTCGGTCACCAGCTCTTCGCCGCGGGACCAGATCCACACCGCACCGTCCCGGCGCACGATCTGCGCGCGGATGCCGTCCCACTTCCATTCCACCAGCCAGTCACCTGGCGTGCCCAGCAGTGCGGGCATCTCGGCCACGGGCTGGTTGAACGGGTGGGCCAAAAAGAACGGGTAGGGCTGGCCTGCATCGGCAGCATCCTGCGCGCTTGCCTCGTCGTCCACCGGCGCGATCAGCGCCTGGTAGTCGCTGGCCTGCGGCTGCCGGCCGATCTGCGTGTAGCCCATCAGCCGGTGGGCGATGCGCTTGGGGTCCAGCGCGCTCACCGTGGCCAGCGCCTGCGTCACCTGCAGGCGCGACACCCCCACGCGGAAGTTGCCGGTGATGAGCTTGAAGTACACAAAGCGCTGCTCGGGCGCCAGCATGTCCCATTGCGTGCGCAGCCGGGTATCGGCGTCACCCTGCGGCAGGGTGCGCAGGGGCAGCAGCTGGGCCATCCATTCCGCCAGTGTCAGTTCGGTGGGCTGGGCGGGCGGGGGCAGCAGCAAGGCCAAGGTTTCGGCCAGGTCGCCGACGGCCTGGTAGCTTTCTTCAAACAGCCACTCGGGCAGGCCCGCAGCCTCTTGCGCCAGCGCTTTCAGGCGCTTGGTGGGCACCATCTGGCGCGGCTTGCCGCCTGCCAGAAAGTACGTGGCCCAGGCTGCATCGGCGGGCGGTGCCACGCGCAGGTAAGCCACCAGCGCCGCGAGTTTGGCCGACTGCGCGGTGGTGGCGTCGAGCGCCTGGAACAGCTGGGCAAAGGCCCTCATGGCGCGGCCTCGGGTTGCGTGCCCGGCTCCTCAGCAGGGGCCGAAGGGACCACTGTGTTGGCGTCGTCCTCGTTGTCGTCGGCGCCGTATTCAGTCTTGAACACTTGCGCGTTCAGACCCTGTTCGCACAGCCAGCGCACCATCACCTCGGTGCTGCCGTGAGTGACGATGACGCGCTCGGCCCCGGTGGCGCCGATGGCCTTTTGCAGGCTGGGCCAGTCGGCGTGGTCGCTCATCACAAAGCCCCGGTCCACGCCCCGGCGGCGGCGCGCGCCGCGCACCAGCATCCAGCCGCTGGCAAACGCGTCGGAGTGTTCGCCAAACCGCTTGAGCCACGGTGTGCCCGCTGCCGAGGGCGGTGCCAGCACGAGCGCGCGTTTCAGGTCGGCTTTGGTCAGGCCCGGGTCCGTCACGCGCAGCGTGGGCGGCAGCGCCACACCGGCCGCGCGGTACACGGCGTTGAGCGGCTCCACCGCGCCGTGCACCACGATGGGTCCGATGCTGGCGTCCACCCCATGCAGCAGCCGCTGCGCCTTGCCAAATGCGTAGGCATAGAGCACGCTGGCCTTGCCCGCCGCTGCGTTGGCTGCCCACCAGGCATTGATGTCGGCAAACAGCGCGGGTTGCGATGGCCAGCGGTAGATGGGCAGTCCAAAAGTCGATTCGGTGATGAAGGTGTGGCAGCGCACGGGCTCAAAGGGCGGGCAGGTGCCGTCGTCTTCGAGCTTGTAGTCGCCCGAGGCCACCCACACCTGGCCAGCGTGCTCGATGCGCACCTGTGCCGACCCCAGCACATGGCCTGCGGGGTGCAGCGACACCCGCACGCCGTGGTGGTCGATGACCTCGGCATAGGCCAGCGTCTGCAGCGCGATGTCCGCCCCCAGCCGGTTGCGCAGCGTGCCCGCGCTGTCGGTATGCGCCAGGTAATGGGCCGAGCCCATGCGTGCGTGGTCCGAGTGCGCATGCGTGATCACCGCCCGGCTGACGGGCCGCCACGGGTCAATGTAGAAGTCCCCGGGCGGGCAGTACAGGCCTTCGGGGCGGTGGACGATCAGGTCGCTGCTGGGCATGGGCAAGGAAGCATCGTAGGCGGCACGCAAAAGCCGGGGTGGGGTCCGGGGTTTGCGGCGCGGGCATTTGTGTCGAGAATATGAATAAAAACAGCCTCCAGCGCATACCCATATTGCGCTAACAGCTATCAATAACGGAGCAACAAACGGCGATCACCTTTACTGCCGATTACGCGTTGCTATGCTCATCATCCTGCGCACAGCCCCGCTGTCTGCAGGCCAAAACCGCTTTGTCTTGCGGTACCAGATCGTGGCCGTGCAACGTCACCGGCCGGGCACCTCAGGGAGCACACCATGCGCGATGTGGGCAGGTTTCTGCGTTTCATGCTGTGGACATCCGTTGTCCTTTGGCCACTGCTGACCTGGGCCCAGGCTGCAGGCAGCCCGCCCCCGCGCACCAACGCCTTCAACGACCCGTTCGTGCAGGTCACCCGCGCCCTGCCGCAATGCCCCGTGCCGGAGGGCCCGCTGTACACCGAGGCTGAGGTGCGCGAACTGGCCCATGTGCGCTCACAGCACGGCGGCAGCTGCCACCGCGTGGGGCGCTGCCGTCTGCCCAACTCCTACCTGTACGACGCCGAGATCATCCCGCGCGTGCAGCGCTACATCCAGCAGGACGGGCGCTTTGACGACACCAGCGTGTGGGTGCTGGGAGAGCGGCGGCTGGTGACGCTGATGGGCTGCGTGCGCTCGCAGGAACAGGCCGAAGCGCTGGAGAAGGCCGTGTGGCTGGTGGACGACGTGATGGGGGTGATCAACCTGTTGCAGGTGGGGACCGAGCGGGGCGGTGTGCGCTACCCGACCTCGAAGCGGTGAAGGGAAGCGATCCTGCCGCGAAAGCGGGCGAAAACGCCTATAGACGCGCGGGCGCTTCAGATGAACAAGGTGGACAACATGTGCATCGGCACAGGCAGGCAGGCCGGGCGTGGCATCCGTCGCCTCGAAGAAGTCCGCGCCTTGCTGGGCGGGACGGATGGACGAAAAGATGGGTGGAAAATGCGGCCGGGTGATGTGGTGCTTCGCCTTGCATTCTTCGCAGGCATGCAGCTTGGGAACAAATTGGTGGTTCTTGCGTGAACCCACTGGGCCCAGGGTGTCCCACACGACGCGTGAAGCTTCGGCTGACACCGGTTTGCAGTGGCCGCGCCAATCGACATTGCCCAGAACTGCCACGTAGAAGCCGAGAAGGTTTGACACGAGATCTTCTTCGCTGAAGCCGCTGTTTGTGAAGGCGGAGAGCGAGGCCTGGACATCCTCAAATCCCATCGATACTTCTTTGAAGATGGCCAGCGCCACAGATCGCTGGGTGGCCAGCGGCAGCCCCTTGCGGATGAAATAGAACTTCGCGAAATCGCGCGAGAGGCCGAATTTGCGCATTCCCTGCCGGTACATCACCACATGGTGGTCCGGACGCCCGGTGACCTGCAAGCCACGCTCCAGCGACACGTCCTTCCATAGATAGGCGGCGCTCGCATGGCGGTTTGCCGGTTACTCGACCGACACAAGGTGACCTATATCGATCCAGCCGCAATTGCACGTGTAGATGAGGCGATTGGGAATGTCAGAGCGAGATGACATGGATGTTCAACGAGGAAGTGGTGAAGAAGAAGGCCGCCCCTTGTGGGAGGGCTGTGTCTTGGGACGAATCAATCAAAGTGAGTGATTTCAAAGCGGATCGACGGGGCGCCCGCATCACTGTCCTGGTAGGTAGTCAACAGGACCAAGTCGTGCTTGTCGGAGGTGTATTGCGCCTCCCTGATTCCCGGAGAGACGGTGTTCTTGTTGCTGACCACCGTCGGGTCATTGCCGCCGGTGCTGACGGAGTGCAGGGCCAAGTTTTGCATTTGCCGGGTCATTTCGTCCCACACCGCATCGGCGGTGTCAGGCGGCACCTTGAAGCTCAATTGCGATTGGGACGGCTTGTTCCCATCACCGACCGAGCCGAAGTATTCGCGGCCCTGTGCGCCGTCCGGCACCTGGATATCGCGGACCAGCGATGAGATGCCCAGGTAGTACACGGGGGAGCCGGGCCGCGTCACGTAGTCCTCTACGGAAAAGAAATATCCCAGCGTGGTCAACGCAGCTAGGAGAAGTGCAGCAGCGACAACGGCGGCCAGTCGAAAGACAGCGCGGAGGGTTGGCTCTGGCATTGTGGGATTGGAGTTGTGCAGAGGGGGCCAGTGATTCTGGCCGTGCATTCCAAAGTGGCGATGTAAGAGATGTAATGGACCGTTTTCCTCCTCGGTTGGTTGGCATGCCATGTGCATTGTTTGCCCTCTCCTCGTGCCGTTGGAACACCATCCAAGGGATTTCCATATCCGCAGAAGAGGGGAGGTATTGCACATTGCGTGCTACCAACAACTTAGAGGTTTGTATGCCATTACGTTTTGATCGTTTCTCGCAGTTATCCGCCCCCGCCTTGGCGGCTGTTTTGACATGCACGATGCCCACCATGACTTCGGCCAAGCCTTTCAAGTGGGCAGGCTCCAGCGACATCCAGACCATGGACATCCACTCGCAAAACAGCGCCCTGGGCAACGGCATCCACGCGGCGGTGTACGAGTCGCTGGTGATGTTCAACAGCCGCACGCTCAAGGTCGAGCCGCTCTTGGCCACATCCTGGCAGCAGGTCACGCCCACACAAATGCGCTTCAAACTTCGCCAGGCGGTGAAGTTCAGTGATGGCTCGACCATGACGGCCGACGACGTGGTCTATTCGCTGCAGCGCGCTATGAGCAAGACCTCCACGTATTCCATCTACACCCAGGGCATGGACCGCATCGCCAAGGTGGATGGCGAGACCATCGACATTTTCCTGAAGAACCCCAACCCCGTGTTGCTGAATCAGTTGACCGAGCTGCGCGTGATGAGCAAGGCCTGGGCCGAGAAGAACAATTCGGTGGAGCCCAAGGACATCAAGGCCAAGGACGAAACCTATTCGCACCGCAATGCCATGGGCACCGGGCCGTTTGTGCTCAAGGAATGGGTGCCCGACCAGAAGATCGTATTCACCGCCAACCCCCATTGGTGGAACGCGGGCAAGGCCGAAGGCAACGTGACCGAGATCACCTACACCCCCATCAAGTCCGAAGCCACACGCATCGCAGCGCTGCTGTCGGGCGAGGTGGACATGGTGCGCGACACCAGCATCCAGGATTTGGCCCGCATCAAGGCCAACCCCCAGCTCAAGGTCATGGAGATGGTGGAGAACCGTACGGTGTACCTGGCCATGGACCAGTTCCGCGACGAGCTGCCCGGCGGCAACATCAAAGGCAAGAACCCGCTCAAGGACCTGCGCGTGCGCAAGGCGCTCTACCAGGCCATCGACAGCGCCACGCTGCAGCGCGTGACCATGCGCGGCATGTCCAAGCCCACGGGCGCCATGGTGTCGCCGCTGGTGAACGGATGGACGGAAGCCGTGGACCAGCGCCTGCCGTACGACGCTAACGCCGCGAGGGCATTGCTGGCCGAGGCGGGCTACAAGGACGGCTTCGAGGTGGACTTTGCCTGCAGCAACAACGCCATCGTGCAGGACGAAGAGCTGTGCCAGGCCATCACTTCCATGTGGTCGCGCGTTGGTGTGAAGGCCCGGCTGCGCACGCTGCCCGCTGTCACCTACTACCCCATGGCACAGCGGCACGAGGCCAGCATTGCGCTGCTGAGCTGGGGTGTGCCCACGTTCGATGCGCTGTACACCCTGCAATCACTCGTCCGCACCAAGACCACGGGCGGCGACGGCAACTACAACCTGGGCCGCTACACCAATGAACGCATGGACTACATCGTGGACCGTGTGAAGACCGAAACCGACCTGCCCGTACGCAACCGTCTGCTCACCGAAGGCCTGCAGCTACAGAACGACACCGTGGCACACATCCCCCTGCACAACCAGATGCTGGCATGGGCCATGAAGAAAAACGTGGAGCTGGTGCAGCGGCCGGACAACCGGATCGATTGGCGCTTGATAAAACTCAACTGAGCCGGCACCCCTGCGCAGACTTCTTTCCCAGTGCCCGTGAATATGTGTGGCCATTTCAGCGGCCTCACGTCCGCTGTACTGGGGCACGGAACAGGGTCGCACCGGTTGCGCAGTGTGCAGCGGCTTTTTTGTGCTCAGCGCGCAGGCTGCAGCATGATGATGGCCATGCCCGCCAGCGCCACCAGCACCCCTGCCACGTCCCATGCCGTAGGCCGGATCCCATCCACCACCCACAGCCACGCCAGCGCCACACCGATATAGACCCCGCCATAGGCCGCGTAGACGCGGCCGGCGCCTGCGGTGTCGTGCAGCGAGAGCAGCCACGCGAACAGCGCGAGGCTCAGCGCCGCCGGCAGCAGCAGCCACGCTGGCTTGCCGTGCTTGAGCCAGAGCCAGGGCAGATAGCAGCCCACTATTTCGGCGAGGGCCGTGGCAATGAAGAGCAAAAAGGTCTTCATCATGGCGTGGTGCCCTGCATCGCCTCTTCGGGTGGCGTACCTGGCCTGGCCGAGAGCCACTGGTGCAGCGCCAGTTCGCCCTTGGGCGTGAAATGCACCACGCGCGAACCCTGTGCGCGGCGCGCCCATCCGCCCTCAAACAGGCGTTTCAGCAACGCGCTGCCCAGCGCGCCGCCCAGGTGGTGGCGGCGCTCGCTCCAGTCCAGGCAGGGGCGGCACAGCATGCGCCGCTGCTGCGCAAGAGCCGAGGCATCGATCCCGACCTGGGCAAACCACTGCAGGCCCGCGGGGGTGAGCTCGGCCCCTGCTGGCGTGGCCGTCACCAGGCCCTGCTGCAGCAGTGATTCGTAGAACTGCACACCCACTTCGCCAGCAAGATGGTCGTAGCACATGCGCGCGCGGCGCAACGCGGGCTCACGCGGGCTCGCGCGCAGGCGCACGGCACCTGCGCGAAAGGCAACGTTCATCAACGATTCCAGCAGGTGCGCCACATCGCGGTCGGCCAGCCGGAAGTAGCGATGGCGGCCCTGGCTCTCGACAGCAATCAAGCCCGCATCCAGCAGCTTGGCAAGGTGCGCGCTGATGGTCTGTTTGGTCACGCCTGCAATGTCCGCCAGCTCGGTGGCCGTGAGCGCGCGGTCGGCCATCAGCGCCGTAAGGACTTCGGCGCGTGCGCTGTCGCCAATGAGCGCGGCAATGCGCGCGATGTGAGGCCCGTCTTTCATGGTTCGATCTTGGGCGAACCATCGATGAGCGTCAAGCGCCTACCGTGGAGGCCTTGTTTGTTTTCTCCACGCGTCAGGCCTTGTCATGATCACCTGTTTCATCCGCTACGAAATCGACCCCTTCCAACGCCAACTGTTTGCCGAATACGCATGCAGGTGGGGCCAGATCATCCCCCGCTGCGGCGGCCATCTGCTCGGGTACTTCCTGCCGTACGAAGGCAGCAACTACGAGGCCTGGGGCCTGATCGGCTTTGAATCGCTTGCTGCCTACGAGGCCTACAGAGCACGGCTGCGCGCCGACCCCGAAGGCCGAGCGAACTTTGCGATGGCGCAGGAAAAGCGCTTCATCCTGCGCGAGGAACGCACCTTCACCCTGGGCGTGGAGGGCACGCTGGGCCTGCCCGCGCACCGCCCGGAGGCGGGCGCACGATGATTGTGTTGAACTTCGACCTGCAGCCCGCACCGGTCCTGCCCAATTCCAAAGGTAGCCAAGAGGGGGTTGGGATGCCAAGACGAGTCGTGGGCAGTAGCCTTATCTGCAGGAGCACCCAGTCTCAATATTCGCTATTAAAAGAGGAGCTATTTGCGCAATCTAGATAAGCGCTGGAGGCCAAAAACACTTAAACTTTTCGGCTATGGCAGGCGCAGCACCAGCGCAGTGACCTCTGCGCGGCGATACCGGATTACAGCGAAAAAATCTTCCCAGGATTCAGGATGTTCTTCGGGTCCAGCGCACGTTTGATGGCCCGCATCATGTCCACCGCGCCAGCGCCGGTTTCATCCACCAGAAAGCCCATCTTGTGCAGGCCCACGCCGTGCTCGCCGGTGCAGGTGCCGCCCATGCTCAGCGCGCGGGCCACGAGCTTGTGGTTCAGGTCTTCAGCGGTCACGCGCTCTTCAGGGATGTTGGGGTCAAGCAGGTAGCCAAAGTGAAAATTGCCGTCGCCCACGTGGCCGACGAGGAAGTAGGGGATGCCGCTGTCCTCGGCCTCCTGCACCGAGTCGAGCAGGCAGTCGGCCAGGCGGCTGATGGGCACGCAGGTGTCGGTGCTGATGGCGCGGCAGCCGGGGCGGCTTTGCACGGCGGCGAAGTAGGCGTTGTGCCGGGCTGTCCACAGGCGTGTGCGCTCTTCGGGCGTGCTGGCCCATTCAAACGCGTTGCCCCCAAACTCGCTGGCGATGTCCTGCACCGTCTCGGCCTGCTCCTTCACGCTGGCGGGGGAGCCGTGGAATTCCATCAGCAGCATGGGTTCCTCGCGCAGGGTGAGCTTGCTGTGTGCGTTGACCATGCGCACGGTGTGGTGGTCGATGAGCTCCACGCGCGCAATCGGCACGCCCAGCTGGATGGTCTGGATCACGGTGCGCACGGCCGCTTCAATGCTCGGGAACGAGCAGATGGCAGCGCTCACGGCCTCGGGCAGCGGGTACAGGCGCACCGTGATCTCGGTCATGATACCCAACGTGCCTTCGCTGCCCACCATCAGGCGGGTTAGGTCGTAGCCGGCGCTGCTCTTCTTGGCGCGCGTGCCGGTGTGGATGATGTCGCCGCCGGCGGTGACCACCTGCAGCGCCAGCACGTTTTCGCGCATGGTGCCGTAGCGCACGGCGTTGGTGCCACTGGCGCGGGTAGCGCACATGCCGCCAATGCTGGCATCCGCACCGGGGTCGATGGGGAAGAACAGGCCCGTGTCCTTGATGGCCTCGTTGAGCTGCTTGCGTGTGATACCGGGCTGCACGGTCACGGTGAGGTCTTCAGCGTTGATGCTCAACACGCGATTCATGCGGCTCACATCGATGCTGATGCCGCCCTGCACGGCCAGCAGATGGCCTTCGAGCGACGAGCCCGCGCCGTAGGGGATCACCGGCACTTCGTATTCACTGGCGAGCTGCACCACATCGGCCACGTCCTGCGTGCTTTCGGCAAACACCACGGCACTGGGCGGTGGGGCCTGCAGCGAGCCCTCGTCGCGGCCGTGCTGCTCGCGCACCGCCTGGGCCAGGGAGCACTGCGCGCCAAAGCGCGCCTGCAGCCCGTCGATGAGGGCCTGTGGCACGTCCCGCAGGTGGATCTCGGGTAGGAGGTGGGCGGCGGCGGTCGGGGCGTTCATGGCATGTCTCCGGAAAGGGCCAAAAAGAATACCACCTGGATGTACTGCGCGACGCCCGGAACGTGCGAAGGCCTGTCCACGCCCTGGAGTTCCAGCGCAGACAGGCCTTCACGGGCTAGCACCCGTCTACGGGGGGAAGGCGTCGGCAGGGCATGGCGGCCCGGGCTGGCGCTTTCCGGGCAGGGTCAGGACTGTGCTCCTTTTTCAAACTCTTCGCGAGACAGCGTACCGTTCTTGTCGGTGTCGAGCTCGTTGAACCTCTGCACGATGGCCGGCAGGCGGGCAACTTCCTGCGCGCTCAGCTGGCCGTCCTGGTTGGTATCCGCCCGCTCGAACGCTGCGGACGCGGCGCTCGCGGTGGCGGGTGCCTTGGAGTTGGCGGGGGCCGGGCCGATGGTGTAGCCAGAGCCACTGCTCTGGGTGTTGCCTTTGCCGCCGGGACCGAACTGGGGGGATGCGCTTGCCGTTTGTGCGTGCAATGCGGCCGCGCCGCCCAAGGCAAGGGCCGCAAAAAGCATCACGCTGCGGGTATCGAACGAATAGCTGCGTCGTTGCAGTGCTTTCATAAGAGCCAGGCTCCTTCGAAGTTGAACAGGGCTTTATTGCACCGCGGCAGCACTGGCAGCGCCAGCACTCTTGCCCGCTGTTGCCCGTGCCAACATTTGCCAGCGCGGTGTAACGCTGTGGGCCCGCGTGTGAACCTTTGTGGCCGGGTTGTGGCGAAATGTGTAGTCCGGACGACTGGCCCGGTGGCGGCGAGGGCTCTTTAGCCGGAGCAATCACCGTGTTGGCTGGCAGCGGCCACAATGGTCATATTCACCCGAGTGGGCCGCGCGGACCGTGCGCGCTCCTCGCGCCATTACATAACCATCACGAGGTCACCATGGGCAACCGGCTCACACAGATCGCAACCCGCACCGGCGATGCCGGCACCACCGGCCTGGGCAACAACCACCGGGTTTCCAAGAACAGCCTGCGCATTCACGCCATGGGCGATGTCGATGAGCTCAATTCGCACATCGGCCTGTTGCTGTGCGAGCCGCTGCCTGACGCCGTGCGCGGGTTGCTGGTGCAGGTGCAGCACCAGTTGTTCAACCTGGGTGGCGAGCTCTCGATCCCGGGGTTTGAACTGCTCAAGAAAGAGGCCGTGCTGCAGCTGGATGAGGCCCTGGAGGAGCACAACGCTGCACTGCCCCGGCTGCAGGAATTCATCCTGCCCGCAGGCACACGTGCGGCGTCACAGGCCCACGTGTGCCGCACGGTAGCGCGGCGTGCCGAACGGGCGGTGGTGGCGCTGGGCAATGAGGAGGCGATCAACGACGCTCCACGCCAGTACCTCAACCGCCTGTCCGACCTGATGTTCGTGCTCGCCCGCGTGCTCAACCGCGTGGATGACGGCGACGATGTGTACTGGAAGAGCGAGCGCCTGGCCCGGCAGGAAGTCGGCAGCGCGTAGCCGGAACCGCAGCGGGTTGCACCGGGGGCTGGTGCAATTTTTCTGGCTCCGGTTTTGCCCACCTTGGTTTATGCTGGCCTGAAACCCCCTCCATCCTTTGCTGTCCCTGCATTTCATGGCTGCCCACGTCCCCACCATGCTGGCGATGATCATCGTCAGTTCGCTGCTGATGGCGGCCTCCCTGGCCGTGGTGGGCTGGGGGCGACGACGCGATGGGCTGGGCTACTGGGCGGCGGGCCTGCTCGTCAACGCGCTGGGGCATGTGCTGCTCATGCTGCGCGGCCGGGTACCGGATGTGCTGTCCATCGTGGTGGGCAACCTGCTGTTGTCCTGTGTGTTCGTGGCGATGATTGCCGCCATCTACCAGTTCCAGGGGCGCCAGCCCCGCTGGCTGCTGCTGTTGGTGCCGCCGGCGCTGGTTACGACACTGGTGATCGTGTTCATGGACAACTTCGCGGCGCGGGTGGGCTGGGTCGGTCTCCTGATCGGGCTGCAGGCCCTGTGGGCGATGGCCATCGCGCTGGAGCACCGCCGGTCCACCGTGGGGCGCGGGCAGTGGCTGCTGGTGGGCGGGTTTGCGCTGGAAGGCGCGGTGTTGCTGGGCCGGTCGTTGCTGGCCATGGGGTTGCAGGGGGGCGCAGGCGCCACGAACATCCTGCAGGGCAGCGGCCTGCAGACCCTCACCTTTGTGGCCACGTTCACGGTGGTGCTGGTCAGCTCGATAGGGTTTGTGTTCATGTCACGCGACCGCGCCGACGAGAACAACCGCATGATGGCCGCGCTGGATCCGCTCACGGGGGTGGCCAATCGGCGCTCGCTGATTGCCGCGCTGGACCGTGACGTGGCCCGTGCCGTGCGCACCCGCGAATCGATCGCGCTCATGATGGTGGACATCGACCATTTCAAGCACGTGAATGACCGCTATGGCCATCCCGTGGGCGACCAGGTGCTGTGCAGTGTGGTGAATGTGCTCAGTGCGCGCGTGCGGTCGCAAGACCTGGTGGGCCGCTACGGCGGCGAGGAGTTCATGGTGGTGCTCCCCGACACCACGCTGGCAGGCGCCGAGCAGCTGGCGCGGTACCTGTGCAGGGCGGTGGAGGAATCCCGCTGCCCGGTTCGCACCAGCGGCGATGCTGGCGCGGGTGCTGCAAGCGCGGAGGGCCAGACCATTGCCGTCACCGTGAGCATCGGCGTGTTCGGTGGACGCCTGGAGCCCGGCGACAGCTGGGACATGCTGATAGCGGCGGCAGACCGGGCGCTCTACGAGGCCAAGGAAAAAGGCCGCAACCGCGTGGAGGTGGCCACGGCCTTGCGGCGCCCCGCATCCCAGGCCACCGCCGACAGCTATTCGGGCGCGGACGCGGCATCCCGGTACTGAGCGCGGGCATGTGCGGCTAGGTTGGCGTCTGCACAGACCTTGTGTTGGAATGCAGGTTTCGGTCCACAAGATCACCCGTTTTCAGGAGAGCCTTTTTATGAACGCCCGTGTTCCCCCCAATGTCCTGCAACCTGCACTCGCCCTGGAGCGGGTGAGCCAGGCCTGGGACAACGACATCGTGCGCCAGCTCACCGACTACATCGCCATCCCCGCCAAGTCGCCGATGTTTTCGCCCGACTGGGCCGAGCAGGGCCTGCTGGACACCGTGGTGCGCAACGCCGCCGCCTGGGTCGAATCGCAGAAGGTGGAGGGGCTGAAGCTGGAAGTGGTGCGCCTGGAAGGCCGCACCCCCGTGCTGTTCTTCGAGATCGAGTCCACCCAGGCCGGCGCCACCGACACCGTGCTGATGTACGGCCACCTCGACAAGCAACCCGAGTTCTCTGGCTGGCGCAGCGATCTGGGCCCTTGGACCCCCAAGTACGAGGACGGCAAGCTCTACGGCCGCGGCGGCGCCGACGACGGCTACGCGGTGTATGCCAGCATCGCCGCCGTGCAGGAGCTCAAGCGCCAGAACGTGCCCCATCCGCGCATCGTGGGCCTGATCGAAACCTGCGAAGAAAGCGGCTCGCGCGACCTGCTGCCCTACATCGACGCCCTCAAGCCCCGCATGGGCAACGTGGCGCTGGTGGTGTGCCTGGACTCGGGCGCCGGCAACTACGACCAGCTGTGGCTCACCACCAGCCTGCGCGGCATGGCCACCGGCACGCTCAAGGTGGAGATCCTCACCGAGGGCATCCACTCCGGTGACGCCTCGGGCCTGGTGCCCTCGTCGTTCCGCATCATGCGCCAGGTGCTCGACCGACTGGAAGACAGCAAGACCGGCCGTCTGCTGCCCCAGAGCTTCCACTGCGAAGTGCCCGCAGACCGCCTGGCCCAGGCCCGCGCCACGGCGGCCATCCTGGGCGAAGAGGTCTACCGCCGCTTTCCCTGGGCGCACTACGACTGCGGCGGCTCCACCACCTTCGCGCTGCCCACCACCACCGACCCGGTGCAGGCCCTGCTCAAGCGCACCTGGGAACCCACGCTCAGCGTCACCGGCGCCGAAGGCTTTCCCGCGCTTCAGGACGCCGGTAACGTGCTGCGCCCCTACACCGCCTTCAAGCTCAGCCTGCGCCTGCCCCCGCTGGTGGATGCAGCCCAGGCCGTGCAGGAGCTGAAAACCCTTCTCGAAGACAACGCGCCCTACCAGGCCAAGGTCACCTTCCAGGGCACCAGCGGCGCTACCGGCTGGAACGCGCCGAGCACCACGCCGTGGTTCGAGCAGGCGCTCAACGAGGCCTCCCAGGCGCATTTCGGCACGTCCTGCGGCTACATCGGCCAGGGCGGCACCATCCCGCTGATGAACATGCTCAGCGAAGGCTTCCCCACAGCGCAGATGATGGTCTGCGGCGTGCTCGGCCCCAAGAGCAACGCGCACGGCCCCAACGAGTTTTTGCATGTGCCTTACGCCAAGCGCCTTACGGCGTCGGTGGCCCATGTGATTGCCGCCATGGCGGAAAACTCGGTTACAACCCCCTGAGGCGCTGCGCGCCTTCCCCCCTTCGCTCGAAGTCGCTGCGCGGCTTCGGGAAGGAGGACGATGCCCTCGCTGCGGGGCGGCCCTTGCTCGGCATCCCCGGTATTGCGCCCCGCCTGATCCGCGTTTTGTTCCCTTGTCCGACCCAGCCCTTTGACCATGACCCTCGACGACGACGAGCTTGCGCCCTCGACCCTGACCACCTTCACCGCCAGCGATGGCGAGAACCTGGCCGTGCAGGACTGGCCCTTGCCAGAAGGTGAGCCCTGCCGGGGGACAGTGCTGCTGGTGCACGGCCTGGGCGAGCATGTGGGCCGCTACGACGCACTGGCACGCCGCCTGAACGACTGGGGGTTTGCCGTGCGCGGCTACGACCAGTACGGGCACGGCGAGTCCGGAGGGCCGCGCGGCGGGCTGACGTCGGACATGCGGCTGCTGGACGACCTTGCCGACCTGGTGGACGCCACCCGGGCGCGCGTCCCTGCAGGCCAACCCCTGGTGCTGCTGGGCCACAGCATGGGTGGGCTGGTGGCGTCGCGCTTTGTGTCGCTGAAGATGCGGCCCGTGGATGCACTGGTGCTGTCTTCCCCCGCGCTCGACGCGGGGCTGGGCGCCGTGCAAAAGCTGCTGCTGGCCACCTTGCCGCACGTCGCACCCAACCTGCGGGTAGGCAACGGGCTGGACGCGCAGTACCTGTCGCACGACCCTGCCGTTGCCGCCGCCTACCTGGCCGATCCGCTGTGCCACGACCGCATCAGCGCCCGCCTGGCCCGCTTCATCGCCTCCGCCGGGCCCGCCACGGTGGCGCGGGCCGCGCACTGGAGCGTGCCCACGCTGCTGCTGTGGGCGGGCAGCGACAAGCTGGTCAACCCTGCCGGCAGCCGGGCGTTTGCCGCGGCAGCGCCCAAGGCCGTGGTGCAGTCCCACTGCTTCGAGCCCCTGTACCACGAGCTGTTCAACGAAAGCCCGGAACTGGCCGAGCCGGTGTTCGACATGCTCCGGCGGTGGCTGGTGCAGCGTTGTCCCGCGTGACTCAAAGCAAAAATGGGCTCCGGCGCTTGTGTGACAAGCGTTAGCAGCTATAAATAATATAGCATTTGTCCGTTTGTCAGGCTGGTGTCTCCGGCACCGCACGGCGGCGATGCCTTGCCAGCCATACCAGCGCCGCGCCTGTCACCGCAATGGGCACGAGCGAGCCCGCATTGAGCAGCGTCCAGCCCTGCGTGGTGACCAGCACCCCCGATGAAAAGGCACTGAGCGCGAGCGTGGCGTACACGCAGAAGTTGATGGCGGCCTGGGCGCGGTCTTTCTCCTCGGGGCGGTAGGCCGTCATGGCCAGGGCGGTGCCGCCGGTGAACAGAAAGTTCCAGCCCACGCCCAGCAGGAAGAGGGCGATGCCGAAATGGTGCAGCTCCACACCCATCAGGGCCACGGCCACGCAAGCGAAGTTCAGCGCCACACCCGCGCCCATCACCGGCAGCACGCCCAGGCGCTTGATCAGGTGCCCGGTGAAGAAGCCGGGGGCAAACATGCCGATCACGTGCCATTCGAGCACCAGCGCGGACGCATCAAAGTCAAACCCGCACACCTGCATGGCCAGGGGCGTGGCGGCCATCAGCAGGTTCATCACGCCGTAGCCCAGCGCCGCGCCCAGGATGGCCACCACCATCGCGGGCTGGCGCAGCAGCACCGTCAAGGGGCGCCCCTGCTCGCGCTGGCCCGCCGCGTTGAGTACCACCGGCTGGGCTTCGAAGCGGATCGCCGACATGCACAGCATGGACAACAGCGCCACGCCGATCAGCGCGATGTAGGCGCCGGCAAACGGCACCGGGAACAAGGTGCGCGTGGCGCTGGCCAGATTGGGGCCCGCCACGGCGCCCAGCAGGCCCCCGGCCAGCACCAGCGACACGGCCTTTTCGCGGTAGTCCGGCTTGGCCAGTTCGGCGGCGGCAAAGCGGTACAGGCCACCGTTGGCGCTGTAGTAGCCCGCCACCAGCGTAGCGGTGCACAGCAGCCAGAAGCTTGCGCTGAACGCCGCCCAGGCACACAGCGCGGCCGATGCCACGGCCACGGCCAGCCCGATCTGGAACGACACCTTGCGGCCCCAGCGCATCTGCGTCCTGGCCACCAGCGGTGTGGACAGCGCACCGCCCACCACATAGCCCATCACCGGCAGCGTGGCCATCCAGCCAAAGGGCGCGAGCTGCAGGCCCACCAGGCCATTGATGGCGATGAAGACAACGTTGTTGGTCAGGAAAAGGCCCTGGCACAGGGCCAGCAACCACAGGTTCTTGTTCACGGCAGGGGAGCGCTCGGGGCGTGCGGTAGGGCGTTGGGAGGGTGGACTGATGCAAGTCAAGGCCGGTCGGCAGGGCGGCGCACCGGGAAGGTAGGGGCACATCAAAACCCGACTGCATTGCTGCGGCATTGTGCACTGCCGTTGATGAAGATCAGCGGATGCGTGCGGCCTCCCCCGTATGGTCGCGCCCAGTGCTGTGGCTCCCTGTCGGGGCCGGCGTTTGAATGTTTGTGATGCAACCCCTGAACCCGATGGAGGCGGTGCGTGCCGACGAGGCTGCAACCCCCGCCCTGGAACTCGTCTGCCCCGCCGGCAGCCTGCCCGCCCTGAAAGCTGCCGTGGACCACGGCGCCAACTGCGTCTACCTGGGCCTGCGTGATGCCACCAACGCGCGCAACTTTGCGGGCCTCAACTTTGACGAGGCCGCCATCGCCAACGGCATTGCCTATGCGCATGCACGCGGCTGCAAGGTCTTCATGGCGCTCAACACCTACCCGCAGGCCAGCAACCCCGGCCCGTGGCGCAGCGCACTGGACAAGGCGGTGGACCTGGGCGTGGACGCGGTCATCCTGGCCGACCCCGGCCTCATGCACTACGCGGTGCAGCGCCATCCCCGGCTGCGCCTGCACCTGTCGGTGCAGGGCTCGGCTACCAACTACGAGGCCATCAACTTCTACCGCGAGCAGTTCGGCATCGTGCGCGCCGTGCTGCCGCGCGTGCTCTCGATGGAGCAGGTGCGCCAGGTCATCGATCGCACGCCGGTCGAGATCGAAGTCTTCGGCTTCGGCAGCCTGTGTGTGATGGTCGAGGGGCGCTGCGCGCTGTCGTCGTACGTGACCGGCGAATCGCCCAACACGCACGGCGTGTGCTCTCCGCCCAAGGCCGTGCGCTGGGTGGAGACGCCGCAGGGCTGCGAGTCGCGCCTGAACGGCGTGCTCATCGACCGCTATGCGCCCGGCGAGAACGCGGGCTACCCCACGCTGTGCAAGGGGCGTTTCGACGTGGGGGATGACGAGAACTACTACGCCATCGAAGAGCCCACCAGCCTCAACACGCTGGAGCTGCTGCCCCAGTTGCTCAAGATGGGTGTGCGCGCCATCAAGATCGAAGGCCGCCAGCGCAGCCCCGCGTATGTGGCGCAGGTCACCCAGGTCTGGCGCGAGGCCATGGACCAGTGCCTGGCCTACCCGCACCGCTATGCGCCCAAGACGCGCTGGATGGCCAGCCTGGACCAGGTGGCTGAAGGCCAGCAGCACACGCTGGGTGCTTACCACCGGCCGTGGAAATGAAATGATCAGGCGACAACCCCCTGAGCCGCTGCGCGGCTTCCCCCTTCTCTCTACGCGCTTCGCGCTGGGGGAAGGGGGACAACGCCAGCGCACGCCAGCGAAGCGCCGCATACGCGGCTTGGCGGCCCTTGCGCGGCGTCCCCTGGCCTGGATCGCGCCAGATCGAAGGTCGGTGCGCCGCTTTGAATCCGAAATATCACGATGAAACCCCGGAGACCGCCCCATGAAACTCTCTCTCGGCCCGCTGCTTTACTACTGGCCCCGCGACACCGTGTTCGCGTTCTACGAGGCCATGGCCGCCACGCCTGTGGATGTGGTGTACCTGGGCGAGACGGTGTGCTCACGCCGCCATGAGCTGCGCCTGGCCGACTGGCTGGCGCTGGCGCGCATGCTGCGGGACTCGGGCAAGGAGGCGGTCTTGTCCAGCCAGGTGCTCATCGAGTCCAGCGCCGACGTGGGCGTGATGCACAAGATCACGGGCAACTGCGAGTTTCTGGTCGAGGCCAATGACATGGGGGCCGTGAGCTGCCTTGCACGCGCACCTGCCGGGCCGCAGGCCTTTGTGGCCGGGCCGCACCTGAACCTCTACAACGCGCACTCGCTGCAATGGATGGCGCAGCTGGGCGCCGCCCGCTGGGTGATGCCGCTCGAAATGTCGCAGGACGCGCTCGCTGCCGTGCTGGCGCAGCGGCCCGCAGGCATGCAGACAGAGGTGTTTGCCTACGGGCGCATGCCACTGGCCTATTCGGCACGCTGCTTCACCGCGCGCCACCGCAACCTGCCCAAGGACGACTGCCAGTTCAGCTGCCTCGACCATGCTGACGGACTGCCGCTGCGCACGCGCGAGAGCGAGGGTTTTCTGGTGCTCAATGGCACACAAACGCAATCGGCCCGCGTCTACAACCTGGCCAACGAATTGGCCGCGATGCGCGCCCGGGGCGTGGACGTGGTGCGCCTGAGCCCGCAGGCCCAGCACATGGCGCAGGTGATTGCCTCGTTTGACGAAGCCCGCCGTGCCGCAGCTGCGGAAGCCACCGCTGAAAAGGCGCCCGACTTTGTGGAGCGCATGCAGCCCTTCATGCCCGATCTGCCCTGCAACGGCTACTGGTTCGGGCGCCCGGGGCTGGAGCAGGGGTTGCAGCGCGGGCCGGAATGACGCGATAGAAGCAGGACCAGCAACGCATGTACCCCGGCGAACGTTTCAACAGCATCAGCCACCTGGTGGGCGCCCTGCTGGCCACGGCGGGCACGGCCGTGCTCATCACCCTCGCGGCGCGCCTGGGCGACCCGTGGAAGGTGGTGGCGTTCAGCATCTACGGCGCCATGCTGGTGGCGCTGTACGCCGCCTCCACCGCGTACCACAGCGTGCGCCGGCGCCCCATCAAGGCCGTGCTGCAAAAGCTGGACCACTGCAGCATCTACCTGCTGATTGCGGGCAGCTACACGCCGTTTGCGCTGGTGTCGCTGCGCGGCGCCTGGGGCTGGTTGCTGCTGGGCGTGGTGTGGGGCCTGGCCCTGCTGGGCATTGCGCAGGAGATCTGGTGGGCGCGGGGTGCACGCGTGCTGTCGCTCGCTATCTACGTGCTCATGGGCTGGCTGGCGCTGGTGGCCGTGGTGCCGCTGTGGCAGGCGCTCACGCCCGCCGGGTTTGCCTGGCTGCTGGCGGGCGGGGCCTGCTACACGCTGGGCATCGTTTTCTATGCGCTGGACCACCGCGTGCGCCACGGCCACGGGCTGTGGCACCTGTTTGTGCTGGGCGGCAGCGTCTGCCACTTCTTCACCGTGTTTTTCTACGTGGCCTGAGGGCCCGTCTTCAACCTATGGCTGCTTTCCCTTCTTCGCCCACCCCTGCCGCGAACCCACGGCTGGTGCCGCCGCCCGTGGGGGCTTTGCTGGCGCGCCTGCCCGCCTACCCCGGCTCGATGCTGCTGGTGACGGCGCTCAACCTGGCGCTCGCGCGGCACCTGCCCGATGACGTGGGCCGCTTGTTGCTCCACAAGAAGATGCGGGTGCAAGTGCGCGATGCGCGCCTGGCCTTTGACTTTGCCTGGACAGGCCAGCGCTTCGCCCCCCACGCCCCGCTGGTGCTGCCGCAGGTGGCTGACGTGACGCTGAGCGCCACGGCCCACGATTTTTTGCTGCTGGCCCAGCGCCAGCAAGACCCGGACACGCTGTTCTTCAGCCGCCGCCTGTCGATGGAGGGCGACACCGAGCTGGGCCTGGTGGTGAAGAACGCGCTCGATGCCATCGAGCTGCCGGTGCTGGACCCGCGCCAGTGGGCGCAGAAGTTGGCACCGCGCCAGGTGCTGGGCCACCTGCGGCGGCACCTCGACCCCACACCACGCCACAGAGGATGAGCATGGCCACCGACACCCATCCCCAGAACCACCCCTTGGTCTATTCCTGCTCGGGCTGCTCCAGCGCCGCGCAGCTGGCCAACCACGTGGCGCTGCAGCTCGACCGGCGCGGCGTGGCCGAGATGTCGTGCATCGCCGGGGTGGGCGGCGACGTGCCGCACCTCATGAAAACCGTGCGCTCGGGCCGGCCCATCATCGCGCTCGACGGCTGTCCGCTGGTCTGCGTCAAAAGCACGCTGGCGCGCCACGGCATCGTGGCCGACCGGCACTACCAGCTGCAGCAGTACGGCGTAAAAAAACGCGCGCACGAAGACTTCGACCCCGTGCAGGCCGCGCTGGTGCTGGAGCAGGTGGAGGCCGACCAGCAGGCGCAACCCTTGGCTCGCTCTGCCGCCGTGGAGCCCTCGCATGGCTGATGCTGCCCACACCCGCCGCGTCATCGTCGCGATCTCGGGCGCCAGCGGCGCCGTGTATGGCGCGCGCCTCTTGCAGGTGCTGCAGGGCCAGAGCGGCATCGAGACGCACCTGGTCGTCTCCGACGCAGGCTGGCGCAACCTGCAGCACGAGCTGGACATGGACCGCGCTGCGGTGGAGGCCCTGGCGCACCGCGTGCACGACGTGGCCAACGTGGGTGCGGCCATTGCAAGTGGCTCGTTCCAGTGCCATGCCATGGTGGTGGCACCCTGCTCCATGCGCACACTCGCCGCCATTGCGCACGGCCTGGCCGACAACCTGCTCACGCGCGCGGCCGACGTGGCCCTCAAGGAGCGCCGCCGCCTGGTGCTGATGGTGCGCGAGTCGCCGCTGCACCTCACGCACCTGCGCAACATGGTGGCCTTGACCGAGATGGGCGGCATCATCTGCCCGCCGCTGCCCGCCTTCTACCTGCGCCCGCAGACCGTGGGCGAGGTGGTGGACTACAGCGTGGCGCGCGCGCTCGACCTTATCGATGTGCAGCACGACCTGGCGCCCCGGTGGCAGGGTCTGGAGCGGAGTGCTCCATAATTGATAGCTGTTTGCGCTTGTTGTACAAGCGCTAGCGGCCAATTTCATTCAAATTCTGGACCTGATATGGCCTACAGCGACCTGCGCGACTTCATGGCCCAGCTCGAAGCCACGGGTGATCTGCGCCGCGTGGCGGAGCCGGTGTCGCCCCACCTGGAGATGACCGCGCTCAGCGATCGCGTGCTGCGCGCAGGCGGCCCGGCGCTGTTGTTCACCCAGCCCACGGGCCACCGCATGCCGGTGCTCACCAACCTGTTTGGCACCACCGACCGCGTGGCCCGCGCCATGGGCGTGGCCGACCTGCGCGGTGTGCGCGCGCTGGGCGAATTGCTCGCCACGCTCAAGGAGCCCGAGGCCCCCAAAGGCTTCAAGGACATGCTGGGCATGGGCCAGCTGCTCAAGACCCTGTGGAACATGGCCCCGCACACCGTGGCGCGCGGCGCACCCTGCCAGCAGGAGGTGTGGGAAGGGCCCGATGTCGATCTGGCCCGCCTGCCCGTGCAGCACTGCTGGCCCGGCGACGTGGCCCCACTCATCACCTGGGGTCTGACCATCACGCGCGGTCCGCGCAAGGCGCGGCAGAACCTGGGCATCTACCGCCAGCAGGTGCTCTCGCGTAACCAGGTCATCGTGCGCTGGCTGGCGCATCGGGGTGGCGCGCTGGACTTTGCCGATCACTGCGCTACGTACCCCGGCCAGCCCTACCCCGTGGCGGTGGCGCTGGGGGCCGACCCCGCCACGCTGCTGGGCGCCGTCACGCCCGTGCCCGATGCGTTGAGCGAGTACCAATTTGCAGGCCTGCTGCGCGGCGCACGCACGGAGGTGGCGCCCGCGCTGGGCGTGCCCCTCTCGGTGCCTGCCACCGCCGAAATCGTGCTCGAAGGCCACATCCAGCCCGATACCCACCACGCGAGCGGCTGGCAGCACGCGCTGGAAGGGCCGTACGGCGACCACACCGGCTACTACAACGAATGCGCCGAGTTCCCCGTCCTCACCGTGGACCGCATCACGCTGCGCAAAGACGCGATCTACCACAGCACCTACACCGGCAAACCGCCCGACGAGCCCGCCGTGCTGGGTTTGGCGATGAACGAGCTGTTCATCCCGCTCTTGCAAAAGCAGTTCCCAGAGATCGTGGATTTCTACCTGCCGCCCGAAGGCTGCAGTTACCGCATGGCGGTGGTGAGCATCCGCAAGGCCTACGCCGGCCACGCGCGGCGCGTGATGATGGGCGTGTGGAGCCACCTGCGCCAGTTCATGTACACCAAGTTCATCGTGGTGGTCGATGCCGACGTGGACGTGCGCGACTGGAAGGAAGTGATCTGGGCCATCACCACCCGCATGGACCCAGGGCGAGACACGCTGCTGGTGGAGCACACACCCATCGACTACCTGGACTTCGCCTCGCCCGTGAGCGGCCTGGGCAGCAAGATGGGGATGGACGCCACCAACAAGTGGCCCGGCGAGACGCAGCGCGAATGGGGCCGGCCCATGCGCATGGACGAAGCTGCGTCAGCCCGGGCGGAGGAGCTGTTTGCGGCGTTGGGCTTTTGAAAACCCGTTCATCCGCGCAGCAGCCTGTCCTCGGCCAGCGAGAGCGCGGCAGGGTGGCCCGACAACACGAGGGTGTCGCCTTCTGCCAGTTGCGCTTCGTCCACCGCGGGGCTCATGTGCCCATTGCCGCGCCGCAGGTTCACCACCCGCACACCCATCGCCGGCAGGGCCAGCTGTCCCAGGTTGCGGCCCAGCGAGGTGGCGCCGGGCGGCAGGTTGATGGTGGACAGGCGCTCCTGGTCGCGTTCGTGCACCGTGTCGTCGTCCGCGCCATGGAAGTAGCCGCGCAGCAGGTTGTAGCGCGCATCGCGCTGTTCCTGCACCAGCCGCAGCACGCGGCGCATGGGCACGCCCACCAGGGCCAGAGCGTGGCTGGCGAGCATCAGCGAGCCTTCGATGGCCTCGGGCACCACCTCGGTGGCGCCGGCCTCCTGCAGTTTGTCCAGGTACAGGTCGTCCTGCGTGCGCACCACCACCGGCACCTGCGGCGCGTGAGAGCGCGCATTGGCCAGCACCTTCAGCGCTGCGGGCACGTCGATGTAGGTGATGGCCACGGCACTGGCGCGCACCAGGCCGGCGGCCATCAGCGCCTGCAGCCGGGTGGCATCCCCATACACCACCGAATCGCCCGCCGCCGCGGCCTGGCGCACGCGGTCCGGGTCCAGGTCGAGCGCCATGTACGGGATGCCCTCGTGCTCCAGCATGCGCGCCAGGTTCTGGCCGCAACGGCCGTAGCCGCAGATGATCACGTGGCTGCTGGTGTTGATGGCCTTGCGGGCGATGGACGTCATCTGCAACGACTGCTGCAGCCAGTCGCTGGCCACCAGCTTCATCACGATGGGGTTGCTGTACAAGATGAGGAACGGCGTGGCCAGCATCGACAGCACCATGGCCGCCAGGATGGGGTTCATCAGCGCCGGTTGCACCAGGTCATGGGTCTGGGTGAGGGACAGCAGCACAAAGCCGAACTCGCCCGCCTGCGCCAGGTACAGCCCGGTGCGCAATGAAACCCCGGTGGTGGCACCCATGCCGCGCGCGAGCGTCAGGATGATCGCGAGCTTGAGCAACAGCGGCACCGTGAGCAGCAGCAGCACCAGGGCCCAGCGGTCCACCAGGATGTGCCAGTCCAGCATCATGCCGATGGTGATGAAGAACAGGCCCAGCAGCACGTCGTGAAAGGGCCGGATGTCCGTGCCCACCTGGTGCTTGTACTCCGTCTCGGACACCAGAACGCCCGCGATGAAGGCGCCCAGCGCCAGGCTCAGGCCCGCCAGCTCCGTCAGCCAGGCCAGGCCCAGCGTGATCAGCAGCAGGTTGAGCATGAACAGCTCATCGCTCTTGCGCCGCGCCACCAGCGTGAGCCACCAGCGCATCAGCCGCTGCCCGCCGGTGAGCAGCAGGCCCACCAGCACCGTGGCCTTGATCAGCGCCCAGCCCAGTGACGTGAGCAGCTGGTCGGGCGACGACCCCAGCGCAGGAATCAGCACCAGCAGCGGCACCACGGCCAGGTCCTGGAACAGCAGGATTCCCATCACCCGCCGGCCGTGTTCACTCTCCAGCTCGGCCCGTTCGGCCATGAGCTTGACCACAATCGCCGTGCTGCTCATGGCCATCACGCCCGATAGCGCCAGCGCCGTCTGCCAGCCCATGTCCCACACGCCGCCCACCCAGCGGGACAGCACCAGGGCCAGCGCGGTCACCACGGCCATGGTCAGCACCACCTGCATCAGCCCCAGGCCAAACACCTGCTTGCGCATGGCGCGCAGCTTGGGCAGGCTGAACTCCAGCCCGATGGCGAACATCAGGAACACCACGCCGAACTCGCCCAGGTGGCGCACACCTTCGGAGTTTTGCGCCAGTGCCAGTGCGTGCGGACCGATGAGCACGCCGGCGGCCAGGTAGCCGAGCATGGGGGGCAGCTTGAGGCTGCGGCAGACCACCACCCCCAGCACCGCGGCCAACAGGTAAAGCAGTGTGAGGGCGAGCGAAGACATGACAGCGATGCTATCCGAGCCTTGCCCGCCGCGCCTGTCCACCGCGCGCGAAAGCGCTGGCCGAGCCAGTGGGCTTGGTGCACCCTGCACGGTGGCAGGCAGGCCCGGTCGATAGAATCGCCATATGACTCCCGCCCCTGCCGCGCTGCCCCCTTTTGATGCTGATCAGGCCCTGCGTCTGGCCCGTGAGACCTTCGATATCGAGGCGGCGGCGTTGACCGGGCTTGCCGCCCGCGTCGATGGCGTGTTTGCCAAGGCCGTGCAGCTGGTGCTGCAGGCCCGGGGCCGGGTGGTGGTGATGGGCATGGGCAAGAGCGGCCATGTCGGCCGCAAGATCGCCGCCACGCTCGCCTCCACCGGCACACCCGCGTTCTTTGTGCATCCTGCCGAGGCCAGCCACGGCGATCTCGGGATGGTCACCGGTGACGATCTGGTGCTGGGCATCTCCAACAGCGGTGAAAGCGGTGAGCTCACTGCCATCCTGCCTGTGCTCAAACGCCTGGGTGCGCCGCTGATTGCCATCACGGGCGGCCTGCATTCCACGCTGGCCCGCCACGCCGACCTGGTGCTCGACTGCAGTGTGGAGCGTGAGGCCTGCCCCCTGAACCTGGCCCCCACCGCCAGCACCACGGCCCAGCTGGCCATGGGTGACGCCCTGGCCGTGGCCCTGCTCGATGCCCGGGGCTTTCGCCCCGAAGACTTTGCCCGATCCCACCCCGGCGGTGCGCTGGGGCGCAAGCTGCTCACCCATGTGAGCGACGTGATGCGCACCGGTGCCGAGGTGCCGCGTGTGCCGCCCGACGCATCGTTCAGCGACCTCATGCGCGAAATGAGCGCCAAGGGCCTGGGCGCGTCGGCCATCGTCGATGCCGCCGGGCAGGTGCTGGGCATCTTTACCGACGGCGACCTGCGCCGCCGCATCGAGGCCGGGGCCGACCTGCGTTCCACCACCGCCGCCCAGGTCATGCACGCCAACCCGCGCCGCATCGCACCCGACGCCCTGGCCGTGGACGCCGCCGAAATGATGGAAGCGCATTCCATCACCAGCGTGCTGGTGGTGGACGCAGCGGGCGCCCTGGTGGGAGTGGTGCACATCGGCGACCTGATGCGCGCAAAAGTCATATGACCCCCCTGAGTCGCTTCGCGCCTTCCCCCCGAGGGGGACGCACCCCCTGGCCCGGCGAAGCCGGTTCCACGGGTGCACTCGCTTTGGCCGTCCCTGTTCAAACTCTGTGTAATGACCTCTGACGCAACCTTTCCCGTGCTGCAATTCCCCCCCGAGTTGCTGCTGCGCGCCCAGGGCGTGCGCGTGGCCTTTTTCGACGTGGATGGCGTGCTCACCGATGGGGGCCTGTATTTCAGCGAAACGGGCGAGACACTCAAGCGTTTCAACACGCTGGACGGCCACGGCCTCAAACTGCTGCAAAAGGCAGGCATCACCCCCGCCGTGATCACCGGCCGCGACTCTGCCCCGCTGCGCGTGCGCCTGAAGGCTCTGGGCGTGGAGCACGCCGTGTTCGGCACCGAAGACAAGCGCCCCGCGGCCGAGCAGATGCTGGCTACCCTGGGCCTGACCTGGGCCCAGGCCGCCGCCATGGGCGACGACTGGCCCGACCTGCCCGTGATGCGCCGCAGCGCCTTTGCCTGTGCGCCCGCCAACGCCCAGACCGAGGTGCGCCACGCGGCGCATTTCGTCACCCAGGCGCGTGGGGGCGACGGGGCAGCCCGTGAGTTGTGCGATCTGCTGCTGGTGGCCACGGGCCGCTATGCGCAACTGCTGGAACAGTACACCGCATGAGCAGCAACGACGACCGCCACACCCTTTTCTGCGGGGCAGCCGCGTGAAGCGCCCGCTGATTCGCCAGGGCTGGGAGCAACTCTCGCTGTATCTGCCGGTCGTGATCATGGGGTTTCTGGCGCTGGGCACGTGGTGGCTGGTGCGCAATGCACCCATGCCCCAGCTGCCTTCCCTGGAGCGACCCCTGGGACATCAGCCGGACTATTTCATGAAGTCGTTTTCCGTCAAGAGCTTTGACGCCACCGGGCGGCTGCAGAGCGAGGTGCGGGGCGACGAAGCGCGGCACTACCCCGACACCGACACGCTGGAGATTGACCAGGTCCGCATGCGCTCGGTGACGCCGCAGGGCCGTCTGACGGTGGCTACGGCCAATCGTGCCCTGACCAACGCCGATGCTTCGGAAGTGCAGCTTTTCGGCAATGCCATCGTCACCCGCGAGCCGTTGCCGGCCAAGCCGGGCGCGCCCGCCCAGCCCCGGCTGGAGTTTCGGGGTGAATTTCTGCACGCCTATACCGGTACGGAGCGCGTACGGTCCGACCAGCCCGTCACGCTCATCCGCGGCAATGACCGTTTCACCGCAGAGTCCATGGACTACGACAACCTGGACCAGGTGCTGCAGCTGCGCGGGCGCGTGCGTGGCGTTCTCCAGCCCGGCACGGCCAAGCCCTAACCTGCCCGCATCAGCCACCAGACCGCATGACCACCACACCCCTCGTCTTCATCACCGGCGCATCCAGCGGCATTGGCCAGGCGCTGGCGCTGCGGTTTTACCGCGCTGGCTTCCGCCTCGCATTGGTGGCACGGCGCGCTTCTGAGATAAAAACGTGGGCTGAGTCACAGGGGATAAGCGCCAATAGCTATGAAATTTATAGTGCAGACGTTGCCGTAACAGACAGCATCGTCGCGGCGGGCAAGGACTGCATCGCGCAGCAGGGGGTGCCCGACGTGGTCGTGGCGAATGCCGGCATCAGTGTGGGAATGGACACGGGTGTGCGCGATGACATTGACGTGATGGCACGCACCTTCGCCACCAACAACATCGGCATGGCGGCCACCTTCCATCCCTTTGTCGATGCCATGGTGCAGCGAGGCAGCGGCACCCTGGTCGGCATCGGCAGCGTGGCGGGGATACGGGGCCTGCCAGGACACGGCGCTTACTGCGCCAGCAAGGCGGCTGTCATCAGCTATTGCGAGAGCCTGCGCGGAGAAATGCGGCCCCACGGAGTCCGCGTGGTCACCCTTTCGCCGGGCTATATCGACACCCCCCTCACGCGCAAGAACCGTTACAGCATGCCGTTCCTGATGCAGGCGGATGATTTTGCAGACCGGGCCTTCCGCTCCATCACGGCGGGCACCAGCTACCGCGTCATTCCGTGGCAGATGGGGGTGGTTGCGAAATTGCTGCGCCTGGTGCCCAACCCGCTGTTCGACAAGCTGCTGGCAGGGCGCCCCCGCAAGCGCCGCCAGAGCGAGCAGTAGACAAAGCGCGCGCACATCCATTTTTTGTGCAGTGCCAGCCAGCGCCAGGCGTAAAAAAAGCCCCCGAGGGGGCTTTCAGAGAAATCCTGCCGGCGAGGCATCAGTAGCCATTGCCACCACCACCGTAGCCGCCACCACCGCCACTGCGACCACCGCCGCCATTGCGTGAGCCGGATCCATAGGGACTGCGAAAACCGCCTTCGCTGCGGCCGCCGCCACCGCCACCGCCATAGCCACCACCGCCTTCGCGGTTTCCACCATAGCCGCCACCGCCACCACCTTCACGGCCGCCGCCATAGCCACCGCCACCGCCACCGCCACCGCCGTATCCACCCCCCCGCTGCGACCACCACCGCCGCCGCCGTAGCCACCACCACCAAACCCACCGCTGCGTGGAGGGCGGGGTTCCATGGGGCGGGCTTCATTGACAACAATGCTGCGGCCTCCCAGCGGCTGCCCGTTCATGCCGCTGATGGCAGCCTGGGCCTCTGCGTCGCTGCCCATCTCCACAAAGCCAAAGCCCTTGGACCGACCCGTGTCGCGTTCCATCATCACCTTGGCGCTGGTCACCGCACCAAACTGGCCAAAGGCCTGCTCCAGATCGCCGTCGCGCACCGAGTACGGAAGATTGCCGACGTACAGTTTGTTGCCCATCGAGGGACTCCTCAAAAACACATGGATAAAGCGATGGAGTCCCGAAAACGCAGCCAGCTAATCTCAATGACGCTCTCAGCGAAACTGACGGATCACCGCAAACTTGTAAAGCGCGAAAAATCGCGCCAACTCATTATGCGCCACACTTTTGCGGAAAAGGCAAGCATCAATTTGTGCTGTGGCGTCCATGCTGCGCGGCCATGAAAAAAGGAGCCCTTGGGCTCCTTTTTTTGCCTCAGTCAACCCAGAAGGGTCGACTGAAAGGGCTTTTTAGTAGCTGCTACGGCCACCGCCGTAACCACCACCGCCGCCGCCGCCGCTACGGCCACCGCCGTAACCGCCGCCACCACCACCGCCGTAGCCGCCACCACCACCGCCGCCGCCGAAGCCGCCGCTGCGGGGAGCGCGGGGCTCCATGGGACGGGCTTCGTTGACCACGAGGTCACGGCCGCCAAAGTTGGTGCCATGCACGCCCTGGATGGCGGCTTGGGCTTCAGCATCGCTGCCCATTTCGACAAAGCCGAAACCCTTGGAACGGCCGGTGTCGCGCTCCATCATGACCTTGGCGCTGCCGACGGAACCGTACTGGCTGAAGGTCTGCTGCAGATCTTCGTCGCGGAAAGAATAGGGCAGGTTGCCCACGTAAAGTTTGTTGCCCATGAAGGACTCCTGAAAAAACACAAAAACGCGATGGAGTCCGACGCAATCAACAAACCTGTGACGACTTCAAAGACGCGAAACTGACCATTCACCGCTAAGCTAACTGCTTTCCTGCACGCAGAAAAGCGAACCCATTATTAATCACTTTTATGGGCGTTGTGGGTTTTATTTGTGAGGTTTCCGGTCCAAAGCCCTGTATTGGTGTGGTTTGCAGGGAAATCCCCATAGGGGTCGATGGGATAAAATCGACGCGTCTTTGGGGAGTAGCCCGCCCGGCCGCGCAATGCGCCGGGGGCATGCGTCAACACACTTGGGCTCTGTGAGCCTATGGCGTATGCGGTTTTTGAGCTGGGCGAGACCATTGACTGCACGCCGATCCCAATGGCCGGAGTCGGTGCGCAGTCAATGCGTTTTCCACCCATCCGGCCGGACAGGACCCCCTCCCATGGAAGCCTTCTTCATTTCCACCGCCATCGTTGCGCTCGCCGAGATGGGCGACAAGACGCAGCTGCTCGCGCTGGTGCTGGCGGCACGTTTTCGCAAACCCTGGCCCATCGTGCTGGGCATTCTGGTCGCCACACTGGTGAATCACGGCCTGGCCGGCGCGGTCGGTGCCTGGGTCACCACGTTCCTGGGGCCGCAGATGCTGCGCTGGATATTGGGGGCATCGTTCATCGCCATGGCGGTGTGGATGCTGATCCCCGACAAGCTCGACGAAGGCGAAGCCGACGGATCGCCACGCTGGGGGGTGTTTGGCACCACCGTGGTCGCATTCTTCCTGGCCGAAATGGGCGACAAGACCCAGATCGCCACCGTCATGCTGGCCGCGCAGTACAACGCCTACCTGTGGGTGGTGGCGGGCACCACGCTCGGCATGATGATCGCCAACGCGCCGGTGGTCTGGCTGGGCGAGCGCATCACTCGCCGCGTGCCCATTCGCGCTGTCCATGTGGTCTCGGCGGTGATTTTTCTGGTGCTGGGGTTGGTGGCGATCTTCACGCCCGCCGGGTGAGCAGCAGCGGCCGTTTTGGTATATTTGCCAGACGCGCCGATTTGCCACAGCTTGCGGGCGCTTTATAAATCCTGCTAAAGACCCGTCCGACACATCCGCCCGGCCTCGTTTTTAGCGACGCCGGGTTTTTTTATGTCGTTTTTTGCCACGCCCCAGTCCATGCATTTTCCGGAGGTCCTGCCGCTGCAAAGCGGTGCGTCCATCCGCGACTACCACCTGGCCTACGAGACCTACGGCACGCTCAATGCCGACCGCTCGAACGCCGTGCTCGTGTGCCACGCCCTCAATGCCTCGCACCACGTCGCGGGCGTCTACGCCGGGCAGGACAAGAGTGAGGGCTGGTGGGACAACATGATCGGCCCCGGCAAGCCCGTGGACACCGACCGATTCTTCGTGATCGGCGTGAACAACCTGGGCTCCTGCTTTGGCTCCACCGGCCCCATGCACAACCATCCCGATACGGGCGAGGTCTATGGCGCGGACTTCCCCGTGGTCACGGTGGAAGACTGGGTCAACGCCCAGGCGCGGTTGCTCGACCGTCTGGGCATCCAGCAACTGGCCGCCGTGCTGGGTGGCAGCCTGGGCGGCATGCAGGCATTGAGCTGGACGCTGCAGTACCCCGAGCGCATGCGCCACGCGGTGGTCGTGGCCAGCGCGCCCAACCTCACGGCCGAGAACATCGCCTTCAACGAAGTGGCGCGCCGCGCCATCGTGACCGACCCGGACTTCCACGGCGGGCACTTCTACCGCCACGGCGTGATCCCCAAGCGGGGGCTGCGCATCGCCCGCATGATCGGCCACATCACGTACCTCAGCGACGACGTGATGAACGAGAAGTTCGGGCGTCAACTGAGAGAAGGCCTGGAGCTGAAATACAGCACGCAGGACATCGAGTTCCAGATCGAAAGCTACCTGCGCTACCAGGGCGACAAGTTCAGCGACTACTTCGACGCCAACACTTACCTGCTGATCACCCGCGCGCTGGACTACTTCGACCCTGCGCGCACCCATGCCGGCAACCTCACGCGCGCCCTGGCCCGGGCGCAGGCCAGGTTCCTGCTGGTGAGCTTCACCACCGACTGGCGTTTTTCCCCCAAGCGCAGCCGCGAGATCGTCAAAGCCCTGCTCGACAACCGCCGCCGCGTGAGCTATGCCGAGATCGACGCGCCCCATGGGCACGATGCTTTTTTGCTCGATGACGCCCGCTACATGGGCGTTATGCGCTCATATTTCGATAGCATTGCCAAGGAGTTGCAACCATGACCGAAAAAGCGGCAATGCAAGCCCTGGCGCGCCTGGTGCCCCCAGGCTCGCGCGTGCTCGACCTCGGTTGCGGCAACGGCGCCATGCTGGACTACCTGCAGCGCGAGCGCGGCTGCAGTGGCTACGGCGTGGAGATCGACGACGCCAACGTGCTGGCCTGCGTGCAGCGCGGGGTGGATGTGATCCAGCTCAACCTCGACGAGGGGCTGGCCATGTTCGACGACAACAGCTTTGACGTGGTGCTGCAGATCGACACGCTGCAGCACTTGCGCAATGCCGAAACCATGCTGCGCGAGACAGCGCGTGTGGGCCGCACCGGCGTGGTGGCGTTCCCCAACTTTGCGCACTGGCCCAACCGCCTGTCCATCCTGCGCGGGCGCATGCCCGTGACGCGGCGCCTGCCCTACCAGTGGTACGACACGCCCAACATCCGCGTGGGCACCTACAAAGACTTCGAAGTGCTGGCCACCAAGAACAGCCTGCGCATCCTCGACTCCTTCGGGCTGCAGGACGGCGAAGAAGTGCGCTGGCTACCGAACGCGCGGGCAGGTACCGCAGTCTTCCACTTCGAACACGCGTAGCGCTTACCGGGGTGTACGCCCCGGCGACACGCCGCTGTCAAGCGCATAGGCTAAGGTGCGGTCTCCGTTTGCAGGAGATCCGCATGAAACGCATTGCACTGCGCGCCGTGACTGCCGCCGCGTTGCTCACCACCTGGGCGCTGGGTGCCGTCGCCCAGGCCTGGCCGCCCACCCCCACCGTCATCGCCCACCGGGGCGCCTCAGCCCTGCGGCCCGAGCACACGCTGGCCGCCTATCAGCAGGCCGTTGACGATGGCGCCGACATCATCGAGCCCGACCTCGTCATCACCAAGGACGGCGTGCTGGTGGCCCGGCACGAGAACGCGATTGCCATCCTGGGCGCCGACGGCTCGGTGAAGGAGGCCACCACCGACGTGGCGGACCGTCCCGAGTTCGCGGGCCGCAAAACCACCAAGACCATCGATGGCAAACCCATTACCGGCTGGTTCACCGAAGACTTCACCCTGGCCGAACTGAAAACCCTGCGCGCCCGCGAGCGCATCCCCGCGCAGCGCCCGGCCAACGTGGCCTACAACGGCCAGTTTGAGGTGCCCACCTTGCAGGAAGTCATCGACCTGGCCAAGGCGGCCACGGCCAAGACCGGCCGCGTGATCGGCATCTACCCCGAGACCAAACACCCCACCTACTTCCAGTCCATCGGCCTGCCGCTGGAGGCGCCGCTGCTGGCCGTGCTGGAGAAAAACGGCTGGAACCACAAGGACGCGCCCGTGTTCGTGCAATCGTTCGAGGTCAGCAACCTGCAGGCGATCCGCAAGCAGAGCAGCGTGCGCCTGGTGCAGCTGGTCGCCCCTTCGGGCCGACCGTATGACTTTGTGGCCCAGGGTGCGGCCAACACGCGCGCCTATGCCGACCTGATCACGCCCGAGGGCCTCAAGCAGGTGGCGACGTATGCCAACGCCATCGGCCCCTTCAAGACGCTGGTGGTGCCGGTGAAGGATGGCGTACCGGGCGAGCCTACCCCGCTGGTGGCGCGTGCCCGCGCCGAAGGCCTGGCCGTGCACATCTGGACGCTGCGGCCTGAAAACGCCTTCCTGCCCGCCGGGCTGAAAAAGGCCCCCACTACCGACGGCACGGTGCGCGGCGACAGCGTGGCCGAGATCACGGCCTACCTGCGTGCGGGCATTGATGGCTTCTTCACCGACGACCCTGCCGTGGGCCGGGCGGCGGTTCAAGCCTTCACGGCGACGAAGTAACGGGCGCGGGGCGTGGCTTGCGCGGCGCGGCGCGTGCGCCCTGGCGCTCCCCCAGTTGCCGCGCCTTCACCACCCACTGCGCCAGCCGCTCGGGGCTGGCGCTGCGCACCGGGCCAAAGCTGTGTACGCGCACGGGCCGGATGCCGCAGAACTCCAGGATGGCCTTCTTCATCTGGTGGTGGCCGGGCATGCGCGTGACCCAGCGGAAGTACCAGGGCGGGGAGTCCATGGTCACCAGCAGCTCCGCCGAGCGGCCGGCCAGCAACTTGTCCCACAGCGACGAGCCCTTGCGGTACCTGAAGGCGTAGCCCGGCAGGAACGTACGGTCAATGAAACCCTTGAGCAGCGCAGGCATGGCGCCCCACCAGATGGGGTAGACCCACACCAGGTGGTGCGCCCAGGTAATGTCGGCCTGCGCGGCCAGCAAGTCAGGCTCCAGCGGCTGGACGGCGCCGTAGCCTTGAAACAGCGGGTTGAACGCCAGCTGCCCCACGTCCAGAAACCGCACCTGTGCCCCTGCTTGTTGCGCGCCGTCGGCATACGCGCGTGCCATGCCAGCGCACAGGCTGTCGGTGGCGGGGTGGCCCAGGATGACCAAAATGTTTTGCTGCTCTGTCACAGATGCTCCCTCACGGTGGTGTTGATGGCGCCATCGTCACCTTGCCCCGCGGGGCAGAGTCAAGCGGTATGCGCTGAGGGGGCGGAAATCCTGCAGCGGCAGTATGGGCGGCAGCAAATTGCGCGGGGTTGTGGAGTGGCGGTGACACCGTCAGCGCAGAGGGCGCTGCGCAGGCTTCGGTCGCCACGGGCACAGCCAGGGTGTCGCAGGTGTGCAGCTCGGCCTCCAGCAGGGCCAGTTGAGCGTCCAGCGCGGCCAGACGCGCCAGCTCCTCGGCCACGGCGGCCCGCCGCCCGGCCACCAGCTCGGCCATGCGGTTCCAACCCGCGGCGGTGTCGATGTGGGGCAGGCCGTCCAGTTCCGACAGCCGAAAGCCCAGCGCCTGGGCCTGGCGGATCAGCAACACGCGGGCCACATCCGCCTCGCCATAGCGGCGATAGCTGCCCGCGCGCGCCACCTTGCCCAGCAGGCCGCGGGCTTCGTACAGCCGGATGGCCTTGGGTGTGGTGCCGGTGCGTTGGGCGAGTTCTCCGATGCGCATGGGTGGCTTTCAGGAAGCGATAAAACTATGAAATTAATAGCTGTTAGCGCTTGCTGTATAAGCGCTGAGGTCCAATTTGACTCATATTTTTGGTGCAGGCCAGCGGGTTGATGCCGGGCAAGGACCGCAGGGTGCTCCAGGCTGCACGATAAGCTGCTGCGCTCTGATCTCACCTTCTGTCCCTGCCCCGCCATGCCCCAGTTTGCCGCCAACCTGAGCCTGATGTACACCGAACTGCCGTTTCTCGACCGCTTTGCCGCTGCGGCGCGCGACGGATTTGCGGCGGTGGAGTTTCAGTTCCCCTATGCCTTCGAGCCCGCCGACATCGCCGCGCGGCTTGCGGACAACGGCCTGCAGCTGGTGCTGTTCAACGCTCCGCCTGGCGGCACCGACCGCGCCAGCTGGGCCAGTGCGTGGGAGCAGCAGGCGCGTGGCACGGCGGCGCAGCCGGGGCGCGAGGCCGAGTTCCGCGCCGGGGTGCACGAGGCGCTGCGCTATGCCGAGGTACTGGGCTGCCCGCGCATCCATGTGCTGTCGGGCATGGTGCCGCCGGGGGTGGAGCGTGAAGCGCTCAAGGACCTGTGCGCCAGCAACCTGCGTTGGGCGGCCACCGAGGCTGCGCACGCAGGGCGCGACATCCTCATCGAGCCCATCAACCTGCGCGACATGCCCCGCTACTTTCTGAACCGGCAGGACCACGCGCACGAACTGCTCGATGCCGTGCAGGCCCCCAACCTCAGGGTGCAGATGGATCTGTACCACTGCCAGATCGTGGAGGGCGATGTGGCCATGAAGCTGCAGCGCTACCTGCCCACCGGGCGCGTGGCGCATATTCAGATCGCCGGGGTGCCGGGCCGCCACGAGCCCAACCACGGCGAGCTGAACTACCCCTTCCTGTTCGACACCATCGACGCGCTGGGCTACACCGGCTGGGTGGGCTGCGAGTACAAACCGGCGGCGGGCACTACGGCAGGGCTGGGCTGGATGCACCGGAAGACGCGCTGAACCGTTTGTGCGCCCTCGCGCAGCCCAGCGGCCGCGCGCAAGTACGCAGCTTTGCGTAAGGGAATGCGTGAATAAATGTAACAAGACTCTCGCCGTAGAGTGAAGCAGGGCGTTCCCTCGCGCCGGGACCCCTTTCCAAGACCGGCTCAGCCGGCTTTTAGCATTCATTTTCAGGAGACTTCCCCCATGGCCGAATCCCTCGCGAACAACCGGTCCGTCGCGCGCCAGGTCACGCTCACGGCCATCACACTGGTTGCCGTGGTGCTGGTGCTGGTGGGGCTGGCGATTGCCGTGCTGACCGAGCGCAGCACCCGGGCGCAGGTGGTGTCCAGCGTGGGCAACACGGCGCAAAGCGTGGCCCAGTCGCTGGACGCAGCAGACAACACCAACCGCGAGCTGGTGCAGCTGACGATGCGCGGGTTCCAGCGTTACTTCGAGGCCAACATGCACCTCGACGAGGCCACGGGCGAGCTGCGCAGCTACGGCGCGCTGGTCAACGAGGACTACGGCTCGGTCGACAAATTTGCCAGCGAAACCGGCGGCATCGCCACGGTGTTCGCCAAGAAGGGCGACGACTTCATCCGCATCACCACCTCGGTCAAGAACGACAAGGGCGAGCGCCAGCAGGGCACGCTGCTGGGCAAGAACGATCCGGCCTATGCCAATGTCTCCAAGGGCGAGCCTTACACCGGCGTCACGGTGGTGGGTGGCAAGCCCTATATGGGGCACTACCTGCCGGCCAAGGACGGCTCGGGCAAGGTGGTGGGGCTTCTCTTTATCGGCAACGACATCAGCGTGTTCCACGCCATGCTGCAAAAGCAGGTGACGCAGACGAAATTCTTCGAGCATGGCGGCACCTACGTGATCAACCCCGGCACTTCGCTGGACCAGGCAGCATTCGTGTACCACCCCACGGCGAGCGGCAAGCGCGTGCTGGAAGCGTACCCCCAGGCACGCCCGTTTTTTGAAGCCCTGGCCGCATCGCCCGACGGCTTCGTGCGCGAAGCCGCCCCGGTTTTGGGCTCCGACGCACAGGACCCCTGGGCCCTGATGCGCAAGACCAGCGGCGGCTGGTGGGTGGTGGCCGAGGTGCCCGACGGCGAGGCCATGGCCAGCCAGCAGCGCGTGACGATGGCGGTGTGGGCCCTGATGGCGGTGGCGGTGGCGTTGCTGGCCATCGGCCTGTTCCTCATGCTGCGCCGCAGTGTCAGCCGCCCCCTGCAGGACCTGACCCAGGCCATCACGCTGGTGGCGCAGGGCGACCTGACTGAAACCTTCCGCACCACACGGCGCGACGAGATCGGCGCGCTGGTGCAGGAGGTCGAAGGCATGCGCCAGCGCTACACGCAGATGCTGCAGCAGGTGCGCACGGCGGTGGACAGCATCACCACCGCCAGCGCCGAGATTGCCAGCGGCAACCAGGATCTGTCAGCGCGCACCGAGGCCACGGCCAGCAGCCTGGCGCAGACGGCGCAGAGCATGGACCAGCTCACCGCCACCGTGCGCCAGTCGGCCGACGCCGCACGCCAGGCCAACCAGCTGGCCAGCACCGCCGCCGAGGTGGCCGCACGCGGCGGCAAGGTGGTGGGCGAGGTGGTGACCACCATGGGCGACATCAACCAGAGCTCGCGCAAGATCGCCGACATCATCGGCGTGATCGACTCGATCGCGTTCCAGACCAACATCCTGGCGCTCAATGCGGCCGTGGAGGCCGCCCGCGCGGGTGAACAGGGCCGGGGCTTTGCGGTGGTGGCCAGCGAGGTGCGTTCGCTGGCCGGGCGCAGCGCCGAGGCCGCGCGCGAGATCAAGGCGCTGATCGGCGCGTCGGTGGAGCGGGTGGAGTCGGGCGCGCGCCTGGTCCAGAACGCGGGCAGCACGATGGACGAGATCGTGGGGTCCGTCAAACGGGTGGGCGACATCATTGGCGAGATCACTGCGGCCTCGGGCGAGCAGTCCGACGGCATCGGCCAGGTCAACACCGCCGTCAACCAGCTCGATCAGATGACGCAGCAGAACGCCGCGCTGGTGGAGGAATCCGCCGCCGCCGCACAAAGCCTGCGCGAGCAGGCCACGCGCCTGGCCGGGGCGGTGCAGGTGTTCAAGCTGTCGCAGGCGGACGATGGCGAAGCGCTGCACACCTTGCCAGCGCCGGCTCCCATGCGCTCGATCACGTCGGGTTAGGCGCTGCCCGAGCGGCGCCAAGGCGCAGGAAAAGACGCGTGGCGCGGGCTGGGCGTCGCAGGATCAGCGGGGCGCCAGGATCGCCATCGTGAGGCGCGACACGCAGGTCAGCTCGCCCGCATCGTTGGCCAGCTCGATCTGCCACACGTGGGTGGTGCGGCCCACGTGCACGGGCCGCGCGGTGCCCGTGACCCAGCCGCTGGTGGCCGAGCGCAGGTGGTTGGCGTTGATGTCCAGGCCCACCGCGTGGTGGCCTTCGGGGCTGGCGTAGTAGGCGCCGATGGAGCCCAGCGTCTCGGCCAGGACCACGCTCACCCCGCCATGCAGCAGGCCAAAGGGCTGTACCGTGCGGTGGTCCACCGGAACACGGCCCCGCACAAAGTCATCGCCCAGCTCGGTGATCTCGATGCCCAGGTGCTCGGCAGCGGTGTTGTGGTTGGCGGCGTTGATGATGGCCAGGGTGGCGGGTTTTTTCCAGATGGGCATGGCGGGAGGGCTGCGCGGGGCCAGAGTCTTGCAAAGGAGGTTATTGTGCCCAAGCATTGGGCGCGCGTGGGTGGGCCAGGAATGGAGGCAGCGCACCGGTGCATACAATTTGTTCAACCTTGATGACCCGGCTTGCGCCATGATTTTGGCGCCCGTGTGGGCCTGTGGCGGTCAACCAGCGAAAGGCGGTCAATGGATCGGATGGCGAAAGATAGGGACGGCTCAGGGCCTGATCTGGCGGCTTGCGCACTGCAGGTGCTGGCGGCCACCACCGTGCCTGCAGCTGCCAGTGCAATACTGAGCAGCCTTGCCGAGTGTGGACTGCACGCCGATGCGGTGCTCTGGCAGACTGGGGATCATGTGGCATGCGAGCCCACCACGGCGGTATTGCCATTGCCGCTCCCGTCCACGCTGGCCGCGCTGCTCCAGGCGCAAGGAGTGTCTTGCCACGTTTTGCACTCTGACGCCGATGGCCCGCAGGCCGTGCTGGTGGCGGCGCCAGACTCGCTCAGCCAGATCAGCCCAGCGGCGGCAGGTGTATTGCGCCTGTGCACACAGCGGCTGGCAGAGCTGCTGACGCTGCAAAACCTGCAGGCCTCGGTGCAGCACCTGGAGCAGTCGCGCCAGTTGCAGCAGGCGCTGTTTGCCATGGCGGACCTCGCCTCTTCCGATCAGGACATGGACAGCATGCTGCGCGGCCTGCACGACATCATCGGCAGGCTGATGTATGCCCGCAACTTCTTCATTGCGCTGTATGAGCCGCAGCGTGACAGCCTGCGTTTCATCTATTTTGCGGACGAGGTGGACGAGGGCATGTACGACCCCGAGCGGGAGATTCCCGCTGCCGATCTCAAGGAAAGTTTCACCTTGGCCATCATCCGGCAGGCGCGCTCCGTGCGCGGCCCGGCATGGGAGGTGGCACGCCAGCTCGGTATCGTGCGGGGCCCCGTGGTCGGCACACCGTCGGTGGACTTCATGGGGGTTCCCATGCGCCGGGGCGCAGAGGTGCTGGGCGCCATTGCGGTGCAAAGCTACCGCGAAGGGCTGGGTTATACCGAATCGGACAGCGCGGTGCTGGGCTTTGTGGCCGAACATGTGCTGACCGCGCTGGAGCGCAAACACGGGCGTCAGGCCCTGGAGCGGCGTGTGCAGGAACGCACGCGCGAACTTGCTTTTGCCAACCAGCAACTGCAGGCGCAGGTGGCCGAGCGCGAGCGTGCCGCCCACCTGCAGGCCACGCTGTACCGCATCGCCGCACTGGCCAATGGCCAGGAAAGTGATGACCAGTTCTACCGCAGCCTGCACGCGGCCGTGGGCGAGCTGATCAACGCCGAGAATTTCTACATTGCCCTGGTGTCGGACGACGGCAGCACCCTGCACTTTCCCTACTGCGTGGATGTGGCGGGCGAGGGCGGGAAGACCCGCCCCATGGCGCGCGGCCTGAGCGAATACGTCATGCGCCAGGGGCAAACCCAGCTGGTGGACACGGGCCGGCTTGAGCAGCTGCGCGCAAGCGGTGAGGTGGCGATCCAGTCGCAAACAGGTACAACGGCCACGGTGTGCTGGCTGGGCGCGCCCCTGCTGGGTGCCCAGGGCGTGATGGGCGTGGTCACGGTGCAAAGCTACCGCCCCGACCTGATGTTTGGGGAGCAGGATGCCGCGTTGCTGACCTTTGTGTCGCACCAGATCGCCACCAGCGTGCAGCGCCGCCAGCAGGCGGAGGCCCTGCACGCGCTCAACAGCGAACTGGAGCAGCGGGTGCAGCAGCGCACCCAGGAGCTGCGCCAGGAAATTGCCATGCGCGAGCAGGTCGAAGCGCGTCTGCAGCACGAGGTGATGCACGACCCCCTCACCGGCCTGCCCAACCGGGTGTATCTGCGCGACCGGCTGGAGCGGGCGCTGGCCACCCACCGGCGCGATCCGCAACGCGGCTTTGCGCTGCTGTACCTGGACGTGGACCGATTCAAGCTGTTCAACGACAGCCTGGGCCACCAGGCTGGCGACATCGTGTTGCGCGAGGTGGCGCGCCGCCTGCTGCAGTGCGTGCGCACCCCCGACGTGGCCGCCCGCCTGTCGGGCGACGAGTTCGCCATTCTTCTGGAGGACGGCCCGCAGCCGGCCACGGCCTGCAAGATCGCGCAGCGCATCCAGACCTGCATGCAGGAGATGGTGCAGGTGGGCGATCGTGCCCTGCGCCTGTCGGTCAGCATCGGCATCGCAGTGGGCAAGACGCACCACAAGACCATCGACGAGCTGCTGCACGACGCCGATGTGGCGCTGTACCGCGCCAAGGAGGGCGGGCGCCAGCGGTTTGTGCTGTTTGATGACCGCGAGCAGCGCGCTGCGATGGACGTGCTGCAGGTGGAGCAGGAGCTGCGCGATGCGCTGCAGACCGCGCAGATCGTGCCGCATTTCCAGCCCATCGTGCGCCTGGCAGATGGTCAGGTGGTGGGCTATGAGACGCTGGTGCGGTGGCAACATCCGGTGCGGGGCTTGCTGGCCCCGGGCGACTTCCTGCCGATTGCCGAGCAGACCGGGCTCATCGAATCAGTGGACTGGCATCTGTACGGCCTGGCCTGCGAGGCCGGTGCACCCCTGGTGCACGAAGGGGGCTTCCTGACCCTGAACGTATCGGCGCGCCACTTTGCCAATGGCGACTTCGACCGGTCGCTCCTGGCGCTGTTGCGGCGCACGGGTTTTGATCCGGCCAGGCTGCACATCGAGGTGACCGAAAGCACGCTGCTGGGCGACCCCGCTGCCGTGGCTGCGATCCTGCAGCGCCTCAAGGACGCAGGTGTGGGCACGGCGCTGGATGACTTTGGCACCGGCTATTCATCACTGGGCCATGTGCACCGGTTCCCGCTGTCCATGATCAAGATCGACCGCTCTTTTACCGGCGAGCTGGACAAGGCCCAGCCGTCGCGCAGTGTGGCCATCATTGATGCGGTGCTCAGCCTGGGGCGGGCGCTCAACCTGGACGTTGTCGCCGAGGGCGTGGAGACCGATGCCCAGCGCCAGGTGCTCCTGGCCATGGGCTGCGTATACGGCCAGGGGTACCACTTCGGCCGCCCCGCGCCGGCGGCGCACTGGTTCAGTTGAAAGGACTGACCCGCACACGCGCCGCACCGCGTGAAGGGCGGACGCCTCGTCACAGGCGCATGCTGCCCGTTTCCACATAGCGCTGGTGCCACGACAGCGCCTCGTTCAGCAGGTGCGGCGTGTGCTGGCCCACCGCGCCGCGTTTTGCGCGGGCCACGTAGTCGTGCAGCTCGGGCCGGAAGTCCGGGTGCGCGCAGCGTTCGATGATGATCTCGGCGCGCTGCGAGGGCGAATGGCCGCGCAGGTCGGCCAGGCCTTGCTCGGTGACGAGGATCTGCACATCGTGCTCGGTGTGGTCCACATGCGAGGCCATGGGAACGATGCACGAAATGGCGCCGTTCTTGGCCAGCGACGGCGTCATGAAGATCGACAGGTAGGCATTGCGCGCAAAGTCGCCCGATCCGCCGATGCCGTTCATGATGGCCGAGCCCATGATGTGCGTGGAATTCACGTTGCCGTAGATGTCGACCTCGATCATCCCGTTCATCGCGATCAGGCCCATGCGCCGGATCAGCTCGGGGTGGTTGCTGATCTCCTGCGGGCGCAGCACGATGCGCTCTTTGTAGAAGTCGATGCGCTCGTTGAAGTCCTGCATCGCCGCGGGGCTCAGCGACAGGGCGGTGGCCGAGGCGCTGGCCAGCGTGCCCGAGCGCAGCATGTCCAGCATGCCGTCCTGCAGCACCTCGGTGTAGGCCGTGAGATTCTCGAACGGCCCGTTGTTCAGCCCTGCCAGCACCGCATTGGCGATGTTGCCCACGCCCGACTGCAGCGGCAGCAGGTCTTTGGGCAGGCGGCCCTTCGTTACCTCGTGCTGCAGGAACTCGATGATGTGGCCCGCGATGCGGTTGGAGGTGTCGTCGGGCGCGGCGTACACACTGTTGCGGTCGGGCTGGTTGGTCATCACCACGGCCATCACCTTGCTCGGGTCGCAGTGCAGGTAGGGCTCGCCAATGCGCTGGTTGGGCTCCGTCATCGGGATGGGCTTGCGGTGGGGGGGCACGTCGGTGCCGTAATAGATGTCGTGCATGCCCTCCAGGCCCGGGTTGTGCCAGGCGTTGACTTCCAGGATCACCTTGTCGGCCTGGTCCAGCCAGGTCTTGTTGTTGCCCACCGAGGACGAGGGGATCAGCCGCCCGTCGGGCAGCACGCCCGCCACCTCGACCACGGCCACGTCGAGCTTGCCCAGAAAACCGAACCACACAAACTGCGCCACATGCGACAGGTGAATGTCCACATACTGCATGTGCCCCGCATTGATCTGGCGGCGCACCGTGGGGTCGGACTGGTAGGGCAGGCGCATTTCGATGCCGTCCACCTGCGCCAAGGCGCCGTCCAGCTCGGGCGCGGTGCTGGCGCCTGTCCACAGCCCGATCTTGAAGCCCTTGCCCTGGGCGTTGAGGCTCTCGATGCGGCGGGCCAGCGCTCCGGGGACGGCCTTGGGGTAGCCCGCGCCGGTGAAGCCGCTCATGCCGACATGGGCTCCGGCAGGGATCAGCGCCGCGGCCTCGTCGGCGGACATGGTGCGGGAAAGAAAGTCTGGGTACAGCACCCGATCGGCGAAAGACATAGGCGCGCGCGCTCCGTGGGGTTCGTTCAGCAAAGCCTCCATCGTAACAAGCCGCCCTGGCCCACTACGGGTTTACCCTGAAATCATGCGGTGCCCGGCTCTGCCTGAGAAGCGCAGCCCCGGTGCGTGGCCACCGCACGCAGGGCGCCGATGACCCCTGGCCGCTGCGGGTTAGCATCGGCGCCCATGACCTCTGCCCCGTCCTGCCCCTCCTGCCGCCAGCCCATGCAGATCCACCGGTTCACCAGCAACCAGGGCGAACCGCTGGAGCTGGACATCTGCTTTGCCTGCCAAGGCCTGTGGTTTGACCGGCACGAGAACCTCAAGCTTTCACCCGCATCGGTGGTGGAGCTGTTCCGCGTGCTGCACGAACACCGCACCGACCAGCACCAGCCACTGGCCGACCCCATGGCCTGCCCGCGCTGCAACACCACGCTGGCCAAGGGCTTTGACGTGGTGCGCAGCGGGCGCTACATGATCTACCGGTGCGGGCGCCAGCACGGACGTTTCAGCGCCTTCTCGTCCTTCATGGTCGAAAAGGGCTTTGTGCGCCACATGACGCGCCCCGAGATCGACGACCTCGCCCAGCGCGTGGGCGCCATCTACTGCACCAGCTGCGGCGCGCCGGTGGACATCCGCAAAGACCACGCCTGCCCCTACTGCCGCGCCGCGTTTTCGCTCATCGACCCGCAGGCCGTGGTGCGCGCAATGGAGGGCTACGCGCAGGCCAGCACCCGCGCGCACGCTGGCACGCCATCGTCGCCCTCCGTCGATATTGGCGACGCCCTGGTGGCGCTGGAGCGCGACCGCACGCGGGCAGAGCGCGAGCGGCATAAAAATGCGTTCGGCCACACTGCCAGCGCTGCGGATGCCGGGTTCACGGGCGACCTGCTGGCGGCGGGGGTGGAGATGGTCTGGGCGTTGATCAAAACCAGAAGCCACTGAGAGGCTAGCGTCTCAGCCTCCGGGGTCGCTCGCGCTGCAGTAGATCGCCGCGCGGGCCGCGCCATACATGATTGCCGGGCGCGGAAATTGCCCACGCGCGGGGCGATGGCGTCCACAATGGGGCAGGCCTGTGCCCAGGGCCACCCGCATCCCACCCACCGTGGCGCCTTCTCGCCACCCGAGGAGAGCCCCATGCCTCAGCCGCCGCCCCCGAGCCGACGCCGCCCCGCCCACCCGCAGCGCGCACGGGCCACCCCCGCGCAACACGGTGACTGCGGCACCGACCAACCCTGCCTGCTGGAGCGCGCCCAGCTCCACGCGGTACCCAGCACCCTGCTCATCCCCCTGGCCGCCCGCGCGCATGGCGGGCGGTACTTTGCCTGGCTGGCTTGCCAGGACGCGGTGGCCACCCGCCTGCTGGCCGGGCTGGGGGCCAACGTCAATGCGTACCTGGACGACCTGCCCACCGTGCTCAACGTGCTGTGGCGCACGCGCGCCATCAAGGAGGCCGGGCGTGCCTTCTTTGCAGAGCACCCGCAGGCACTGGGCGTCAACCTGGGCTGTGGGCTGACGCACTATTTTCAGTGGCTCGACACGGGCGCCAACCGTTGGCTCGATGCCGACCTGCCCGAGGTGATGGCGCTGCGCGAGCAGCTGCTGCCACTGCACTGCCCGCGTGCGCAGCAGGCGCGCGTGGATCTGGCGCAGCCCGGCTGGTGGAAGCGGCTGGGGCTGCCCGGCAAAGCCGGCACGCACCCGGTGCTGCTGGTGTGCGAGGGCGTATTGATGTACCTGCAGCCCGGGCAGGTGCAGGCCGTGCTGGCAGAGTTTGCGCAGTGCGCGCCGCCGGGCTCGCGCATGGTGCTGGACGTGCTCACCCGCCAGGCCGTGGGGCATGCAGCCACCCACCCCAGCGTGGGGCGCACGGGCGCAGAATTCTGCTGGGGCGTGGGCCGCATGGCCGAGCTGGAACAGGTGCACCCGCGCCTGACGCTGCTGCGCGAGCAGAGCGTGGCGGAGTGCTACGGCTGGACAGGCATTGCGCTGGACATGCTGTGGCGCCCCTGGCTGGGCGCGCCGCTTTATGGCATGGCCACACTCGGGGTGGACGCCGACCGCTGAAACCGCGGAAATCCTCCGGCGACCACGGCCCCTGTGGTCGCTACGGCGCCAGCCACCGCGCCCAGGCCGGCGGGCGCCCTGTCAGCTGCCCCACGATGGCGGCCTGCAGCGGCGGCAGGCGCCGCGCGCCCTGCAGCACCCACTGGCGCAGCAGGCGCGGCACGGGGCGCGGGTCGGTGTACAGCCGCACGATGGCGTTGGTGCCCTGGTAGATGGGCCAGGCGTGGCGGTGGTGGGCGCGGGCATACGCGGCCAGCGCGTCGGCGCTGCCGATGTCCTGCCCGCGCTGGCGGGCGTCCACCAGGGCGGCGGTCAGCCGCTCCACCCCCGCCAGGCCCAGGTTGTAGCCATGGGCCGTCACCGGGTGCATGCCCACGGCGGCATCGCCCAGCAGGGCGCAGCGCGGGCCGGCAAATCGCTGGGCATACACGGCGACCAGCGGGTAGGCGTGGCGCTCGCCCTCCAGCTGCATGGGCCCCAGCCGTGCGCCGAACTGGGCCTGCACCTGCGCCGCAAAGGCCTCGGGGCTGAGCGCCATCAGCGCGGCGGCGTCGGCGGCAGCGGCCGTGACCACCACCGAGCACAAGGGGTGCCCGCCCACCGGGTCGTCGGGCAGGGGCAGCACGGCCAGCGTGCGTTCGTAGCCAAAACACTCATGCGCCACACCGCCATGGGGCAGGGTGTGGCGCATGCGGCAGACGATGACCGTGCGGCCAAAGTCGGTCATCTGCGCGCCCATGCCCAGCTGGCGGCGCGTGGCAGAGAAGCGGCTGTCCGCCGCCACCAGCAGCGGGGCACACAGGCGCCGGGGCGCGGCGGCGCTGTCGTCGGCCGCCACGTAATCCAACTCGGCCTGCGCACCCAGCGTGGCTACGCGGGTAACCTGGGCGCGGGTAATGATGCGCACGCCCGGCGTGCGGGCTGCCACCGCGTAGGCACTGCGGCGCAGTGCGTGGTTGGGCACGATGAAGCCCAGCGCGCCGGGCGCCGTTTCCGCCGCGCCACCGTGGGAGCCGCTGGCCGCGTCCAGCTGCAGCGCACTGTGGTGGCCCAGCGGGCCGTCGTGCACCTGGGCCTGGGCGATCTGGCCCACCTCGTGGTGGGCCAGGTGCGCCCAGGTGCCCAGCCGCTGCAGCGTGGCGCGGCTGGGGTGGGTCAGCGCAATCTCGCGCCCGTCCGGTGCGGGCTGCGCCAGTGCGGTGTCGGCCTGCTGCTCCACCACCGTGGCGGTGAAACCGGCCTGCGCCAGGGAAATGACCAGCGACAGGCCTGCCGGGCCGGCGCCGACGATGAGAACGTCGCTGTGAGGGGTCATGGCAAGAACAACGCAATGGCGGAGCGTGCCATTGTGGGCGGGCGCACTGGCGCGGGTTTTGCCCTGCGTCAACCGGCAATGCCTTGGGGAATTTTGCTATCAATAAAAGAGCTTTTGGCGCTTGATGGAAAAGCGCTGGAGGCCAAAAACACTTGAATTCCTGGCAGTGGCCAGCGCAGTGCCAGTTTCTCAGGCCCTGGCTGTCTTGCGCGGGGCCTTGGCGGCCTTCCTGCGTGCGGGGGACGACTTCCGGGGCCCGCGCAGATGCAGCGCCCAGGTCACCACCAGCCACAGGTACGACAGCGGCACGCCGCACGCCGCCACCCAGGCCAGCGAACCCGGCGCCGCCGTCAGGGAGCGCGGGTTGGCGATGGTCATGAGAAGCTGCAGCGTGCCCGTGCCCAGCACCGGGTTGGCCTGCGCGCTGCCCGAGCGCGCCATGCGTGCGGCCATGAAGATGAAGAACTCCATCAGCAGCGCGCCCACCACAAAACACGCCAGCAGCACCAGAAGATGGCCCAGGGCCCGCCGGTCGCCCTTGACCAGAAAGTACAGGGCCGACACCAGCGCCAGCGCGGGCAGCAGCCAGACCAGTGCGGGCCAGGCGGAGATGAGCATGTGCATGGGAGGGTCTGACGTCGCAGCAGGTGAAGAAAAGGCACCGCGCGCCGGTGGCGCACGGCGGGTGTGGCTGCGGATGATAGACGCTGCGGCTGGCAACCCGGCCAGCGCGGGAGCGCGTTGTTTCCGGGATCGAAACGCACTATGCTTTTAATAGCTGCCAGCGCTTGCTGGTAAAGCGCCAGGGGCCTGAAACACTTCAAACCTTGGCACACACCCCTTGCCACCTTCACGGCGCCCGTCGGGTGGGGGCGTTGGGTGCCTCGCTGCCGGGGCTTGCCACCATCTCGCGCATGCGCCGCCGCAGTGCGCGGTCCCGGCGTTCATCGGCTTCCCAGTCGGCCTTCACGCCGCGCCACAGTGCCAGCGCCATCAGCAGGATGACGCCGGTGAACGGCAGCGCGAACACGATGGTGGCGGTCTGCACCGCCTTCACGCCGCCCGCCAGCAGCAGGCTGATGGCAATGCCGGACACCAGCACGCCCCAGATGATCTTGACGCGGGCCGACGGGTTCTCCTGCCCGCCGGTGCTCATCATGCCCAGCACCAGCGTGGCCGAGTCGCCCGATGTGACAAAGAACACCAGCACCAGCAGCGTGGCCACAAACGACATCACGGCGCCCCAGGGCAGGGCGTTGAACATGGCAAACAGCGCGGTCGATACATCGGCCTTGACGGCTTCGGCCAGCGGGATGCCCTGCATGATCTCCATGTGCAGCGCCGTGCCGCCAAACACCGAGAACCACACAAACGCCGCCAGCGTGGGCGCCAGCACGGTGCCCAGAATGAATTCGCGGATGGTGCGCCCGCGCGATACGCGTGCAATGAACAGGCCCACAAACGGCGACCAGCTCACCCACCAGGCCCAGTAAAACACCGTCCAGCCGCCCACCCAGCCGCTGTCGCGAAAGGGCGTCATGCGCAGGCTCATGCGCACAAACTCGGTGAGGTAGCTGCCCAGCGTGTTGGTGAAGGTGTCAATGATGGCCACCGTGGGCCCCAGCACAAACACCGCCAGCGCCAAGAGCGACGCCACCACCAGATTGATGCTGGACAGCCACTTGATGCCGCGTGTCACGCCCGTCACCGCCGACGCCAGAAACAGCACCGTGGTCACTACGATGATGCCCACCTGCGACGCGGCCCCCACCGGCAGCCCGAACGCGCCGTGCAGCCCGCTATTGATCTGCAGCGCCCCCATGCCCAGCGACGCGGCCACGCCAAACGCGGTGGCGATCACCGCCAGGATGTTGACCAGCGGGCCAATGCGCTGCAGCGGCGCCCAGGGCAGGGCCATGACCGCGGTGCTGACCAGCGCCGAGCCGCCCTTGCGGAACTGAAAGAACGCAATCGCCAGCGCCACGATGCTGTACACCGCCCAGGGGTGCAGCCCCCAGTGGAAGAAGCTGTAGCGCATGGCCGCGTTGGCCGCTTCGGGCGTGTGGGCTGCAATGCCCGGCGGTGGCGCACCGTAGTGCGAGATGGGCTCCGCCACGCCCCAGAACACCAGGCCAATGCCCATGCCTGCCGCAAACAGCATGGCAAACCAGGCGCCGATGGAGAACTCGGGCTCGTCGTCCTCCTGGCCCAGCTTCAGGTCGCCATAGCGGCTGAAGGCCAGCACCAGCGCCATCACCACCAGCCCCAGCACCACCCACAGGTAGAACCAGCCAAAGTTGCGCGTGATGGCCGCCAGGGCCGTGTCGAACACGGCGCCCAGCGAATCGGGCGCAAGCACCCCCCAGAGCACGATGGCGAGGATCAGCCCCGCCGAGATGAGAAGTTCCATGGATCACCTTTCTTCTGCTGCTTGATCGACCAGGAGATGCGCAGGCCCCGCCGCCCGCCGCGCAGGGCCCGGGGCGCAGCGTGCCACGGGGGCCGGATCGACGCAGTGGGGGCTCGGAACGCCAGCAAGGCGGGACGGGGCGGATGCCGACTTCGGCGGCAACTGCACAGCTCCGGAGTGAAAGCGGGCCGTGTCGCAAGGATAGTGCGAGGACGCGGCCCGGCGCCGATGCGCGCTTGGGGACCAGCGGCGCGGCAAGGCAGGGCATTGGCGCGCCCCGCCGTGTGCGGGGCTCAGGGCCCCGGCGGGGCGTGCGCCAATGAAGAGGGGGGCGAGTGTAGACAACAGGCGCGCTGCGACGCGGGCAATACCGCAGTCAAGCGCAGGGACGTTGGGCCCGTCAGCGGGCGGCGGCCGCCGGGGCCGCTGCGGACGCCACGCCGTCGGCCACAAAACCGGCCACCGCGTGCAGCACCTCGGCCTGCTGCAGGATCTTGCGGTGGCCCAGGCCTTCGGTGGCCAGCAGCGTGGCGCCGGCAATGTGGTCGCGGTAGGACTCCCCATCGGCAAAGCGGTTGATGCGGTCACCCCGGTCGTGCACCACCAGCGTGGGCAATGCAATGCGTGGGCCCACGGCCGGGGGCTCGAACTGGCGCATCAGGATGCCCTCCCGCGCCTCGATGCGCCGCTGCATCGCCGCGCGCGTGCGCTCGGTCAGCCCGAACACCTGCGCAAACAGCCGCGTGTATTCGTGCGGAGATGCGGGCGGTGCCAGCAGCACCAGCCGCCCCGTGGCCAGGCCCCGGCTGGCGGCGTGCGCAGCGGCGTTGGCGGCCAGCGAATGCGCCACCACGGCAGCGGGCGCCAATGCCTGCGTATGCAGGCGGGCGGTGGCGTATTCGATGGCGCGGGCGAACTGCGGCAGGTTGCTGACCCGGCCGCGGCTGCCGCCGTGCGCGGGCAAATCCAGCAGCACCGGGCGCAGGCCGCGCGCGGCCAGGGCCTGGGCCAGCGGCAGCATCTGGCGCGCATGGCCGCCCCAGCCGTGCAGCAGCAGAACGGCAGGGCCGTGGGGTTGGGCTCGCGGGGTGTAGACGGTGATCTCGGCGTCTTCAAACGGCCAGCGCTCGGTGCGCCAGTCTGCGCCCGGCGCCGCGCTGCGCCCGGGCCGGCGCAGCGGAAGCGGCGTGCCGAACAGCCGGTAGGCCGCACGCACGGCCAGCGCAGGCCACAGCCGCTCGGTGGCGCCCAGGCCCGCGCGCAGCAGACGCATGGCGGGGTGCTCGCCGTAAAAGCTGGAGGTGGCCTGCAAGGCCGAGGCGGCAGACGGGGAGGGGGTGGAGGTCATGGTGGGGCTCCAAAAAAAAGGGGGAACAAGGCAGGCGCACGGGCAGGCCGCGCTCAGTAAAAGATCCAGTCGCGGTTGCTGCGCGGCAGCCGGGCCAGCGTGGCGCGCACCAGCTGCACCAGGCAGGCCAGGGCGGCCAGCCCGGCGACAGCGGTCACAGTCCAAAAAATCGGCAACATGGGGCTCTCCTTTCTTCGCACGGTTGTGCGAAATTTGGGTGAAGAAAAACGATGGCTATCGTTGTGGGGAAGCAAAAGAAAAAGGGAGGTCAGCAGCGGCCTGCGCGACCGCGCTGGTCAGCGTTTCGGTGGTACGGCACCCAGCGCGGGTGCGGTTCAGCGAGCGGGGGCCGGGGTGTCGTTGGCATAACTTTTCAGCAGGCGCGCCCACGACGCCTCGGTGCGCGGCACGGCCTGCGGGTCGCGCAAAAAGCGCACGTCGTGCAGCAGGCCCATGATCATGGAATAGATCTCGCCCACCAACTGGTCGGGCGGTGTGCCGGCGGGCAGGTGCCCGGCATCGATGGCCTGGACCACCGTGCGGCGCAGCGCAGCGCGCCAGCGCGTGATCTCGCTGTGCAGCAGGTCGCGCAGCTCGCCCTCGCGGTCGTCCAGCTCGAAGGCGCCGGCCGTGTAGATGCAGCCGGTGAAGGCCTCCACATCGCGCGTGCGGGCGATCCAGCGCCGCACGATGTCGTTGAGCCGCGGCAGGCCCTTGGGCTGCTGCATGGCGGGCACGAACACATCGGCCAGAAAGCGCCGGCCAAACTCCTCGATCACCGCCTTCTGCAGCGCCTCGCGCGAGCCAGCACGCGAGAAGACGCCGCTCTTGGACAAGCCGACGCGGTCCGCCACCGCCTGCAGCGTGATCGACTCCAGCCCCTCGGCCGCAGCCAGGTCCAGCGCGGCGCCGACGATGGCGGCGCGGGTGAGTTCGGCCTTTTGGGTTTTCGCGTCCATCGGCGCAATTTAGCACAATCGTGCGAAACAGTGCAACCCCGCTAGCGGGGTCAGGACCACAGAACACAAGCTCACGGTGCCGCGCGACCTGTCAAGCCCGCGACGCACCCGGCTGGCCCACCCGCCGCCCGGCTGGTACGCTGCGTCGCCATGGAGACAACAGCACACACCACCCCGCCCTTCATTCCCCAGATCCGCCTGTACCGGAACTGGCTGCGCGACCAGCGCGGCCTGCAGTTCGACAGCTACGACGCGCTCTGGCGCTGGTCCACCACCGATCTGGACGCCTTCTGGCAAAGCGTGTGGGACTATTTCGAGATCGAGTCGCCCACGCCCCACACGGCCGTGCTGGCCCACAACACCATGCCCGGTGCGCAGTGGTTTCCGGGCGCCCAGGTCAACTACGCGCGCCAGGTGTTGCGGCATGTGGATGCCGCGCACGCCGCGGACCTGCCCGCCATCATCAGCCGCAATGAAAAAGGTCAGCACCGCGAACTCTCCTGGCCCGAGCTGCGCCGCCAGGTCGCGTCGCTTGCGCTGCACCTCAAGGCCCAGGGCGTGCAGCCCGGCGACCGCGTGGCCGCCTACCTGCCCAACGTGCCCGAGGCCATGGTCGCCTTCCTGGCCACCGTGAGCATCGGCGGCGTGTGGAGCATCTGCGCGCCCGACATGGGCACGCACGCGGTGCTCGACCGCTTCCGCCAGATCGAACCCAAGGCGCTGATCAGCGTGGACGGCGTGACCTACGGCGGCCGCGACCACGACCGCACCGGCGTGCTGGCCGAGCTGCGCGCCGCGCTGCCCAGCGTGCAGCATGTGGTGCTGCTGGGCAACCTTGATGCTTCTGTTTTGATAGCTGGTTGCGCAACCTGGGCAAGCGCTACAGACCAAAATGATGCTCAAACCGCAGCGTTCGAGCCGATGTGGCTGCCGTTTGACCACCCGCTGTGGATCGTCTATTCCAGCGGCACTACCGGCCTGCCCAAGCCGATCGTGCACGGCCATGGCGGCACGGTGCTGGTGGCGCTGCAGCTCAAGGTGCTGCACAACGACATCGGCTGCAGCTACGCGCCCAACAGCTTTGGCGAGCGCTACCACTGGTACAGCTCCACCGGCTGGGTGATGTGGAACGCGCAGCTCAGCGGCCTGCTCTCGGGCACCACCTGCGTGATCTACGACGGCAACCCCAGCGGCAGCAAGGACCACCCGGACTGGGGCGTGCTGTGGCGCTTTGCGGCCGAAACGGGCGTGACCTTTTTCGGCGCTGGCGCGGCGTTTTTTGCGAACTGCATGAAGGCGGGCATCACGCTGGCCGACTACGGCGACCTGAGTCGGATCCGCGCGCTGGGCACCACGGGATCGCCGCTGTCGCCCGAGGTGCAGCAATGGGGCACGGCGCAGTTCGAGGCGCTGGGCACCCATGACATCTGGTGGAACAACATCTCCGGCGGCACCGATTTTTGCGGCGCCTTCATCGGCGGCAACCGCGAGATGCCGCAGGTGCCCGGCGAGATGCAGTGCCGCATGCTGGGCGCTGCCGTCGAGTCCTGGAACGCCGAAGGCCTGCCGGTGATGAGCGAGGTGGGCGAGCTGGTCTGCGCGCAACCCATTCCGTCGATGCCGCTCTACCTGTGGGGCGACAAGGACGGCAGCCGCTACCTGTCGAGCTACTTCGACATGTACCCCGCAGGCCACGGCCGACAGCCCGGCGGAGGCGACGGCCCCGCCAGCATGGGCGCGGTCTGGCGCCACGGCGACTGGCTCAAGATCGGCGCCAACGGCGGCTGCGTGATCTACGGCCGCAGCGACGCCACCATCAACCGCCACGGCCTGCGCATGGGCACGAGCGAGATCTACAGCGCGGTGGAATCACTGCCCGAAGTGCTCGACAGCCTGGTGGTGGACCTGGAATACCTGGGCCGCGAAAGCTACATGCCGCTGTTTGTGGTGCTGCGCCCTGGCAGCGTGCTGGACGACGCGCTGCGCGGGCGCATCAACGGCGCGGTGCGCACGGCGCTGAGCCCGCGGTTTGTGCCCGACGACATCTTTGCCGTGGCCGAGGTGCCCCGTACCCTGAGCGGCAAGAAGCAGGAGCTGCCCATCAAGAAGCTGCTGCTGGGCCAGCCCATCGAGAAGGTGGTGAACAAGGACGCCATGGCCAACCCGGCGTGCCTGGACTGGTACGTGGCGTTTGCGGCCCAGCGCCATGCCGCGGGCGGGGGCCAGCCCGGCTGAGCCCGACAGGCGGCCATCACCTACACGCAGGGGCCGCGTGTGGGGGCAGACTGTGCGCTGCTGCGCCCCGCCATAATGCGCGACCCCGCCACGCGCCCGCCCTGCAGGAGAGACTTGCCCATGACCACCCCTTCCCACCCCAAGCGTTTTTCGATGATCCGCGAGTTCCACCTGGCCGACTGGTTCACGCTGGGCAATGCCGTGTGCGGCGTGGGCGCGCTGTTCTCGACCATGACCTACCTGGAAACCAGCGACGTGCGGCACGTGTACTTTGCCTGCGCGCTGGTGCTGGCCGCGCTGATCTTCGATGTGTTCGACGGCCGCATTGCGCGCTGGCGCCAGAAGAGTTCGGCCATGGGCCGCGAACTCGATTCGCTGGCCGACGTGATCTCGTTCGGTGTGGGGCCCGCCATCATTGCCTACGGCTGCGGCATGCAGGGGCTGTACGACCGCATCGTGCTGGCCTACTTTGTGGCCTGCGGGGTGTCGCGCCTGGCGCGCTACAACGTCACCGCCGAAACGCTGTCGGGCGATGATGGCAAGGTCAAATACTTTGAGGGCACGCCCATCCCCACCTCCATCGTGCTGGTGGGGCTGATGGCGCTGGCGGCCTACCTGGGCGCTGTGCGCGAGAACCTGTGGTTTGGCCAGGTGATGCTGGGTGGTTTTGTGCTGCACCCGCTGGTGCTGGTGTTTGCGGTGTCGGGCTCGCTGATGATCAGCCGCATCAGGATTCCCAAGCTCTGAGGCGCCACCATGCCGCTGCAGAAGATCGCTGCGTTTTCCGATGGCCCCGTGGGCGGCAACCCCGCCGGGGTGTGGACAGGCGATGCCTTGCCGCCGCCTGCCGAGATGCAGCGCATCGCAGCCGGGGTGGGGTTTTCAGAAACCGCATTTGCCGCGCCGCAGGGCAGCGGCGGCTGGCGCGTGCGCTACTTCTCCCCTGAAACCGAGGTGCCCTTTTGCGGGCACGCCACCATTGCCCTGGGCGCAGCGCTGGCGCGGCGTGAGGGCGACGGGGTGTTTGACCTGGCGCTCTCCCACGCCCGCATCACGGTGGAAGGCCGCCGCAGCGGCGACCTGGTGCAGGCCGCACTGCAGTCGCCCCCCACACGCAGCGGGCCGCTGCCTGCCGGCCTGCTGGACAGCCTCCTCGCGCTGTTTGGCCTGGCACCTGCCGACCTTGACCCCCGCATCCCGCCTGCGCTCATCCACGGCGGTGCAGACCACGCCGTGCTGGCCTTGCACAGCCGCGCACGGCTGGCGGCCATGCACTACGCGCTGGACGCGGGCCGCACGCTGATGCTGGCATCCGGCCTGGTCACGGTGGTGCTGGTGGTGGTGGAGTCAGACCAGCTCTTTCACACGCGCAACGCATTTGCCTCGGGCGGGGTGCTGGAAGACCCCGCCACGGGCGCTGCCACGGCGGCGCTGGCGGGCTACCTGCGCGACCTGGGCTGGCCCCATGGCGGGGCCATCGACGTCGTGCAGGGCGAAGACATGGGCATGCGGTCACGCCTGCGGGCCGAGATCGGGCCGGTGCCCGGCAGCTCCATCCGTGTGTCGGGCACGGCGCGGTGGATGCGCAGCGATGAATAAATTGCTATAAATAAGATAGCTACTGGCGCTTGATGGGTAAGCGCTAGCCCCATTTTTAACCATTATTTCTGAATCAGCCCCCCGCTGCTGGCCGCCGGTTCACCAGCACGATGCCCGCCGCCACCAGTACCAGCGCGGCCACCAGCCCTGCGGTGATGGGCTCGCCCAGCCACCAGGCGCCAAACAGCAGCGCAAACACGGGGGTGAGAAACACAAACACCGAGATCTTCGTGGCCGGGTAATGCGCCAGCATCCACATCCACGCCAGGTAGCTCACAAACGCACCCACCAGCGCCTGCACCAGCAGCGAGCCCCAGGCAAATGCGCTGAACTGCCAGTTCCACGGCTCTCCCAGCGCCAGCGACAGCCACGGCAGCGCGACGGCGCTCACCCCCACCTGGTAGAGCAGCTGCTTGGCGGGCGCCACGCGCGCCAGCGGCGTGGTGCGGATGACCACCGTGGTCAGCGCCCACATCAGGCCCGCCGTCAGGCCCAGCAGATCACCCAGCCACGCCTGCGGCAGCGCCGCATTGGCGGGGCCCAGCAGCCCGTCGCCCAGGGCCAGGCCCACGCCCACAAAGGCGGCGGCCAGGCCCAGCCACTGCCAGCCCTTCAGGCCCTCGCCCGGGATGAAGCGCGGCAGCAGCACGGCCACCCAGAACGGCGCGGCATACAGAAACACCGTGAGCCGCGAGGCGGTGGTGTACTGCAGGCCCAGGTAGATGCAGGCAAATTCGCCGGCAAACAGCACGCCCGCCAGCAGCCCGGCGCGCAGGGCACCCGCGGGCTCCGCGGCGCTGGACAGCTGCACCCCGCGCCACATGCACCAGACCGCAACTGCCACCGTGGCCAGCGCAAACCGCACAAACGCCTGGAACACCGGCGCCACCTCGGCCACCGTGGCCTTGACCAGCACCTGCTGGAAACCCCAGAACATGCAGCAGGCCAGCAGCAGGGAAACGGCGAGGGAGTCGAGGTGGGTTTTGCGGGTGAAAGGCATCGGGCGATTATCAAAGGGCTTGCCGGTGGTGCGCGTCGCCTGCGCGGCCTCGATCGGCTTCGAGCGGCCCTGGTGCGGGGCTGTTGCAGGCCGCCTGTCCCGTGCGCCCGGCCCAAACAGGCGCTTACACGGGCCCACGGTACACTTTGCGCCTTCTGAAACCGCTTTCCGCGCCTTCTCTCCCCTACCCGCATTCATGGCCCTTACGACGGCGGCCCAGGCCCGCACCAGCTTTGACCTCAAAAGTGCCTCGCTGCCCGTAGTGGCCGTGGTGCTCAAAACCACCGACGCCGCGCAGTTCGCTGCCGATCTGGCCGAGCGTGTGGCCGATGCACCGGGCTTTTTTGACAGCGACCCCGTGCTGATCGACCTGGCTGCCGTGCGCGAGGCCGAGGCGCCCATCGACTTTGCCGCCATCGTGGCCGCGCTGCGCCGCCACAGCACGCTGCCCGTGGCCGTGCGCGGCGGCAGTACCGCGCAGATGGACGCGGCCCGTGCCGCCGGGCTGGCCCCGGCCCCCGACGCACCGCCCGCCCGCGCCGATGTGCCGCCCGCAGCCGCCGAGGTGCGCGAGGTGGTCCGCGAGGTCGAGGTGGAAGTGGTGCGCGAAGTGCCCGTGGCAGGCCCGGCCACCCTGGTGGTCGACAAGCCGCTGCGCTCCGGGCAGCAGGTGTATGCGCGGGGCGGCGACCTGGTGGTGATGGCCGTGGTGAGCTTTGGCGCCGAGGTCATTGCCGACGGCAACATCCATGTGTATGCCCCGCTGCGCGGCCGTGCCATTGCCGGCGCACGGGGCAACACCGAAGCCCGCATCTTTTCCACCTGCATGGAGCCGCAGCTGGTGTCCATTGCCGGCATTTACCGCACCACCGAAACCGCGCTGGCCGCCGAAGTGGCCGGCCAACCGGCGCAGGTGCGGCTGGAAGGCGAGAAGCTCATCATCGAGCCGCTGCGCAACCCTGTACGTATCAACCCCAGAGAGACTCAGTAAACCCATGGCCAAAATCGTTGTTGTGACTTCCGGCAAGGGTGGTGTGGGCAAGACCACCACCAGCGCCAGCTTTGCCTCCGGCCTCGCCCTGCGCGGCCACAAGACCGCCGTGATCGACTTTGACGTCGGCCTGCGCAACCTGGACCTCATCATGGGCTGCGAGCGCCGCGTGGTGTATGACCTCATCAACGTGATCCAGGGCGAGGCCAACCTGAACCAGGCCCTCATCAAGGACAAGCAGTGCGACAACCTGTTCGTGCTGGCCGCCAGCCAGACGCGCGACAAGGATGCACTCACGCAGGACGGCGTCGAGAAGATCCTGAACGACCTCGCCGGCATGGGCTTTGAATACATCATCTGCGACTCGCCCGCCGGCATCGAAAGCGGTGCGCTCATGGCCATGCACTTTGCCGACGAGGCGCTGCTGGTGACCAACCCCGAGGTGTCCAGCGTGCGCGACTCCGACCGCATCCTGGGCATGCTGGGCAGCAAGACCAAGCGGGCCATCGAAGGCGGCGAACCCATCAAGGAACACCTCCTCATCACCCGCTACAACCCCAGCCGGGTGGAAGACGGCCAGATGCTGAGCCTGGAGGACATCCAGGACATCCTGCGCATCAAGCTGATTGGTGTGATCCCGGAGTCGGAGGTGGTGCTGCAGTCGTCCAACCAGGGCACGCCCGCGATCCACGCCCAGGGCAGCGATGTGTCCGAAGCCTACAAGGACGTGATCGACCGCTTCCTGGGCGCCACCGACAAACCCCTGCGCTTTATCGAGGCCGAGAAGCCCGGCTTCTTCAAACGCCTGTTCGGGAGCAAATAAGCCATGGCTTCTTTCCTGTCCTTCCTGCTTGGCGAAAAGAAAAAGACCGCCAGCGTCGCCAAGGAGCGCCTGCAGATCATCCTGGCGCACGAACGCAGCGGCCGCAATGCTGCCGAGCCCGACTACCTGCCCGCGTTGCAGCGCGAGCTGGTGGCCGTGATCTCCAAGTACGTCAAGATCAACCCCGAAGACCTCAAGGTGCACCTGGAGCGCCAGGACAACCTGGAAGTGCTGGAAGTCAAGATCGAGCTGCCTGAGGCCGCGCGCTAGGTCGCTCCAAATTTTGGGTCATTTTGGCTGCTGGCGCTTATCCAGCAAGCGCTAGTAGCTACAGTTTTGGTAGCAATTGAATCAGCGGGCGTGTTTTGCCCACTTGCCGGCCAGCGCCTGCGCAATGCTCAGCCCGCGCTGCCCGGGCACCACGATGGCGGTCTCTCCGGCCGCGAGGGTGCCTGGCTGTTCCACGGCCAGGTAGTAGCCGCAGCAGCCGGCCAGGGCCATCGCCCGGCCCGCCTGGGCGAACCCCATGACGGCGTTGAACTTGTAGCAGGGCTCGCGCGGCGCGGTCACGCGCAGCACGCAGTGGGGGAAATGCCATTCGTCGCCCACAAACACGTCGTGTTCCAGGGGCCCGTCGATGGTGAGGTTCTCCCCCATGAAACCCGGTGGCAGCGCCTCGTCGAACAGGCTCACGCCCCGGTCCCGGCGCTGGGCCTGCCAGAACGCATAGTGCACGGCCGGGTAGGCGTACACGGCCTTGCCCAGGCCGCCATGCACGATCAGGTCGGCCTGCTCGTCACCCGCCAGGCCCAGCGGCCCCACCGCCACGGGGCCGGCGACGGGCGCCTTGCCGATGCCGGTGAGCACCGATCGTTCGCCCACCTTGAGGCGCCGGGCCGTGCCGATGTTCACGTGGCGCACGACCACCGTGGCGGTGCTCACAGCGGGTGCTCGGTGTAGAACTTGCCCCCGTGGTACAGCAGGGGCGATGCGCCTTCGCGGTGCTCGCAGCGTTCGACCTCGCCCACAAAGATGGTGTGGTCGCCTTCCTTGTACTGGCTGCGGTTGAAGCACTCGAACGTGGCGGCCGCGCCGGCCAGCAAAGGGGCGCCGCTGATGCCGGGCCGGTGCGCGAGGCCCGCCCAGCGGTCAATGCCACGGGTGGCAAAACGCTCGGCCAACGCCTTCTGGTCTGCGGCCAGCACATGGATGGCGTAGTGCGAGCCATCGGCAAAGGTGGGCAGGGTGCTGGCACCGTGCGAGAGGCTCCACAACACCAGCGGCGGTGCCAGCGACACCGAGTTGAACGAGCTGGCCGTGAGCCCCACCAGCTCGCCCGTTGCGGTGCGGGCGGTGACGATCGTCACGCCGGTGGCAAACATTCCCAGCGCATCGCGAAACTCGCGTGCAGAGAAACTGGGCGGCAGGGCAAGAACAGGACGGGGGGGCAAAGGGTTCACAAAAAACGGCGCCAGCGGGGGCAGCAGGGGGATGCAACTATTATCAGGCGCCACCCACCGCCGCGCTGTAGCGGGGGTTACCACCCCCCATCCCCCCATGTCTGCACTACCAACCTTCTCCTCCCTGGGCTCGGGCCCCACCGTGCTCATGCTGCACGACGCCGATGGGGGCCACCTCAGCTTCGCGCCGCAGGTGGAGACCCTGGCCACCGCGGGCTACCGTGCCGTGGCCTGGAACATGCCGGGCTATGGCCACAGCGCGCCCGTGGAGCCCTACACCTTCAAGGCCCTGGCCCAGAGCGCCGTGGCCCTGGTGGACGCCCTGCAGAGCGGGCCGGTCACGCTGGTGGGGCACGGCATGGGCGCCATGGTGGCGCTGGAGCTGGCGGTGCGCCACCCCGCGCTGGTGCACCGCCTGGTGCTGGTTGCCGGTGGCCCGGCACTGGACGACGCAGCCCTGCAGGACTGGGTGGCGCCCCGGTTGCACGCGCTCAAAGCGGTGGACGCGGGGGGCAGCATGGAACAGCTGGCGCAGACGCTGGTGCCGCAGTTCATCGGCACCGGCGCACTGCCCGAGGGAGTGCGGCTGGCCGGCCACGCGCTGGCGCAGGTGTATCCCGGCGCCTACCGCCGTGCCCTGCAGGCCCTGCCCACGTTCGACCGGGGCGCGGCCGCACTGGCGCGCCTGGCCATGCCCACCCTGCTGGTGGCGGGCGGGCAGGATCGCTGCACGCCGCCCGTGGCCCTGGAGGCGCTGGCACAGGTGCTGCCCGATGCGGCGATGGTGCTCATGCCGCATGTGGGCCACTGGCCGCAGCTCGAAGACCCGGAGGGTTTCGACGGCGTGCTGCTGGACTTTCTGGCCCAGCGCCGCACCCTGCATTGAGCCGACTCGGGCGTGTGCCGCGTGCCCGGGCACCCCGGCAGGCGTGCGCAATTTTGATTTCCACCGTTTGACCCCATGCTGTTTGCCCTGAAAAAAGTCCTGTCTGCACTGCTGCTGCCCCCGGTGTCGAGCATCCTGCTGGCGCTGCTGGGCCTGTGGCTTGCGCGCTACCACCGGCGCACCGGGCTCACGGTGGTGGTGCTGTCGTTGCTGTCGGTGCTGGCGCTGTCCTGGCCGCCGGTCTCGGGTGCGCTGGTGCGCAGCCTGGAGCGTCACCCCGCCGTAACGCCCCGGCAGCTGGCCCAGGCGCAGGTCCAGGCCATCGTGGTGCTTGGCGGGGGCCCCGATACCGTGGCACCGGAATACGGGGTGGAGATGCTCAGCAGGGGCTCGCGCGAACGGGTGCGTTATGCGGTGCACCTGCAGCAGCAGACGGGGTTGCCCATGCTGGCCACGGGCGGCTCCAGTGGCGGCACACGGGCCGAGGCGCTGGTGATGAAAGAGGTGGTGGAGCGTGAGTTCAGGGGGCGGGTGCGCTGGACGGAGGTGGAATCCCTGGACACCCGTGGCAACGCGGAAAAATCCGCGCGCCTGCTCCAGGCTGCCGGTGTGCAGCGCGTTGCGGTGGTCACCCACGGGTGGCACATGGTGCGCGCGGTCCGGGCCTTCGAGCGTGCGGGCCTTCAGGTGCTGCCTGCGCCCATGGGCTTCAAAAGCGGGCAGGGGCGCAGGCTCTACCGGGTGTTGCCCCGCGCCTCCGCGCTGGCCGACAGCAGCCTGGCGCTGCATGAATGGCTGGGCATCCTCGCCCAGCGCTGGTCACTCAACGCCTGAAGGGAGATCGGCGGGGCGCCGGTGCGCCTTGCCCATCACGGCGCGGCGTGCGCCCGCAGGAAACCGCGGGCCTGTGTGAGTGCCTGTGCGTCGGCCTCTACCGCGCCCGGCGGCCCGCCTTTGCCCCAGAGGGCGCCGCCCCAGGCCATCGACAGAAACTGCGCACACAGCGCCACCGAGTCGATCATGGGCTGGGCCTTGGTGCGGTCGCCGCTGGTGGTGATGAGCGACAGCGTCTTGTGGCCCATCGCGTCCTTGAAATCCAGGCCCGGCACCCGCATCCAGGCGCTCCAGTGGTCCAGATACGTCTTGAGCGGCGACGGGATGCTGTACCAGTACACGGGTGCCACAAAGACGATGTGGGTGGCTGCAAGGGTGGCATCGAGCAGCGTTTTCATGTCGCCCTCAGGGGGCGCGTAGGTGCCCGTGGTGTGGCGCTGGTCCACAAAAGGCGGCAGGTCCATGCGTGCCAGGTGGTGCCAGGTTTGCCGGGTGCCTGCAGGCAGCGCAGCGGCCGCCTGGCGGGCCAGCCATTCGGTGTTGCCGATGTGGCCGGGCGCGCGGGTGGAGGTGGTGAGGAGCAGGTAGTGCGGTGTGGGCGGCGTTGTCATAGCGCGATCGTAGCGCTGGCCTGCGCGGGCCGCAGGTACGCCAGGCACAGCGCGACCAGTGCATCCTCAAACTCTGCGCTGTCCAGCAGCGGCGACTGCTCCAGCGATGCGGCCCGCACGGCACCCATGAAGGCGCGCGTGAGCACGAACAGCCGGGCGGCCGACGGCGCTTGCAGGTGGTGCTCATCGGCCATACGCTGCAGGTGCAGGGCGATGCGTTCGCTGGTGCCCCGCACCGACACCAGCATGGTGGCGCGGTAGTCCTGCTTCCACGACAGGCGGGCGAGCGCCCGCAGCTCCTGCGGCCCGCCTCCAAACGCCTGCAGGTAGTGGCGCACATAGTGGCGCACCTGCTGCTCGGGGGGCCAGCACTCGGCGCGGGCCTGGGCCAGCAGTGCGTCCAGCGCCAGCATCACACGGTCGCAGTGCTGGTCCAGCATGGCCACCAGGATGGCCTCCTTGCTGGGGAAGTACTGGTAGAGCGAGCCCACGGACACACCCGCCCGCTCGGCGATGCGGTTGGTGGTCAGGGCAGCTTCGCCCTGCGTGGCCACGATGCGGGCCACGGCCTCAAAGATGGCATCCACGGTGACCTGGGAGCGTTCCTGCCGGGGCGTGCGGCGGGGGGTTGGGGTGGTCGGGGGCATGGGCAAACCTGAGCGCAATGCGAGTAGGCGGCGGGGCCGGGGCGGCCTATTCTGCCGCCATCGGCCTAACCAACCCAACCCATCACCCGGAGAAGACAGACATGAATGAAACCACCCAGCTCGCCCTGGGCGCCACGGCCATCGGCCTGGCGGGTACCTGGGTGTGGCGCCAGCGCCCGGCCCTGCGCACGCTGCACCGCGCCAGTGCCATGGCGCTGGCCCTGTTCCTGGGTGCGCATGTGCTCGGGCACCTTGCAGGCCTGGCAGGGGCCGCCGCACACCAGGCCGTGCTGGAAGCGCTGCGCAGCATCTACCGCCAGCCGGTGGTCGAGGGGCTGCTGCTGGCCGGTGTGTTGTTCCAGGCGGGTAGCGGGCTTGCGCTGCTGTGGCGCGGCTGGCGCCAGCGCAAGGGGGTTGTGGCGTGGGCACAGGCGCTATCGGGGGCGTACCTGTCGCTGTTCCTGATGATCCATGTGGCGGCCGTGCTGGTGGCGCGCCAGCAAGGGGTGGACACCAACTTGCAGTTTGCGGCGGCGGGCATGCACACGCCGCCCTGGCAGTGGTTCTTCGGGCCGTATTACTTTCTGGCGGTGCTGGCCCTGTGCACCCATGTGGGCTGTGCCCTTTACTGGAACCTGCCCCGAAGCCAGGGCGCCCCGGCGTTGGCGGCCGCCCTGGTGGTGGGTCTCGTGCTGGCAGCCACTTTGGTGGTGATGCTGGCAGGCGGCTTGCAGGGGCTTGCGATCCTGCTGGCCACCGGGCCCAGCAACATGCCGGCAGTGGCCTGAAGCGACCCCATCGTGGGCGACTCAGGCCGCCTTGGCCGACAAGGTGCTGTGGCCATGGTCCATGCCGCAGAAACCGAAGTTCATGGCAGGCACCTGGCCGCTGATCAGCTCTGCCAGGGCCTTGCCCGATCCCGCGCCGTGCGTCCAGCCCAGGGTGCCGTGCCCGGCGTTGACCCACAGTTTGCCCACGCGCGTCTGCCCGATGAAGGGGATGTTGGTGGGTGTGGCGGGGCGCAGGCCGGTCCAGTACTGGGGGTCGCCACCCTGTTCGGGCGTGCGGGTGTCGCACACGCCGGGCAGGATGGCCTCGATGCGGCGCGAGAGCATGTGGCAGCGGGCGCGGGCCAGGGCGCTGTCGAGTGTCAGGTCCCAGCCATTGAGTTCGATGGTGCCCGCCACGCGCAGGAAGTTGCCCAGGCGGCTCATGGCGATCTTCTTGCCGTCGTCGATGGTGGAGACCATGGGCGCGCCTTCGGGCCTGAGCAGCGGGAAGGTGGCGCTGTAGCCCTTGCCCGGATAGATGGGCAGATCCACGCCCACGCTGCGCAGCAGCGGCGCGCTGTACGAGCCGCAGGCCACCACCACGGCATCGGCTTTTAGTATGAAGTCTTTTTTGCCTCCGGCGCTTGACTGGCGATGCATGACAGCTACTGAATCAATAGCGTTGCCGATCTTGTTGAGGCGCAGCACATCATGGTCGTAGAGAAACTGGGCACCGCGTGCCACGCAGCGGCGCGCCAGTTCCTGGGTGAAGACGCGCGCGTCGCCGCTCTCGTCGGTGCTGGTGTACGTGCCGCCGGTGATGTGGTCGCCGTAGGCCTTGAAGGCCGGCTCGATCCTGAGCAGCTCTTCGCGGCTGACCAGCCGGCGTTGCACGCCGTGCTTGCGCATGAGCTCCACGGCGTGGCCCGCCGCGTCAAAGGATTTCTGGTCGGTGTAGAAGTGGGCAATACCGCGTTCGAGCCGGTTGTATTCGATTCCGGTAGCATGCACCAGGTCCTTCAGGGCCGCATGGCTGTAGGCGCCCAGCGCCACGATCTGCTGCACATTGCGCTCGAACGCGGCGTCGTTGCACTGCGCCAGAAACTGCAGGCCCCATCGCCATTGCTGCCAGTCCATCTGCGGGCGAAACAGCAGCGGCGCCTCTTTGTCGAACATCCACTTGAGCGCCTTGAGCGGAGCCTCGCGGTTGGCCCAGGGTTCGCAATAGCTCACCGAAATCTGCGCAGCATTGGCAAAGCTGGTTTCGAGGGCGGCATCGGGCTGGCGATCGACGACGGTCACGTCATGACCGCGCTCCAGCAGGTGCCACGCTGTGCTGATGCCGATGATGCCGGCGCCCAAGACAATGGTTTTCATGGGGCGCAGTGTGCGTGACATTGCTTTCAATAAAAAGCAAAATTAAACTTGATCCAAAAACATCAGCGTGCCTTATGGAGGGCGCTGGCCAGGCACAATTTTCAGCTTCCGAGACGACCATGAGCTCCTACGATCCTGCTGCCCTTGAATGCCTTGCCGCCATTGTGGAAGAGGGGGGGTTCGAGCGCGCCGCACAGCGCCTGAACGTCACCCAGTCGGCGGTATCGCAACGCCTGCGCGCGCTGGAGGCCCAGGTGGGCTCGGTGCTGATCGTGCGCAGTCGCCCGCTGCGGCCCACCTCGGCCGGGCAGTTGTTGCTCAAGCACACCAAACAACTGCGCCTGCTGCGCGCCGACCTGGAGCGCGACCTGCACGAGCTGGCGCCGAGCGCGCCAGGGGGTACACGGGAAGATGAGCGCATTGCCATCGCCATCAACGCCGACAGCATCGCCACATGGGCCATGGGCGCGCTGCACGACCTGGTGCGCCAGCGCCTGCCGCTCGAAATCATCGTGGACGACCAGGATTTCACGCAGGAATGGCTGCGCTCAGGGCAGGTGCTGGGCTGCGTCACCACGCTCAAGCAGGCCCTGCGCGGCTGCAAGATGGTGCCGCTGGGGGCCATGCACTACGTGGCGGTGGCTTCTGCCAGCTATGCGCAGCAGCACCTGCCGCAAGGGCTTACGCCGCACAATTTTCGCGACGTGTCGTTTCTGTCGTTCAACCGCAAGGACGATATGGCCGCCGAGTTTGTGGCGCGCGCGTTCGGGCTCAAACGTGTGGCACTCAACCATCTGTTCGTGCCGGGCTCCGAGGCGCAGATGCGTGCGGTGGCTGCAGGCTGGGCGGTGGGGGTGATCCCGGAACTGATGGCGCGCGACGCGCTCTCGGACGGCAGTGTGGTCAACCTCGCACCGGGCCACTCGCTTCCGATCCAGCTCTACTGGCACTGCTGGAATCTGGAATCGGCCGTGCTGGACGCCCTGACCGACGCCCTGACCGCCACCGCTGGGCGGACCCTGGAGGCGCCGGCTGCCTAGGTGGCACGGTGCGCAAGGGGCCACGGCGCTGATGCGCCGTTAAACGCCCGGAGCCCACTAAAATCGTAAACGACGTAGTTGCATTGCAACTTAGTCATTTATTTTTATACTGCAATGTATAAAATAGCGGCCATGCAAACGCCGCAACCCAAAGTTTCGTTCAAAGAACAGATGCACCAGGCGCGGGAGGAAGCCATCCTGCAGTCCACATGTCAGCTTCTGGGCGAAAAAGCCTTTGATGCCATGACCATGGACGACGTCGCCAACGCCGTGGGCATTGCCAAGGCCAGTCTGTACAAGCACTTCTCCAGCAAGGAAGAGCTGTGCAGCGCCGCCATGGTGCAGATCCTCGGTCGCGTACAGGCGTACCTGGCCGAACTGCCCGAGGCCATGCCGCCGGTGGACAAGCTCCACGCGCTCGTGCGCTGGTCGCTGGAGCGGTTGCTGGCCAACGAAATGCCGTTGCTGCCGAGCCGCAACTCCACACTCCAGGCGGTGCTGATGGCCAACAAGGATTACCTCAACGGCCTGGTCGCCGTGAGTGACCAGATTGGCGAGTGGATCACGCTGGCCCAGTCCCAGGGCGTGATCAACCCCACACTGCCACCCCTGGTGGTGCTGTACACCCTGTATGCGCGCGCATGTGATCCGGTGGTGAGCTTTCTCAAGGAAAGCGGCCAGTACTCGGACGCGGAGATCGTGGATCTGGTGGTGCGCACGTGTTTCGACGGGCTCGCCGCCCGCCCTTGAAAGCTGGCGCGTTCTGCGCCGCAGCCCCAAAGAAGAAAGCCCGGCATGCCGGGCTTTCTCGCATTCAGACCCAGGCCTGCATCATTGGGGCAGGATCACCTTGTCAATCACGTGAATCACGCCATTGCTGGTGAACACATCGGCAGTGGTGATGTTGCTGGTGCGCATGTTCTGATCGGTGATGACCAGGCTCGCGTTCACCGAGAAGCTCTGGCCCTGGACGGTCGCAATGGCCGTGTTCAGGGGTACTTCGGCCTTGAGCACCCGCGCGGGAACCACGTGGTAGGTGAGTACCTTGGTCAGCAGGGCCGTGTTGGCCAGCAATGCTTCCTTGGTAACCCCGAGCTCAGACAGCAGGGCCGCAAAGGCCGCGTTGGTGGGTGCAAACACCGTGAACGGGCCGGGCCCCTGCAATGTGCTGGCCAGCCCGGCTGCCACCACCGCCTCCACCAGGATGCTGAAGTCCGCAATGGACGACGCGGTGGCGACGATGTCCTTGTCTGCCGGCAGCAGCACCCGGTCTACCAGATGCACCACGCCGTTGCTGGCCTGGATGTCGGTGGCCGTGATGGTGGAGACGCGGTTGCGGCCATCGGTGATCTTCAGGCCGCCCGACGACTCCACCTTGAAGAAGCCACCCGACACCGGCGCAATCGCCTTGCCCACGGGAACATCCGCCAGCACGACCTTGCTGCCCAGCACGTGGTAGGTCAGCACCGCCGTCAGCAGGGGCTTGTCGGCCAGCAGTGCCTCCTTGGTGACGCCCAGCTCCCCCAGCAGTGCCGCGAAGGCGGCATTGGTGGGCGCAAAGACGGTCAGGCTGCCGGTGCTCAGCGTGGGGGCGAGCCCCGCAGCCACGACGGCTTCCACCAGGATGCTCAGGTCGGGGTTGCTCTGGGCGAGCTCCACGATGTTGCGCTGGGGTTCGTCATCGTCGCTGCCGCCACAGGCCTGTAGCAGGGTGGTGCTGGCGCCCAGCGCAGCGGCGAGCAAAACGGTACGGCGGTTGAATACGGTGTTCATGGGCTTCTCCTCGCAAAGGGTGTTGGGTGAAGGGCGTGGGTGCGATGCTTATTTGGGCATCAGAACGGTGTCGATGGCATGGATCACGCCATTGCTGGCCGCAACGTCTGTTGCGATGACCTTGGACTGGTCGACCATCACGCCCATGCTGGTGGACAACGTGAGTTCCTGGCCCTGCACGGTCTTCACGGCACCGGCTTTCACGTCTTTGGCCATCACCTTGCCTGGCACCACGTGGTAGGTCAGCACTTTGGTAAGGGCCGCCTTGTCAGCCAGCAGGCCATCAAGCGTTGCCTTGGGAATCTTGGCAAAGGCTTCATCGGTCGGCGCAAACACGGTGAACGGGCCGGGGCCCTTCAGGGTGTCGACCAGACCCGCTGCCTGAACGGCGGCCACAAGGGTTTTGAAGTTGCCGGCCTTCACGGCGGTATCCACGATGTCCTGGGCCATCACGCTCAGGGAGGCACCTGCGGTCAGGGCCAATGCAATCAGGGTCTTCTTCATGGGGTGCACCTCGGGTTGGGTGGAAAAAAGCACGCCAGGATGGGCGTGTCGGGAATGTATAACCAATTGGTTTAAAAGTAAACCACATGGTTATACATTAACCAATCGGTCGCGTACGGGCAAAAAAAAGCCCCGCGGTGGCAGGGCTTCTTGGGGCGCTGAACGCTCGCGGGGCTAGCGCACGATCAACAGGGGCACCTTGCTGTTCGCCAGCACCTGCGTCGTCACCGAGCCCATCACCAGCGTGGCGAGTGCGCCGTGGCCGTGCGAGCCCATCACCAGCAGATCGAACTTGCCGGTGTCAGCCACCTTGGCAATGTTCTCGCCCACCGAGCCCACCTTGAAAATGCGCTTGGCATCCACGCCGTGGCGCGCCAGAAACTTGCCCACGGGCGCGAGGATTTTTTCGGCCTCTTCAGCGTGGTAGGTGTCGACCACTTCCTTGCCCAGTGCTGCACGCGCGCGCGTTGGCAGCGGGGCCTGTACGGTCAGCACGGTGTACTGGTGGGTGCCGGCCAGCAGCTCCTCGTGGGTGGCCAGGTAGGCCAGCATCTTCTTGGTGTAGGCGCTGCCATCGACAGCGAGCAGGATATTCATGAGGTTCTCCGAAATGGGATGGGGCAGACTACTCTGCGCGGGGTCCTGTTGTCTTGACCTGAGTCATGGTTTTTGTCCTGCGCGCGGCGGTGTCCAAGGCGCCGCCGCGCGATCATACGGCGATCACGCACTGGGGCTTGAAACTCTCCTGTTCGCCTTTGCGGGCATAGCCCAGGGGATTTGCCACCACGCGGCACTGCCACAGGGTCCCGTCTTGCGCCTCACCCCGCACCGTGTAGTCGCTGGGGGCATGCAGATGCCCGTGCAACCACAGCCGCGCGCGCGGCAGCAGGCGATCCAGTGCGTTGCAAAAGCCCGCAGTGCCGGGCACCAGGCCGTAGCGCGGGTCAGCGCTCAGCAGGCTCGGTGCGAAATGCGTGACCGCGACAGTGGGCCCCGCAAAAGGAGCGGCGAGCGCGTCAGCCAGCCACTGCTGGCAGGCCAGTGCCTGGTCACGAATGGCTTCGGCCAGAAAGGGCTCGGCGTTGCGGGTGCTGCCCGTCTTGCGCAGGTAGAAATTTGCGGCCCTGAAGGCCTTCTCGCGCAGTTTCAGCCGCCTGCCCAGGTCGGTGTTTCCCTCATGGTCTGCGAGCGCATCGAAATCGCTCCAGAGGGTGGTGCCGACAAAACGCACGCCCCCCACCACCAGTGTTTCACGCTCCAGCCATGCAATGCCCAGACGATCGCAGGTGCTGCGCAGCCGCGTGTGGGCCTCATCAAAATCCTGCGCGTCGTATTCGTGGTTGCCCGGTACGAAAAGCACCGGGGTGGGCCACCCGGCCCCTCGTGGCAGAGGCGAGAACCGGGCCAGTCCAAAGTCCTGATCGGCCAGCTGCGAACCCTCCTGGTATGAGCCCACATCGCCGGCCAGGACGAGAACATCGGCGCCTGGCGCAGGTTCAGGGAGGAAGTGGGGATGCGCCTCAAGGTGCAGGTCGGAAAGCAGCTGAATGTTCATGCACCGCTGAGTCTACGGGCAGGGCGCTAGACCGGGAAGGTCCGCCGCGCGGAGCGCGCCAAGGCGTGCAGCAGCCAGTTCATCGCTGCCTGCTGGGGGCCGCGCCGGCGCCAGAGCGCGTCCACATGTACGGGAGGCACATCCAACGGGAGGGCCCTCTGCACCAATGCGTCTGCAATTCCGGTGACGGGAACGAAGTGACGCGGCAGCACCGTGAGCAGGTCCGAGCCGGAGACCACGCGCCCCGCGGTGAAAAACTGGTTGACCGTGATGACCACCTTGCGCTCGCGTCCCAAAGAGGCCAGCGCCTCGTCGATGAATCCATAGGGGCGGCCCGAGAAGCTCACGAGCATGTGGCGTGCTGCGCAATAGGCATCCAAGGTCAGGGGGGCATTCGCCAGGGGGTGGCCCTGTCGCATCACGCACACATACTCGCCGTCGTAGAGGCGGCGGCTGTCGAAAGCGACAACGCCGCCAGTCTGTGCGCGGGCGGTCAGGTCTGCCAGCACCGAGGGAAAGTAGCCCACGGCCATGTCGGCAGCCTCTTCCTCCAGCAGGCGACGAGGGTCGCGGGTCGTCAAGGGGAGTACCCGGATGGAAATGCCCGGTGCTTCCCGCTCGATCGTTTCCACCAGGCCCGGAATCAGCGTGGCGGCCGTGGCGTCGGCCATCGCCAGCACGAACGTGGACTCGGCGGTGGCGGGATCGAAGTGGCCCGGCGCCAGGCACTGCTCAAGGTGTGCCAGGGCCTCGCGCACCGGGGGCCAGAGGGCCAGCCCACGCGGTGTCGGCTCCACCCCCTGGCCGCTGCGTACCACCAGTTCGTCGCCGATGACATCCCGCAGTCGCCGCATGGCGTTGCTAACCGCCGGCTGGGTGAGCGCCAGCTTGTGCGCTGCCCGCGTCAGGCTGCGTTCGGCCATGACCTCATCGAACACACGCAGGAGATTCAGATCCAGAGACCGGAAATTGATGGGGTCCATGGCCAAATTATCACTGGTATGAATATTAGTGATTCAAAATATAAACTTGAACAAACAAAGGGTTAACCCTAATATTCCCCCATAGCGCGCGGCAATCCAGCCCAGCGCCAAGAAAGGGAAATCAAAAATGACCAGCTTCGCCCACGTTGACCATCCTGCCGAACATCCTGGTGTTGTCCGTGCGGAGAACGCTGCCGCAGCGCTCCGGCAGATTGCCGCGAATTTCGATGGGGCGCGCGGTGCCGCAACCCTTTTGCTGGCAGCCGTAGTCTCGGCATTGCTGGTGGTGGCCAACCAGATGATCGACACCTGGAGCGAAGGCCACCTGCTGGCTGCCTGGATGGTGCTGTGGCTGGTAGCTTTTGCGGCGCTGGCCTTGCTCAGCGCCCCGGCCCGCCGTGCCGGGGCAGCGCTGCGTGTCGCAACCCGTGCCTGGGCGGAAGGCCGACGCCGCGCGGCGGAAGACGAGCGGACGTGGCAGGTTGCAGTCCGGGATCCGCGTGTCATGGCCGAACTGCACCACGCCATGGGCGTTGCCACAGTGCAAGACATCCGTCCTTATCACTGAAGCGTGCGGCGCCCCTGGCGCCACCGGATCAGCACCTGAAGCCGTGGCGATTGCTCGCCACGGCTTTTTTGTTGCGGCAGGGCGCTCTGCGGTGGACGAAAAAAACCGCCCGTCGGATCGAACGGGCGGTTGGCAGGATCAGGCAAGCGCGGAATCAGCTTGCCAGTCGTTGCTCCAGGGCAGCTTTGGTGTCGAGCAGAGCCTTGGGCAGGTGGTAGGCCAGCTGCTCGAAGTGGGCATCGTGCAGCTTGAACTCTTCGGTCCATGCCGCTTTGTCGATGTTGGTCACAGCCTGGAACTGCTGGGCACTGAAGTCCAGCCCCGTCCAGTTGATTTCGCCGTACTGTGGAGCCACGCCAAACATGGTCTCCTGGCCGGGGGCCTGGCCTTCAATGCGATCGATCATCCACTTGAGCACGCGCATGTTGTCGCCGTAGCCAGGCCACACAAACTTGCCGGCCTCGTCCTTGCGGAACCAGTTCACGCAGAAGATCTTGGGCGCAGCCTTGCCGGTGGCAGTGACCTTGCCTTCCATGTTCAGCCAGTGCTGGAAGTAGTCGCTCATGTTGTAGCCGCAGAAGGGCAGCATGGCGAAGGGATCGCGGCGCACCACGCCTTGGGCGCCGAAGGCGGCGGCGGTGGTCTCGGAACCCATGGTGGCAGCCATGTACACGCCTTCGGTCCAGGTACGGGCTTCCGTCACCAGCGGCACGGTGGTCGAGCGGCGGCCGCCAAAAATGAAGGCATCGATGGCCACGCCGTTAGCGTCGTCCCACTGCGCATCCAGGGCAGGGTTGTTGGTAGCCGCCACCGTGAAGCGCGAGTTGGGGTGCGCAGCCTTGGCGCCGGTTTCCTTGGCGATCTGGGGCGTCCAGTCCTTGCCCTGCCAGTCGATCAGGTGATCGGGCAGCTTGCCGGTGTCCTTTTCCATGCCTTCCCACCACACGTCCCCGTCATCCGTCAGGGCCACGTTGGTGAAGATCACGTCCCTGTCCAGGCTCTTCATGCAGTTGGGGTTGGTGTGCATGTTGGTGCCGGGGGCCACGCCAAAGTAACCCGCTTCGGGGTTGATGGCATACATCTTGCCGTCGGCATGGGGCTTGATCCAGGCGATGTCGTCACCGATGGTGGTGACTTTCCAGCCCGCGAAACCAGCTTCTGGTGGCACCAGCATCGAGAAATTGGTCTTGCCGCAGGCGCTGGGGAAGGCTGCAGCCACGTGGTACTTCTTGCCCTCTGGGTTGGTCACGCCCAGGATGAGCATGTGCTCGGCCAGCCAGCCTTGGTCCCGGCCCATGGTGGATGCGATGCGCAGCGCCAGACACTTCTTGCCCAGCAGCGCGTTGCCGCCGTAGCCCGAGCCGTACGACCAGATCTCGCGCGTTTCGGGGTAGTGCACGATGTACTTGACCTTGGGGTTGCAAGGCCAGCTCGTCGTGTCCTTTTCGCCTTCGGCCAGGGGTGCGCCCACCGTGTGCATGCAGGGAACGAACTCGCCTTCTACACCCAGCACGTCGTACACGGCCTTGCCCATGCGGGTCATCAGGCGCTGGTTTACGGCCACGTAGGCGCTGTCGGTCAGCTCCACGCCGATGTGGGCAATATGGCTGCCCAGCGGGCCCATGCTGAAGGGCACCACGTACATGGTGCGGCCCTTCATGCAACCGTCGAACAGCGGCTGCAGCGTGGCGCGCATTTCGGCGGGGGCCATCCAGTTGTTGGTGGGGCCGGCGTCTTCCTTTTGGGCCGAGCAGATGTAGGTGCGGTCTTCCACGCGGGCCACGTCCGATGGATCGGACCAGGCCAGGAAGCTGCCAGGGCGCTTGGCGGGGTTGAGCTTCTTGAAGGTGCCAGCATCGACCAGCTGCTGGCACAGGCGGTCGTACTCTTCCTTGGAGCCATCGCACCAGTAAATGGTGTCGGGTTTGCACAGGGCGGCCATGTCGGCCACCCAGGCGAGCAGCCGGGCGTTTTTGACGTAAGCGGGGGCGTTGAGATTCAGGCCCTGCATGGTGGGTGCGTTCATCGGGGAGCTTCCTAAGTTGAAAAACAGTTTTTTCAAAGGAAGCGGACCGGGGGAGATCGCGGCAAGGCCTTGCGCAATTGCGGTGCTGAGCGCTGCCTTTGAAAAAACGGCTTTCGTGCTCAGTCGGCGGGCGGGAGCGTGAATCAGCCCCACGGGTGGAGGCTAGTTCCACGGATTCCGCGGGTCGGCTGGGATGTCGATTTTATGAATCTGCCGCCGGCTTGTCTGTCAGACAGGGGGTAAATCCATGCAAAATATGCATGGGGTTATGCGTGATTTGAGACGCTCCGCCAGCGTTCGTAGCCGTTCCTGCGCAGCTCGCAGGCGGGACAGGTGCCGCAGCCATAGCCCCAGGCGTGGGGGGTGTCACGCACACCGTGGTAGCAGGTGTGGGTGTCGGAAACGATCAGCGCCACCAGGGCCTCGCCTCCCATCGCCCGCGCCAGCTCCCAGGTGTCGGCCTTGTCCAGCCACATGAGCGGCGTCTCGAAGGTGAACCGCTGCCCCATGCCCAGCGACACGGCTACCTGCAGGGCCTTGAGCGTATCGTCCCTGCAGTCCGGGTAGCCTGAAAAATCCGTTTCGCACATGCCACCCACCAGCGTGTGCAGGCCGCGCCGGTAGCCCACGGCCGCCGCCAGGTTGAAGAACAGCAGGTTGCGCCCGGGCACGAAGGTGTTCGGCAGGCCGGACTCGGTCATCCGGATTTCGGTCTCGCGGGTCAGCGCCGTATCGCTGATGTTTCCGAGCACGGCGAGATCCACCATGTGGTCCGCGCCCAGCCGGGCCGCCCAGTGGGGGAACTGCCCGCGCAAGGCGGCCAGCACGGCCTGGCGGGCCTGCAGCTCCACGCTGTGGCGCTGGCCATAATCGAACCCGATGGTTTCCACATGGGCAAAGTGTTCCAGCGCCCACGCCAGGCAGGTCGTGGAATCCTGCCCGCCAGAAAAAAGGACGAGTGCGTGTCCGGGTCTCATGAAGCTTCTCGCGATAAAAATGGGGCGGACGTAAAAAAGCCCCGCATTGCGGGGCTGTGCGCGATGGTGATGGTTGCCGGGGCCGCCCGATCAGGCCATCGTCACGGCGATGAAGGCCAGCAGGAACATCATGATGCCGCCGACCACCGGCAGCACCACGGGAACCAGATGAACCACGTTTTCCACGGGGTCGTTCGATGGCGTTGCGGGGGAGTGCGAGGTGTTGTGGTCAGACATGGTGGGCTCCAGATGCTTAAAACTTGCGCAATTCTAGCCGCGGCAGCGCGAGCGGAGTGCAAAACCCCGCACGGCATCACTTCAGATCAGATCAGGTCGGCCTGCATGCCGGCTGTGCGCAGCTGGGCCAGCACTTCATCCACGTGCGCCTTGCCCCGGGTCTGCAGCACCAGTTCGATCTCCACGTTCTGCGCGGCCAGCATGGTGAAGGCGCGCTGGTGGTGCACCTCTTCAATATTGGCGCCCGCGTCGGCCACCGTGGCGGTGATGCGTGCCAGCACGCCGGGCACGTCGCGCGCGCTCACCTTGATGCGCGCCAGGCGCCCGGAGCGCACCATCCCGCGCTCGATGATGGCGGCCAGCAGCAGCGGGTCGATGTTGCCGCCGCACAGCACCAGGCCCACGCGCTTGCCCTTGAAGCGCTCGGGGTAGCGCACCAGTGCGGCCAGCCCGGCGGCCCCCGCACCCTCCACCAGCGTCTTTTCGATTTCGAGCAGCATCAGCACTGCCTGCTCGATGTCGCCTTCGTCCACCAGCACCAGGTCGTCCACCAGGCGCCTGACCACCTCCTGCGTGATCTTGCCCGGCGTGCCCACCGCAATGCCCTCGGCAATGGTGGATGTGCCCTGGGGGTGGTGCGTGCCCTTGACGGCGTTCACCATCGCCGGAAAGCGTGCGGTCTGCACACCGACGATCTCGATGCCGGGCTGGATCGCCTTGGCGGCGGTGGCCACGCCGGCAATCAGCCCGCCTCCCCCCACGGCGATCACCAGCGTGTCCAGGTCGGGCACGGCCTGCAGCATCTCCAGCGCCAGCGTGCCCTGGCCCGCAGCCACGGCCTCGTCGTCGTAGGGGTGCACAAAAGTCAGGCCCTGTGTGTCAGACAGCATGTAGGCGTGGGCGCGCGCTTCTTCCAGCGTGTCGCCGTGCAGCACCACCTCGGCGCCAAAGCCGCGCGTGCGCTCCACCTTCACGCCGGGCGTGAAGCGCGGCATCACGATCACGGCGCGCAGGCCCAGCCGCTGCGCGTGGTAGGCCACGCCCTGGGCATGGTTGCCCGCGCTCATGGCCACCACGCCGTGCGCGCGCTCCTCGGGCGTGAGCAGCGTGAGCTTGTTGCAGGCGCCGCGCTCCTTGAACGAGGCAGTGAACTGCAGATTTTCGAATTTGAGGAACACCTGCGCGCCCACGATCTGCGAGAGCGTGCGGGATTCCACACACGGCGTGTCCAGCACCTGGCCTTGTAGGCGGGTGGCGGCGGCCTGGATGTCTTGAAGGGTGATCATGTCCGGCATTGTGGCGGGGAATGCTGCGGGCCGGGCCACTGTTCAACTGGCGCTACCAAAATAATAGCTATTGGCGCTTGATGAGCAAGCGCTTGAAGCCGTTTTGACCAAAACTTTATGCCGCCCGAGCGGCTGGGCGTGCTGGCACGCCGGATGGGTTCGTTCCCTTCCTCACACCACCCGGTTCCACTCCAGCGCCCGTGAGCGCCAGTGCGCATCAATCGTCTGCGTGAAGTCCGCCCGCACCAGTTTGGCGCGGTTCTCCAGCCAGTCGGCGTTTTCGCGCCGCACCACGATGCCTTCGAGGTGGCCCTGGCGGAACTGGCTGTCGTGGGCGTGCACCCAGTCGCGCAGCTGGTCCAGCGTGACCTCGCCCGCGTACAGGCAGGGCACGGTGTTGAAGCCCATCTGCGCGGCCCAGGCGTTGCGCCGCTGGGTGCTCCAGAAGCGCTGTTCCTGGCGGTCGTACACGTCGAACAGCATCCACCAGTCGGGCAGGGTGGCGTAGTCGAGCGAGTGGCGCGCGGCGCACCATTCGCCAAAGGCCACCAGGTGCGTCCCCAGGGCGTCGAACAGCTTGTCTTCGTGCGCGGCCAGCCAGGGGCCCAGGCGGGCGAACTGGCCGTGGAAGGGTTGGGGCAGGTACTGGCCCCGGTTCTGGGCGCGCAGCACGCCGTCGGGCGAGACCGAGAAGCCCAGGTTGGCGCCGTCGAGCTTTTCCTCCAGCACCACAGGGCCGCTGAGGATGTCCTCGGCCTCGGCGGGCGAGAGCACTTTGTCGTCGCGCGGCTCGCCCGTGGCCAGCCAGGCGATGTGGGGGGTGTGGGGGAAGCGGAAGAAATCTTCGGACATAGGTGTTCTATTTTGCGCGCCGCGCGGGCGGGTGTTTCTGGCGCCAGCGGGCTTGCAACCAGTCGGGCAGCAGGTTTTCCACCTCCAGCCCGACGTCGTGCAGGGCCTGGCGGCAGTCGATCCAGTCGGTGTCGGCGGCGTTGGTGATTTGGGTTGCGTGGCCTGCGTCCAGCGCGGCGAGGGCGGCGGCCACCATCTTGCGGTCGGCCAGGTCGGTGACGGCCTCGGCCAGCTCGGGCGGCAGCACGGCGTTGCCATTCTTGTCGAGCAGCACATCGACCCACACCACCTCGCCGCGATCCATCTTGTGCATCAGGGCCAGCCAGCCGTAGTCCTGCTCGGTGAGCTTGTGGCGGTATTCGCCGCAGACATGCCAGTCCACGTCGAGCACGGCGTGGCGCGTGGGGTCGGCCTCGAAGGCTTCGAGCCAGTCGAACACCTGCTGGCGCAGCGCGGCTTCTTCCACGGGGGTGGCGTCCTGGCGAAAGGGCGAGCCCTCGTCGACCGCGCTGGCGACGATGAGCACATTGGTGTCCACCAGGCGGGCCTGCATCGCTCCTGCCTCAGCCATCGGCGGTTTCCCTTAAACGCAGTGCGCGTGCCCGGGCCTGCTCGCGCGCCTCGCCCATCGCGTCGCCAAAAAAGCGCGGCGGCCAGTTGCGCACGGCGCCAAATTCGTCCACGTCCAGCGGCACCAGCACGGCATCGGCCCCCTTGCGCTCGACGAACAGCATGCGGCACTGCGCGGTGCTGGTCTGGCGCCGGGCGATCAGGGTTTGCATGCGGCGGAACAGGTGCTCGGAATGGGTTTCGACGAGAAACTGCACCTGGCGCTGCTGGCTCACCTCGGCAAACATTTCGGCCAGCACGGCCTGGGCCAGCGGGTGCAGGTGGATTTCGGGCTCTTCCAGCAGCACGGTGCTGCCCGGCGGTGCGCAGTAGGCCACGGCCAGCACCGGCAGCACCTGCGACACGCCCACGCCCACGTCGCGCAGGTTGGCCACCACGCCGTCGTGGTGCACCAGCACCTCGTAGCGGCCCGATCGGCCCACGGCGCGCACGCTGAGCTGCTCGGCCATGCCCATGCGCTGCAGCCAGTGCGACACGCTGCGCAGCACGCTGCCCTGGTGCTCGGACGGCAGCAGGGTGTTGGCCAGCAGCGCGTCGATGGCCTTGTGGCCGTCGCTGCCCACCTCGCCGGGCGCCGTCTTGTTCCACACATAGTCGCGCTCGGGGCGGCGGCGCAGCGGGCCGAGGTAGACGATGCCCTCCAGCTCGCGGCGCAGGGCCAGGCTCAGGTCCTGCAGGTGGGCGCCGTCGCTGCCCAGCAGGGCCAGGGCCTCGGCAGGGAGGGCGATGGAGCGCTCGGGCGCGAGCTGCGGGCCCTTGCCGCGCGGGCGGGGCTCGTCGTCCACGTACACCGCGTAGGCGCCGCGCTCGCGCCGCACAGCCCGGAAGCGCCGCGCCACGGTGGACAGCTCCAATTCCTGGATGGCCACCGCCCCGCTGGCCGTCTGCCCGTAGCTGCAGGCAAAGCGCCCGTGGCGCACACGCTCGCCCTCGGGCCGCTGGAAGCTGAGTGCGATGGAGAACTGGCGCGGTGCGGCCGCGCCGCGTGCCAGCACCGCATCAAAGCCGCCAAAGTGAAAGTAGTCGTTGGCCTCATCCCCGCCCAGGTTCAGGTGGATGGTGCGGTCGGGCGAGGCCACGGTCTGCTTGAGCAGCAGCAGGCTTTGCAGCAGCGTGGACTTGCCCGACGAGTTGCTGCCCAGCAGCATCGTCACGGGCGCCAGTTGCACCGGGCCGCTGTCGCGCCAGGCCTTGAGGTTCTGCAGGTGGAGTTGGTCGATCATGGCAAGGGCATCTTACGCGGCGTGCAGGTTTGAATAAAAACGGCCTACAGCGCTTATCTGACATGCGCAAACAGCTATCAAATATGTAGCTAATCCTTGAGCGCCAGACGGCGCGCCAGCTTGTGCAGGTTGCTGGCGTCGATGTCCAGCTCGCGCGCGGCGCGCGCCCAGTTGCCGGCGTGGCGGGCCAGGGCGGCCTGGATGCAACGGCGCTGGCAATCATCCACCGCGTCGCGCAGCGTGCCCGGTGCCTCCGGTGCGGGCCCGGTGGCGGGCGCCACGGGGGGCAGGGCCGGTGAGGTGCCCGGGGTGCCGGGGCCTTGCAGGGCATCCAGGTCGAGCAGGGCGGCCTCCAGGGTCACGATGTCGTTGCGCGCAGCGCCGCGGCTCAGGGCCTTGAGCGCGGCGCGGCTCACCACGTGTTCCAGTTCGCGGATGTTGCCAGGCCAGGGGTAGCGGCGCAGCGCGTCCTGCGCGCCGGGCGACAGGCGCAGGCTGCGCAGGCCCAGCCGGGCGCGGTTCAGCTCCAGAAAGCGGCCCGCCAGCAGCAGCACATCGTTGCCGCGCTCGCGCAGCGGCGGAATGGGCACGGGGTACACCGAGAGCCGGTGGTACAGGTCTGCGCGGAAGTCGCCCGCAGCCACCTGCTCGCGCAGGTTGCGGTTGGTGGCTGCTACCACGCGTACGTCCACGCGGCGCGGGCGGTCGGCGCCCAGGCGCTGGATCTCGCCGTTCTGCAACGTGCGCAGCAGCTTGGCCTGCACGGCCAGCGGCAGCTCGCCCACTTCGTCGAGGAACAGGGTGCCGCCCTCGGCGGCTTCAAAGCGCCCGGGCCGGTCGGTGACTGCGCCCGAGAACGCGCCGCGCACGTGGCCAAACAGCTCGCTTTCGGCCAGCGACTCCGGCAGCGCCGCGCAGTTCACGTGTACCAGCGGGCGCGCAGCGCGTGGCGACTGGCGGTGCAGCAGGCGCGCAAAAAGCTCCTTCCCCACACCGGTCTCGCCCAGCAGCAGCACCGGCAGGTCCGAGCCCGCCACCACCTCCAGCTCGTGCAGCAGGCGCAACAGGGGCTCGCTCTGGCCGACGATCTCCATGTCGCCATCGCCTGCACGGGTGGTGCGCCCGTCGTCGGCGCTGCGGGTGGGGGGGGCGCTGCGCAGCGCCTGCACCTCGCGCTCCAGCCGCGAGATGCGCACGGCCGCCTCCACCAGCACCTTGCAGTCGGCCAGCGCGGCGCGTGCGGCTTCGCCAAAGGTGCCGGTCTGTAGTGCGTCGAGCGTGAGCACACCCCAGGGCTGGCCGTCCACCTGCAGGCTCACGCCCATGCAGTCGTGCACGGGCAGGGGCTCGCCCACCAGGGTGTCGAGCAGGCCGTCGTAGGGGTCGGGCAAGGTGCTGTCGTGGTCAAAGCAGGTCACCTCGCGCCGCGCCAGGATGGCCGCCAGCCGCGGGTGCTGGCCCACGGCAAAGCGGCGCCCCAGCGCCTCGCGCACCAGGCCCTCCACGGCCACGGGGCGCAGGTGGTCCTGTTCCAGCTGCAGCAGCGCCACAGCGCCGCAGTGAAAGCGGGCCCGCAAGTGGTCCACCAGCCGCTGCAGGCGCACGGCCTGGGGCAGGTCGGTCGAGAGGTCGGCCAGAAGGGGAGTGTCGGTCATGGTGATAAATACCCTTTGCGGGTGAAATGTACCCGCAAAACAAAAGGTAAAAAACACCCTGGATGCTGCAAGTGATTGTTTTGCAAGGCAACCGGTGCTGGCGTGTGGCTTGCAACAAGAGCGTGTGTTTGCTTTATCTGAAACCACAACCATGAATTCACGCCACGCACTGCATTGGGAGGCCCGCCATGGGTAACTATCGAAAACTCTGGTTCACGCTGATTGGCGTGCTCATCGTCACTTTCAGCCTGCTGGGTTACTACGGCGCCGAGGTGTACCGCACGGCGCCGCCGATCCCGGCAAAGATCACGACGGCTGGGGGGGAGGTTCTGTACACGCACGACAGCATCCTCGATGGCCAGACCGCCTGGCAATCGGTGGGTGGCATGCAGCTGGGCTCCATCTGGGGCCACGGCGCCTACCAGGCACCCGACTGGACGGCCGACTGGCTGCACCGCGAGCTGCTCAACTGGCTGGAAGTGGCCGCCGAGCGCAAGCACGGCAAGTCGTTTGCCGAGCTGGACGCCAGCGACCAGGCGGTGCTGCGCGACCGCATGAAGACCGAATACCGCACCAACACCTACAACCCCGAAACGGGTGAGGCCACGGTGTCGTCCACACGGGCCGATGCGATATCGATGACGGCGCTGTACTACGACCGGCTGTTCAGCGATGCGCCCGAGATGCAAAAGACGCGCGAGAACTTTGCGATGAAGGAGAACACCCTGCCCAGCGCCGAGCGGCGCGCGCAGATGACAGGCTTCTTCTTCTGGACCGCCTGGGCCGCCGCCACCGAGCGCCCGGCCGACGTGGGCGGCAGTGGCGCCACCTACACCAACAACTGGCCGCATGAGCCGCTGATCGGCAACAAGCCCACGGCCGAGAACATGGTCTGGTCGGTGATGAGCGTGGTCGTGATGATGGCGGGCGTGGGCTTCCTGGTGTGGGGCTGGGCCTTCCTGCGCAAGCACGATGAGGCCGACCCCGAGCCGCCCAAGCACGACCCGCTCTCGCGCGTCCCGCTCACGCCTTCACAGCGCGCCCTGGGCAAGTACCTGTTCCTCATCGTGGCGCTGTTCAGCTTCCAGGTGATGCTGGGCGGCTTTACCGCGCACTACACGGTGGAGGGGCAGCAGTTTTACGGCATCAACGTGTCGCAGTGGTTCCCCTATTCGCTGGTGCGCACCTGGCACATCCAGAGCGCGCTGTTCTGGATCGCCACGGGGTTCCTGGCCGCAGGGCTGTTCCTCGCGCCGCTCATCAACGGTGGCAAGGACCCGGCCTACCAGAAGCTTGGTGTGGACATCCTCTTCTGGGCGCTGGTCGTCGTCGTCGTCGGCTCGTTCGCCGGCAACTACCTGGCCATCGCGCAGATCATGCCGCCCGAGTGGAACTTCTGGCTGGGCCACCAGGGCTATGAATACGTGGACCTGGGCCGCCTGTGGCAGATCGGCAAGTTCACCGGCGTGGCCTTCTGGCTGGTGCTGATGCTGCGCGGCATCGTGCCCGCCTTCCGCCAGCCCGGCGACAAGAACCTGCTGGCGCTGCTCACGGCGTCGGTGGTGGCCATCGGCCTGTTCTACGGCGCGGGCTTCTTCTACGGCGAGCGCACCCACCTGTCGGTGATGGAGTACTGGCGCTGGTGGGTGGTGCACCTGTGGGTCGAGGGCTTCTTTGAAGTGTTCGCTACCACGGCGCTGGCCTTCATCTTCTCCACGCTGGGCCTCGTGTCGCCACGCATGGCCACGGCTGCCAGCCTGGCCTCGGCATCGCTGTTCATGCTGGGCGGCGTGCCCGGCACCTTCCACCACCTGTACTTCAGCGGCACCACCACGCCGGTGATGGCGGTGGGTGCATCGTTCAGCGCGCTCGAAGTGGTGCCCCTGGTGGTGCTGGGCCATGAGGCCTGGGAACACTGGCGCCTGCAGCACCGCGCGAAGTGGATGGCCAACCTCAAGTGGCCGCTGATGTGCTTCGTGGCCGTGGCCTTCTGGAACATGCTGGGCGCGGGCGTCTTCGGCTTCATGATCAACCCGCCGATCGCGCTGTATTACCTACAAGGTTTGAACACCACGCCGGTGCACGCCCATGCTGCGCTGTTCGGTGTGTATGGCTTCCTGGCGCTGGGCTTCACGCTGCTGGTGCTGCGCTATATCCGCCCGCAGCTGGTGTTCAGCGAACGCCTCATGAAGACGGGCTTCTGGTGGCTCAACGCCGGCCTGGTGCTGATGATTGCCACCAGCCTGCTGCCGATTGGCCTGTTCCAGTTCCACGCCAGCGTGAGCGAAGGCCTGTGGTACGCCCGGGGCGAGGGCTTCATGCAGCAGCCCTTCATGCAGACCTTGCGCTGGGTGCGCACCTTCGGTGACGTGGTCTTCATCGTGGGCGCGCTGGCGATGGCCTGGCAGGTGGTGAGCGGGCTGTTCGGCTCGCGCGCACCGGCAGAGGCGGGCCCTTACCTGGCGCAAGCGCGTCGCTGAAATCAATGCACCGTGCGCGGCAGCCGCCACCAGCGGCAGCCGCGCACACCCCTGAGCAGCCCACAAGGACGGACCATGAACATCGACAAATTCAAGCACCAGCACACCGACATCCTGCGCGGCATCGCCATGTTGCGCGCGCTGGCGCAATCGGGGGTGGAGGCCAACGCCAGCGCCATCGCCCAGGGCATCGTGGCCATGAGCGGCACCATCAAGCTGCACCTGGCCGTGGAAGACCAGGTGCTGTACCCCGCGCTGCAGCGCGGTGGCAACGCCGAGCTGGCCCGCATGGGCCGCCAGTACCAGAGCGAGATGACTTCCATCGCCAGCGCCTACGACGCCTTTGCGCGCCGCTGGAACACCGCCGACGGCGTGCGCCGCGATGCACAGGGTTTCCGCAACGAGGCCAACGTGGTGCTGCGCCGCGTGTTCGAGCGCATGCAACGCGAAAACCATGACTTCTATCCGCGCATCGAGGAGGAAGAAGCCACCGCCTGCCATTGAGCAGCACCCTCCTGCACCCCACTGCATGCCTGCGCATGCACCTCTGATCCATCGGTAGGGCCTGACGGCACCTTCCTTTCTGCCGGTCCCTGTGCCGGCATTTTTTTACCCCTGCTTACCGCCCCAATTGTGTTGAATCAAACTACCTATAGTGTTTGATGGGTATCGTAGACACCATAGGTAGTGTTTTTTAACCCGTTCCACAGATTGGTCGAACCCATGGCGTCCACCCTTGCCACCTTGCCCCGCGAAGTCGTTTTGCGCAGCGGCCAGCGCGTTCCGTTTGATGCCGAACGCATCCGCGCCGCGCTGGCCAGCGCCGGGCAGGCCTCGGGTGAATACGGCGCCGACGAAGCGGCATTGCTAACCGCCCAGGTCACCAAGGTGCTCATCCACCGCTTCCACGGCCAGGCGCCCACCATCGAGCAGATCCAGGACGTGGCCGAGCAGACGCTGATCGCCGCCAACCACCTGGCCACCGCGCGTGCCTACATCGTCTACCGCGAGCAGCACGCCACGCTGCGTGCGGACAAGCAGACGCTGGTCGATGTGGAAAGCTCCATCAACGAATACCTCACGCGCGCCGACTGGCGCGTGAATGCCAACGCCAACCAGGGCTATTCGCTGGGCGGGCTGATCCTGAACGTCGCGGGCAAGGTCACGGCCAACTACTGGCTGTCGCACGTGTACACGCCCGAGATCGGCGATGCGCACAGGAGCGGCGACCTGCACATCCACGACCTCGACATGCTCAGCGGCTACTGCGCGGGTTGGTCGCTGCGCACGCTGCTGCACGAGGGCCTGAACGGCGTGCCCGGCAAGGTGGAGGCGGGGCCGCCCAAGCACATGAGTTCGGCCGTGGGGCAGATCGTGAACTTTCTGGGCACGCTGCAGAACGAGTGGGCGGGCGCGCAGGCGTTCTCGTCGTTCGACACCTACATGGCACCGTTTGTGCGCATCGATGCCATGGACTACGCCGCCGTGCGCCAGTGCATCCAGGAGCTGGTCTACAACCTCAACGTGCCCTCGCGCTGGGGCACGCAGACGCCGTTCACCAACCTCACCTTCGACTGGACCTGTCCCGAGGACCTGCGCGAGCAGGTGCCCGTGATCGCTGGCAAAGAGATGCCCTTCGCATACGGCGACCTGCAGGCCGAGATGGACCTTATCAACCGCGCCTATATCGACGTGATGACCACGGGCGATGCCAAGGGCCGCGTGTTCACCTTCCCCATCCCCACCTACAACATCACCAAGGACTTCCCCTGGGAGAGCGAGAACGCGCAGCTGCTGTTCGACATGACCGCCAAGTACGGTCTGCCGTACTTCCAGAACTTCATCAACTCCGAGCTGGAGCCCAACATGGTGCGCTCCATGTGCTGCCGCCTGCAGCTGGATTTGCGTGAATTGCTCAAGCGTGGCAACGGCCTGTTCGGCAGCGCCGAGCAGACCGGCAGCCTGGGCGTGGTGACGATCAACTGCGCGCGGCTGGGCTACCTGCATGCGGGTGATGAAGCAGGCCTGCTCGCCGCGCTCGACCGCCTGATGGAACTGGGCAAACAAAGCCTGGAGACCAAACGCAAGCTCATCCAGCGCCTCATGGACCAGGGCCTGTTCCCCTATACCAAGCGCTACCTGGGCACCTTGCGCAACCACTTCAGCACGCTGGGCGTGAACGGCATCAACGAGATGGTGCGCAACTTCACGGCGGACCAGCACGACATCACCAGCGACTGGGGCCATGCGTTTGCCGTGCGCCTGCTCGACCACGTGCGCGAGCGCATGACGGCCTTTCAGGAGGAAACCGGCCACCTCTACAACCTGGAGGCCACGCCCGCCGAAGGCACCACCTACCGCTTTGCCAAGGAAGACAAAAAGCGCTGGCCCGGCATCCTGCAGGCCGGCACGGAGCAGCAGCCCTACTACACCAACTCCTCGCAGCTGCCTGTCGGCTTCACCGACGACCCGTTCGAGGCCCTGATGCGGCAGGAGGCGCTGCAATCCAAATACACCGGCGGTACCGTGCTGCATCTGTACATGGGCGAGCGCTTGTCCAGCGGTGCGGCCTGCCGCGATCTGGTGCGGCGCGCGCTCACGCGCTTTCGCCTGCCCTACATCACCGTCACGCCCACGTTCTCGATCTGCCCCACACACGGCTACCTGGCGGGCGAGCACCCGTTCTGCCCGCGCTGCGACGAAGAGCGGCTGGACGCCAAGCGGCGGCGTCTGGTCGCCTAGATTTTGAGCAAAAGTGGCCCTGGCGCTTGATGGTCAAGCGCAAGCAGCTATCAAAACAGAAGCAAACCATTTCCTCCACCCCCGAAAGGACCCCGGCATGAGCCATTTCTCCGCCACCGAACACACCGCCATCTCCAGCGCCGCCGCCGTGCAGCTCACCGACGACGAGCGCCAGCCCTGCGAGGTCTGGACCCGCGTGATGGGCTACCACCGCCCCGTGGCCAGCTTCAACACCGGCAAACAGGGCGAACATGCCGAACGCCGCTTCTTCGCCGAAACGCACCGTGGCTCCAGCCGCAACGGCTGCTGAGCCTAGTGCCGCCGCCCTGCGCCTGGGCGGCATGACACCGCTGACCACCATCGATTTCCCCGGCCGCCTCGCGGCCGTTTTCTATTGCCAGGGGTGCCCCTGGCGCTGCGGGTATTGCCACAACCCCGGGCTGCTGGACGCCACCACGCCTCCCGCGTTGCCGTGGAACCAGGCGCTGCAGTTTTTGCACAGCCGCCGGGGCCTGCTCGATGGCGTGGTGTTTTCGGGCGGCGAGCCGACGCTGCAGGCCGCGCTGCCCGCTGCGGTGGACGCCGTGCGCGCACTGGGCCTGCAGACTGCGTTGCACACCGGCGGCATGTACCCCGGGCGGCTGGCGGCACTGCTGCCGCGCCTCCACTGGGTGGGGCTGGACATCAAGGCCCTGCCGCAGCGCTACGACGCCATCACCGCCACCCACGGCAGCGGCGCGCGCGCCTGGGCCGCGCTCGATGCCATGCTGGCCCATGGCATCGACCACGAATGCCGCACCACCTGGCACGCGGGCCTGTTTGGTGTGGACGAACTGCTGGAACTGGCCCAGGCCCTGGCCGCGCGCGGGGTGCGGCATTGGGCGCTGCAGGAATGCCGCGTGCTTGACGCCCCGGCCTGGGCGCTTACGCCCGCACACCAGCAGCAACTGGCCGCGCTGTTTTCCGGATTCACCTTGCGCCGGGTGTAAGCGCCGGGTGTGAGCGCCGGGCGCAGATTTCCTGCGTTGCAATGGCCTGCATGAAATGAATCTGCAAATACTTCGGTTGTTGCACACGCTTTGATGCGCATCAGAGGTGATTTCCGCTACCAGCATGGACCATCCTTGCCATCGCCCCACAGGCACCACCAAGCAAGGAAATCCTCCATGAACCCCCTCGGCCTCCAGCTGCTGCAAGCGCTCAAAACCCACGGCGCGCGCGAAATTTTCGGCATCCCCGGCGACTTCATCCTGCCCCTGTTCAAGCAAATCGAGGAAAGCGGCATCCTGTCCCTGGTCACGCTCAGCCACGAACCCTCGCTGGGTTTTGCCGCCGATGCCGCCGCGCGCATGCACTGCGGGCTGGGCGTGGTGGCCGTCACCTACGGCGCGGGCGCGCTCAACGTGGTCAACGCGGTGGCGGGGGCCTATGCCGAGCGCTCGCCGCTGGTGGTGCTGGCCGGCTGCCCCGGCGAGGTCGAGGCGCACTCGGGCCTGGTGCTGCACCACCAGGTGCGCCATGTCGATTCGCAGTGGCGCATCTTCCGCGAGATCACCTGCGACCAAGTGCGCCTGTCCGACCCCGCCACCGCGCCAGCCGACCTTGCCCGCGTGCTGCGCAGCTGCCGCGAATACTCGCAGCCCGTGCTCATCGAGGTGCCGCGCGACATGACGCTGCACCCCATGGCCGAGGTGCCGGTGCTGCCCCCCAGCCCGTTCAACGCAGCCGCCGTGGCCGAATGCGCCGACGAATGGATGGCCCGCATCCAGGCGGCCCGGCGCCCCGTGCTGGTGGTGGACGTGGAGGTGCGCCGCTTTGGCCTGGAAGCCCGCGTGGCCGAACTCGCGCGCCGCCTTCAGCTGCCCGTGCTCACCACCTTCATGGGCCGGGGCCTGCTGGCCGAGGATGCGGGGCATGCCGGCGTGCCCTTCCACGGCACCTACCTGGGCGTGGCGGGCGCACCGGAGACCAGCGCGCTGCTGGACGACTCCGACCTGCCCGTGATGCTGGGCGCCATCCTGTCGGACAGCAACTTTGGTGTGAGCGCCCAGCGCATGGACTTCCGTCGCGCGCTCATTGCCGCGCACCGCGAGGCACGCGTAGGCCACCACCTGTACCAGGACATCCCCCTGGCCGCGCTGGTAGAGGCCCTGCTGGCGCGCGCCCCGGCCGCGGGCAGCCAGGCCCTGCGCACGCTGCCCCCCCGCCCGCCTACCCCGACGGCCTGGTGGCCGACGACACCCCTGTGTGCGCCGCCGACCTGAGCCGCGCCCTCAACGACCGCATCCGCACCCACGGCCCCATGAACATCGTGGCCGACATCGGCGACTGCCTCTTCGCCGCCATGGAGCTGCTGCCCACGCCTCTGGTGGCGCCGGGCTACTACGCGTCGATGGGCTTTGGCGTGCCGGCCGGCATTGGCGCCCAGGTGGCCACGGGCCAGCGCAGCCTGATTCTGGTGGGCGACGGCGCCTTCCAGATGACGGGCTGGGAGCTGGGCAACTGCCCGCGCCTGGGGCTAGACCCCATCGCCATCGTGCTCAACAACCAGACCTGGGAGATGATCCGCGCGTTCCAGACCGAATCGCGCTGCGCCGCCCTGGGCGACTGGCACCTGGCCCAGGCGGCCGATGCGCTGGGCGGGCGAGGCCACCGCGTACACACCCGCGCCCAGTTCAAGGCGGCGCTGGACGCAGCCTTTGCCGAGCGCGGGCGCTTCCAGCTCATCGAGCTGATGGTGCCGCCGGGTGACAGCACGCCCACGCTGCGGCGGTTTTCCGAGGGCATCCGGGCCTTGCGGGCACGGGCGACAGCGGGTTGACCGTAAACAGTCGGCAATATCTATTCAAAAACTCCCACCCACAAAGGAATACCTGGTAAATTTATCTATTCATATAATGATTCATGAGCCGTCCCTCCCCACACGCTGAGAACCTCCTTCGGGCCCTGCGCCGCCAGGGCGGTGTCGCCACCAGCGCCGAGCTGGTCACCGCCCTGGGCGTGAGCCAGCCCACGGTGTCGCGGGCCCTCATGCCGCTGGTGCGTGCGGGCCAGGTGCGCAAGGTGGGCGCGGCGCGCTCGCAGCGCTACCTGCTGCCGCGCGCGGTGGGCGAGGTGGGTGACGACATCCCCATCCTGCGGGTCAACACGGAGGGCGTACCCCAGCCGTTTGGCCGCATGGTGCCCCTGGCGGGCGGTGCCTACTGGGTGGACGAGGAGGATGGCGTGAGCGAGCGCCACGACAGCCTGCCCTGGTTTCTGGCCGACATGCGGCCCCAGGGCTTCATGGGCCGCAACTTCGCGCAGCTGCACCCCGACCTCTCGCTGAACACGGACCCGCGCCACTGGTCCGACGACGACGTGCTGCGCGCCCTGGCCCTGCGCGGCGAAGACCTGCCGGGCAACCTGCTGGTGGGCCAGGCATCGCTGGCGCGCTTTCATGCGCTGGGCCCGCGCCTGGCGCGCGCCGCCTCGGCCGATGACTACCCTGCGCTGGCCCGCAGCGCTTTGCAGGGGCAGCTGCCGGGCTCATCCGCCGGGGGCGAGCAGCCCAAGTTTTGCTGCGTGACCGCAGGGCGCAGCGTGATCGTGAAGTTTTCGAGTGCAGGCGTGAGCCCGGCCGACCAGCGCACGCGCGACTTGCTGCTGTGCGAGCACCTGGCCCTGCAGGTACTGGCGCAGGCCGGCCTGCCCGCCGCGCACACCGAAGCCTTTGTGCGCGACGGCCGGGTCTTTCTCGAATCCCAGCGCTTTGACCGCTGCTCGCCCTGGCAAGGCGGCCCCGCGGGCGCACCGCCCGGGCGCATCGGCATGGTGTCGCTGATGGTCTATGACGCGCAGTACGTCGGCGAAATGGACCACTGGGCCGCCACAGCGCAGCGCATGCAGGCCCGCGGCCTGCTGACCGCCAACGACGCCCGCGCCCTGCGCCTGCTGGAGGCCTACGGCGTGCTGATCGGCAACACCGACCGGCACTACGGCAATATCTCGCTGGTGCTGGTGGACGACGATTGGCGCCTGTCCCCCACCTACGACATGCTGCCCATGCTCTACATGCCCATCGCGGGCGAACTGGTGCCGCAGGACCTGGGCCTCCACAAGAAGGCGCCCACAGCGGCCACGATCGACGTGTGGCCGCAGGCCTGCGCGCTGGCAGGGGCTTTCTGGCGTGCCGTGGCCAGTGAGGGCCGGGTATCCGAAGAGTTCCGGGCTATTGCACAGGCCCATGCTGCCACCCTGGCGGCCCTGCACGGCTGAGGTCGGGCAAGCCCTCAGCCCGCGCCCACCACCCGCAGCACCTCGGCCCCATAGGCCTCCAGCTTCTTCGCCCCCATCCCGCTGATGCCCTGCAGGTCGTCGAGCGTGGCCGGGTTGCGCTCGGCAATCGCGGCCAGCGTGGCGTCGTGAAAAATGACGTAGGCGGGCAGGTTGTGCTCCTTGGCCACCTCGGCGCGCCAGGCCTTGAGGTTGATGAAGCGCACCTGCGCATCAGGCCCCAGGTTGGCGGCGGCGGCCGGGGGGGCGCTGCCCGTGCCCTTGCGGGTGCGCGTGCGCTTGGCCGGTGCGGCGGCGGTGGATTCGCGTAACTGCACCGGCACCTCGCCCTTGAGCACGGCGCGCGAGCCTTCGGTGAGGCACAGGGTGTCAAAGCTGTGGCCGCTGTCCAGCATCACCTTCTGCAGGCCCAGGGCGCCCGTGGCGATCAGCTGGCGCAGCACGCCGCGCAGCTGGGGCTCGGTCAGGTCCGCGCCGATGCCGAAGGTGGAGATTTTTTCGTGCCCAAACTGCGCGACCTTCTCGGTCTTCTTGCCGCGCAGGATGTCCATGATGTGCCCCGTGCCAAAGCTGATGCCGCTGGCCTGGTTCACGCGGTAGATGGTGGAGAGCAGCTTGCGTGCCGCATCCGTGGCGTCCCACACCGCAGGCGGGTTCAGGCAGTTGTCGCAGTTGCCGCAGGGTGTGGACTGCTCGCCAAAATACGCCAGCAGCCGCACGCGGCGGCAGTCGGTGGCTTCGGCCAGCGCCAGCAACGCATCCAGCTTGCCGCGCAGCGCCTGCTTGAACTCCTCGCCCGCCGGGCTCTCGTCGATCATGCGGCGCTGGTTGACCACGTCGTTCAGGCCATAGGCCATCCAGGCATCGGCGTTCAGCCCGTCGCGGCCCGCGCGGCCCGTCTCCTGGTAGTAGCCCTCGATGTTCTTGGGCATGTCCACATGGGCCACAAAGCGCACGTCGGGCTTGTCGATGCCCATGCCGAACGCGATGGTGGCCACCATCACGATGCCTTCCTCGCGCAGGAAGCGATCCTGGTTCTTCTGACGCACTTTCGTGTCCAGACCCGCGTGGTAGGGCAGGGCCGTGATGCCCGCGTCGCACAGCGTGGCGGCCAGCTCTTCCACGCGCTTCCTGGACTGGCAATACACCACGCCCGCCTCGCCCGCATGCTCGCGTTCGATGAAGCGCAGCAGCTGCGTGGTGACGTCCTTCTTTTCCTCAATGCGGTAGCGGATGTTGGGCCGGTCAAAGCTGCTGATGAACAGGCGCGCGTCTTCCAGCTGCAACCGCTCGATGATGTCGGCGCGTGTGAGGTCGTCGGCCGTGGCGGTGAGCGCAATGCGCGGCACGCCCGCATACCGCTCGTGCAGCACCGTGAGCGCGCGGTATTCGGGGCGAAAATCGTGGCCCCACTGGCTTACGCAATGCGCCTCGTCGATGGCAAACAGCGACAGGTGCCCGCCCTGGTACAGGCTGTCGAGCAGGCCCAGGAACCGCGGCGTGTTCAGCCGCTCGGGCGCAGCGTACAGCAGCGTGATGTCGCCGGTCTGCAGTCGCAGCTCCACGTCCTGCGCTTCGTCAAAACTCAGCGTGGAGTTGAGAAACGCGGCAGAAACCCCCGCCTCGTGCAGTGCCCCCACCTGGTCGTGCATCAGCGCAATCAGCGGCGACACCACGATGGTCACTCCACGCCCCTGCTGCTGGCGCACGATGGCCGGCACCTGGTAGCACAGGCTCTTGCCGCCGCCCGTGGGCATGAGCACCAGGGCGTCGCCGCCGCCAATCACATGCTCGACGATCGCTTGCTGCGGGCCGCGGAACTGTTCGTAGCCGAAGACGTCCTGCAGGACGGTGTGGGCGGGAGACAAAGCGGGGGACAGGCGGGAAGACAAGCAAATACTCTGAAATTGATAGCTGATAGCGCTTGTATATCAAGCGCTAGAGGCCAATTTGGCCAGTAATTTCGCGGCGAGTGTGCCCGCTCGCGAAGGGGCCTATTGTGCGCCGGGTGCCATGTCCCAAGGATTGATCAGCACCACGGGTGCGCTGGCAAAGTCGCTCACGTTGCGCGTGACCACGGCCAGGCCATGCTCCAGCGCCGTCGCGGCAATCAGCGAGTCGAAAGCCGCCATCGGCTTGCCCGCTGCCTCGGCCTGCGCGCACAGGCGCGCCCAATATCCGGCCGTATCCCGTGTGAAGGCCAGAGTCCGCTGCCCAAACCCCGCCTGCACACTGGCGAGCCAAGTGGCCAGTTCGCTCTGGCGGCGCGAAGGCGACAGTCGCACAATGCCCCGCTCCAGCTCGGCCAGTGTCAGAGCTGAGACAAACAGGTCGGCAGACGTGCGCGCGCCCATCCACTCCAGCACTGCGGGATTGGGCGCGGGCCGCACCAATTCAGACAGCAGGCAAGTGTCCAGCAGGTACTTCACTTCAGATCACTCCAGCGCCAACGTGCGAATGGGTTCGGCTGACCGTGCCGTATCCAGCGGCTCCCCACGTGGCGCCTGCAACAGCAGGGACACCAGTGCATCCTCGCCCGCCAGCCGCCGGTACTCGGGCGCGGCCATCAGCACCACGGCGTCGTTGCCACGCCGGGTAACCAGTTGGGGGCCTTCATTCAGTGCGCACTCCACCAGTTCGCTAAAGCGGCTTTTGGCGTCTTGTAGTTGCCAAGCATGCATAAAGGCTCCTTTTATTGATCTGACTAGACTGACTAGTATGATTGGGTGGCGTGATGCTGTCAAATCAAGAGGGCCTTGCCAATCACCGGCTTACAATTCCGCACGGTGCCCACCCTGCTTGCACACGAGCAAAAAAGGCTCTCTCTTCTTCCTCTTCATTGATTTCATGCGGCCTCTATTCACAGAGTGCGCTGCCGTGGCTTAAACGTGTGCACTTTCCCGGCGTTGCGCGCTCGCTGAAGAAAGGTTTCACATGAACAACATCGCTTCGTTTGCGCGTCAGGCGCAAACCCACCTACAAACGATTGCAGGCGCCGACCGTGCCAACGTCAAGCGGTCTCACGTCTATGAACTGATGGCCGCTGCGCTGGGGCTCGGCTCCCATGCCGCGCTGAAGGCCCATGGCCTGCTGTGCCCCCTGCCATCACAGCCGCTGTTGGCGCACTACGGCACTTTGCATCCCGGGCCTTGCGCGGCGCGGGCCGAGGCGCTGGGCATGGCCCGTGAGCGCAGCGGACCATTGGCACAGGCCCTGTGCGCGGACATGCCAGCGCATGCGCTGGGCCTGGTGCCATGGGAAGACATCCTCGAGGTCCTGCTTTCTGGCAGCCAAGAGTTGTACCGCGAAACGCCGCGCGACGATGCGTACTACGAGGCACTGGAAGCAGCGCTGGACAACGACCCCCACGCCTGGCCAGAAGATCCGGAACCCTTGCGCCTAAATAGCCCCTTCGTGTGCCAAGCCTTGCAAAAGGCAGCTGAGCAGGGCGAGGGGCGCGCCCACTTGGCGCTGGGTCTTCTGATCGAGCGCGGAGCCCGCGTGGACGCGGGGCATCAGGACGGAGACGACGATGAGGATGATGAAGACATGGACGACGTGCCCGATTCGCGGGCTGGCTTGTATTGGTACGAACGCCAGCAAAAGGGCGAGGTGCTGACAGGCGTCGAGTTGGAATGGGCCGAGGCTATGCAGAGCGCGTCCAGCGTCGCGCTGCGGCGTCGCGCGAGCGGGCCGCGCGCAGCAGCTCTGCCCGCGACCACTTCAACGCCGCAGCCGCATTGGGCCAGCACGATGCGTTGCTGTTGCTGGCGGACCGTTATGGCGACGACAGCTTCTTTGATCTGCAGGCGCCGCAGGTTCGTGCCGACCCTTTGTGGATCGCCGAACTCGCGCAGCGCGTAGGCCGCTATGAATGGACGCCTGCCTGGTTGGCATTGGCGGCCGAGCGTGGCGACATGCGGGCCATGCGCGAGCTGATGGAATCGTGGCACGCGGACGATCCGCTCAAGGTATGGACCTGGTTTCACTACGCCAAGTTGCTGGGTAAGGATCTCACCCAAGGCGACTACCGGGCTATTCACGAGGATGGCTCCAGCTACGACGACGATGTGGGTGGCCCCATGTTCGTAGACGGGGTGGATGGCATCGAACTCCCCACGGCGGATGAATCCGTGCGCCAAGAAGCTCTGCGGGCGGCGCATTCCTTGTTCGCACACATGAAGGCAAATTAGTCCAGGGTAGAAAGCCGTTTAGCCCGGCTTTCTACAATAGCGCCCTATGCAAGCCCTTCACTACACGCGCGCCGCGCAACTGCCCGACATCCTCGCCCAACGCATCGTCATCCTCGACGGCGCCATGGGCACCATGATCCAGCGCTTCAAGCTGGGCGAGGCGCAGTACCGGGGCGAGGGCTACAACGGCCCGGATGGGGCAGGTGACCGGTTCAAGGACTTCCCGCGTGACGTGAAGGGCAACAACGAGCTGCTCAGCATCACCCGGCCCGATGTGATCCGCGACATCCACGAGCGCTACCTGGCCGCAGGCGCCGACCTGATCGAGACCAACACCTTCGGCGCGACCACCATCGCGCAGGAGGACTACAAGATGGCCCACCTGGCGCGCGAGATGAATTTGAAATCTGCCCAGCTGGCCCGCGCCGCCTGTGACAAGTACAGCACGCCCGACAAGCCCCGCTTTGTCGCAGGCGCCCTCGGCCCCACGCCCAAGACGGCCAGTATCAGCCCCGACGTGAACGACCCCGGCGCGCGCAATGTGGATTTTGAGCAGCTGCGCGCCGCGTACTACGAGCAGACCGAAGCGCTGGTCGAGGGCGGCGCCGACGTGCTGCTGGTCGAGACCATCTTCGACACCCTGAACGCCAAGGCCGCGCTGTTCGCGATTGACGAGTTCTTTGACAAGAGCGGCGAGCGCCTGCCGCTGATCATCAGCGGCACCGTGACCGACGCATCGGGCCGCATCCTCTCCGGCCAGACCGTCACCGCCTTCTGGCACAGCGTGCGCCACTCGCGCCCGCTGGCCATCGGCCTGAACTGCGCGCTGGGCGCCACGCTGATGCGCCCCTACATCCAGGAACTGAACCGGGTGGCCGAGGACACCTTCATCAGCTGCTACCCCAACGCCGGCCTGCCCAACCCGATGAGCGACACCGGCTTTGACGAAACCCCCGAGATCACCAGCCGCCTGGTGCACGAGTTCGCGGCCGAGGGGCTGGTCAATATTCTGGGCGGCTGCTGTGGCACCACGCCAGACCATATTGGCGCCATCGCCAAGGCAGTCGAGAACGTGCCCACCCGCAAGATGTTCTACCCAGCAGAAGCCTAGAGTAGCTGCCCCCCTGAGTCGCCTGCGGCGCCTTCCCCCAAGGGGGACGCCGCCAGCGCGGCGGGGCGGCCCTTGCGCGGCGGCCTTTGGTCTGGGCCGCGCCGGTTTCGCGCGCTGCAGGTTTTGCAACGCCCACCCAAGGGTGAGAGATTCGCGCTGAATGAACGGTTTGTAGGAAAATTGGCACCTGGCGCTTGATGGTCAAGCGCCAGGTGCTATCTAATTAGTAGCAATTGTTGCCGCTCTGAAGTGCGGCAACGCAGTGCCGTTCCAGGCAGCCCACCATGATCGACAACGCTATCTTGCCCGCCGACACGGCACCTGCCGACGATGCTGCTCAAAAAGCCGCCGCCCACGCCGCGCTCAAGCTTGAAAAGCGCCTGGTTCGCCAGGTCGCCCAAGCCATCACGGATTTCGGCCTGATCGAAGACGGCGACAAGGTGATGGTGTGCGTGTCTGGCGGTAAGGACAGCTACGCCATGCTGGACGTGCTGCGGATGCTGCAGCAGCGCAACGGCCACAAGTTCGAGCTGATCGCCGTCAACCTGGACCAGAAGCAGCCGGGCTTTCCGGCCCATGTGCTGCCCGAGTATTTGACCCAGGTCGGCGTGCCTTTCCACATCGAAACGCAGGATACCTACAGCGTCGTTAAGGAGCACATCCCCGAAGGCAAGACCATGTGCAGCCTGTGCAGCCGCCTGCGCCGGGGCATCCTGTACCGCGTGGCGGACGAGCTGGGCTGCACCAAAATTGCGCTCGGCCACCACCGCGACGACATGCTGCAGACCTTCTTCTTGAACATGTTCTTTGGCGGCAAGCTCAAGGGCATGCCGCCCAAGGTGCAGAGCGACCGCGGCGACCACCTCATCATCCGCCCCCTGGCCTACGTGGCCGAAGACGACCTCACCCGCTGGGCCGAGCACCGCAACTTCCCCATCATCCCCTGCACGCTGTGCGGCAGCCAGGAGAACCTGCAGCGCAAGCAGATCGGCCAGATGCTGCGCGACTGGCAGCAGCTGTACCCCGGCCGCATCGAGAACATGGCCGTGGCGCTGCGCAACCTGGTGCCCTCGCACTTCATGGACCCGCGCCAGTTCGACTTCAAGGGCCTGGTGCCCAACGGCGTGCAGGATGCCGATGGCGACAAGGCCTTTGACGCCGAAGAACTGCCTGCGCAGGCCGTGGGCATGCTCGCGGGCCTGCCGCTGATGCCGCGCTGACCTGACACCGACGATTTCTAGATTGGGCCACCCCATGACCACCCCCATCAAAGCCCCCGAACTGCTCCTGCCCGCCGGCTCGCTCGACAAGATGCGCGCCGCCTACGACTTCGGTGCCGACGCGGTGTACGCCGGCCAGCCACGCTACTCCTTACGCGCACGCAACAACGAGTTCAAGCTGGAGCAGATCAAGCAAGGCATCGACGAGGGCCACGCGCGCGGCAAGAAGTTCTTTGTGACCAGCAACCTCATCGCCCACAACGACAAGATCCGCACCTACCTGCGCGACATCGAGCCCGTGATCGACTGCAAGCCGGACGCCCTCATCATGGCCGACGCGGGCCTGATCATGATGGTCAAGGAGAAGTGGCCCGAGCAGGTGATCCACCTCTCGGTGCAGGCCAACACCACCAACTGGGCGGCGGTGAAGTTCTGGCAGAAGATGGGTGTGGAGCGCATCATCCTCTCGCGCGAACTCAGCCTGGACGAGATCGAGAAAATCCGCCAGGAATGCCCCGACATGGAGCTGGAAGTGTTCGTGCACGGCGCGCTGTGCATTGCGTACTCGGGCCGGTGCCTGCTCAGCGGCTACTTCAATCACCGCGACCCCAACCAGGGCACTTGCACCAACGCCTGCCGCTGGAACTACGCCACGCACGACGCCGACATCGACCCCACCACGGGCGAAGCCATTGCCCAGAAGATGGAAGGCGACTTCAATTTCGAGGCCGCGCAGCAAAAGGCCGAGCAGGCCTTTGCCTCCACCACCGGCAACGGCGAGCGCCACCCCAAGGCCGACAAGGTCTACCTGATCGAAGAGGCCGGCCGCCCGGGGCAGATGATGCCCATCATGGAAGACGAGCACGGCACGTACATCATGAACAGCAAGGACCTGCGCGCGGTGGAGCACGTGGCCCGCCTCACGCAGATCGGCGTCGACTCGCTCAAGATCGAAGGCCGCACCAAGAGCCTGTACTACGTGGCCCGCACCGCCCAGGTCTACCGCCGCGCCATCGACGACGCCGTGGCCGGGCGGCCGTTCAACCCCGAGCTGCTCATCGAATTGGAAGGCCTGTCGAACCGCGGCTACACCGGCGGCCTGCTGGAGCGCCGCCCGAGCAACGATTACCAGAACTACATCAACGGGCACTCAGCAACGCAGCGCAGCCAGTATGTGGGCGAGGTACTGGGTGCCGAAGGCATTGCCGATGTGGGGCTGTCAGGAGACTGGGTGCAGGTGGAGACGAAGAACCACTTTGCGGTGGGCGACCTCATTGAAGTGGTCCACCCGAGCGGCAACATCACGGTGCGCTTGCAGGAGATGCGCAATGTGGAAGGCCAGCCGGTGAACGTGGCCCAGGGCAGCCCCGTGCGTGTGTGGATTGCGCTGCCTGCGCGCTACAGCGGGGCCCTGCTGGCGCGGGTGGTGGAGTCGCAGCCCGGAGCAGGAAAGACTGAGGCTGCGATGCTGGCCTGAGGCGATGCTGAATGAGTCGCCGCGGACTGCACAAAGCAGCGATGCGCGGCGCGCGAGCGACTTTTTCAGCATTGCCTTGCGCGGGCTGTTCACTACTGTGGATTCGCTTCAGAATCCCGCATGGCCATCCCCATCGACCTGTCCCGCAGCGCACTGCCGCCCGTAGCCCAGTTCCTGGCAGAAGCGGCGTTGCAGCGGCAGTCTGCTTTGCTGGGGCCGGATAAACCCGGGCCTGTCGCAGCGCCCGCTCCGCTTTCGGGGGCCGACCCCAGCGCTCCGCCGCCTTCGGTCGCATCCCCCAGTCCGCCCGCCGGGCCGCTGCCCACACCGGCCGACAAGGCAAGCATTTCACCGCAGGCGCGCGAGCAGTTGGCTGCGGGGTTTGACCCACGGGGTGGCGGCGCAGCCAATAGCGGTTTGCAGGGCGCGCGGGGTGATGGCGCGTTGCGGGCGGCACCTCCGGCGCTGCCCAGCGGTGCTCAAGCCGCGTCGCAGCCTTCAGGTTCGGCCACCACGTCGGGTGCGTCGGCGCTGCGCGGTGCGGCCTGGCCCACGTCAGGGCTGGGCGCACCGCTGCTGCGTCTGGTCAGCGCGCTGGTGGCGCAGGTGACGGCGCAGGCAGGTGTTCCGCAGCGCGTGGTGGCTGCGCAGCCCTGGCCCATCGGCATGGCCCAGGCGCTGGAGAGTGGCGCGCTGGATGCCGATCAGCCGCCGCTGCAGACCTGGCTGGTGCGCCAGGGCGTGGTGTTGACGCCCGAGGGGCCACGTGGCATGGCGCTCACCTTGCGCGCACCGGTCCCGTGGCTCGCTGCGCAGCAGGCGCAGACTGCAGGGTTGGGGGCAGGGGCGCAGACCAGCGCCGCGGGTGCGTTGCAGGTGCCCTTTGCCGGTGGCGGGCAGGCGCTGCAATCCGGAGTGATGGCCCTGGTGCTGCAGGGCATGGAGGCGGCTGCGCCGCGCACCAGCGCGCTGCTGGTCATGGATCTCCAACCGCAACTCGCTGCCGCCGTGTACGGCCGCGAGATGCTGCAGCAGGCGACCACAGGCCGGCTGGACCCCTGGACGCAGATGGCCGTGCTGCAAGCCAGCGGCCAGGTGCCGCGCGAGGACGAGCGTGCGCGCAATGGTGCGTCGGGCCTGTGCGATACGGTGGGCTGCCCTTACGCCGCGCGGGCTGCGTGCGTGCAGCCGTTCTGCCTGGCGATGCGCGGGGTTCTGCCGCCCGAGCCGGTGGGGCCGGCGCTGCCGGCCTGACCACGCAACAAACAACCGTGCCCACAAAAAACCGCCAGGGCCGGATCGCGGCGGCTGGCGGTGGTTTGTGGTCCTGTCTGCCTGAATGAGGTGATAGACCCCTCCTGATGCATATCCCTACCGTTCGGGCTGAGCCCGTCGAAGCCTTGCGCGGCGCTTCGACAAGCTCAGCGTGAGCGGTTTGTGTGGCGCTGACAACGCAAAGGGAGCGTCGCCAAAACCAGCGCACCCGTGGAACTGGCTCTGCCAGGCCACCGGGTGCGTCCCCCTCCGGGGGAAGCGGCGCAGCCGCTCAGGGGGTCAGGGATACAGCCCGCGCATTTCGCGCGCATGCAGGATGCGCTGGCAGGCCACGATGAAGGTGGCCGTGCGCAGGCTCACCTTGTGCTCCTGCGCCACATTCCATACGCCTGCGAAAGCCTCCTGCATGATGCGCACCAGGCGGGCGTTGATCTCGTCCTCGCTCCAGAAGAAGCTGGAGAAATCCTGCACCCATTCGAAGTAGCTCACCGTCACGCCGCCGGCGTTGGCGATCACGTCGGGCAGCACGAGCACGCCCTTGTCGTGCAGGATGTCGTCGGCCTCGGTGGTGGTGGGGCCGTTGGCGCCTTCGATCACCATCCTGGCCTTGATCTTGCCCGCGTTGTCCTTGGTGATCTGGCCTTCCAGCGCGGCAGGGATCAGGATCTCGCAGTCCACCGCCCAGAAGTCTTCATTGGCCAGCGCCTCTGCGCCGGCAAAGCCGCCCACGCCCCCGCGTTGCTTCACGTGGTCCAGCAGGGCGGCAACGTCCAGGCCGTTCTTGTTGATGATGGTGCCGGTGTGGTCCTGCACGGCCACCACCCTGGCGCCTGCATCGGCAAACAGCTTGCCCGCAGTACCGCCCACGTTGCCAAAGCCTTGCACGGCGATGCGCGCGCCTTCAATGGGCAGGCCGGTCAACTTGGCGGCTTCCACACCCACGGTGTACACCCCTCGGCCCGTGGCCTCCACGCGCCCCAGCGAGCCGCCCAGGTCCACCGGCTTGCCGGTGACCACGCCGGTGGCGGTGGCGCCCACGTTCATGGAGTAGGTGTCCATCATCCAGGCCATGATCTGGCCGTTGGTGTTCACGTCGGGGGCCGGGATGTCTTTGGAGGGGCCGATGAGCAGGCCGATCTCGCTGGTGTAGCGGCGCGTGAGGCGCTCCAGTTCACCCATCGAGAGCTTCTTGGGATCGACGCGGATACCGCCCTTGGCGCCGCCGTAGGGCACGTTCACCGCCGCGTTCTTGATCGACATCCAGGCCGACAGGGCCATCACTTCCGACAGCGTCACGTCCTGGTGAAAACGCACACCGCCCTTGCCGGGCCCACGGCTCAGGTTGTGCTGCACGCGGTAGCCCTCGAAGTGCGCGATTGCGCCGTTGTCCATCTCGATCGGTACGTCCACGATCAGGATGCGCTTGGGGCGCTTGAGCGTCTCCACCCAGCGGGCCAGATTGCCCAGGTACGGCGTGACACGGTCCACCTGCTGCAGGTAGTTGCCCCAGGGGCCGAGGTGGGTGGCGTCAAGGTAGGACGGCAGGGTGTGCGCAGCGCTGGCGGGGGTGGTGCCGGCGGCGCCTGTGGATGAAGACATGTGAAATTCCTTGTGGGATCTGTTCAAGCCACAAAGCTTATGCCTGCCGCCGCAGGCTGTCTAAGGCCGGAGTGTTTGCGGGTTATGCGTTTACAGCATGGGTCTGGGGCTGGCGGCCACTGCGCACCTCAGCGCTGCGGGTGGACGGCATTGCGCCGGAAACCTGCGTGCGCTGGCAACACGGCTCACGCCACGCTTGCGCTTGTTACCAATCCCTAACATTCGGTCGATAGACTCCACCCGCCCCGCGCGGACTGCCCGGTGCGGTGAACCGGTGCGCACAGGCTCCATGCCGCGTGCCTTCTCTTTGTCTGACTCCAAACGACTTTGACCTGGCTCTTGGGCCACAAGGGGATTGAATGAGTGTGATCTGTCCGGCCTGCACGGCCGTCAATCGGGACGGTGCCCGGCATTGCAAGAGCTGCGGAGGCACGCTGGGCGCGTTGCCGTTGCCGTTGCCAGTGCCCGCGCCCGCAGAAGCGGCCGTGGAAGCGCCGGTTCAGGAGCCCGTGCCGCCGCCCGCTGCCGCACCAGCACCAGCACCAGCACCAGCACCAGCACCAGCACCAGCACCAGCAGTGTTACCCGGAGCGCAACAGCCATCTGCTGGGCTACAGCCAGACGCGCCACTGAGCGTGGAGGACCTCGAAGAGACCTTACCCGCCCGCCGCCCGACCGCTCTGTATGCCGGGGTGGCAGTGGCCGGTGTTGCGCTGGTGGGCGCGCTGGCCTGGTGGCTGCTGCGCGATGCGCCGGCGGCCGCTTCGGTGCCGGTGGCAGCTCCTGCGGAGGCCACCGCCCCCACGGTGGCCCGAACGCCCGATGAAGACATCATCACGGAGGCGGCCGAACCCGCAGGGCCCGCCCCGGCAGAACCGGCGGTTGCGCTGGTACCCGACCCGGCGGTGGCCGCGGCGCCCTCTGCAGTGGCCAGCGCCCCTGCCCGCCCTGCACCTCCGCGGCCCCGGCCCGCCCCTGGCGACAGCAACGATCCTCCCTGGCAGCACCCGGGCTCGCGCGCACCGGCACCGGCCAGCC
>NZ_AGTS01000076.1 GCF_000238595.1 Acidovorax sp. NO-1 | reverse complement strand
AAGGCTGTAGCAGCGAAGAAGCCCGCCGCCCCCGCAAAAAAGGCCGCTCCCGCGAAGAAGGCCCCCAAGGCGCCTGCCCCTGCTGCTGCACCCGCCGCTCAAACTACTTTGAACCCCCAGGCGGCGTGGCCTTTCCCTACGGGCAACAAGCCCTGATCCTTGCGTGTCACGCGCTCAACCCGGTGCACTTGTGTACCGGGTTTTTTTCCGCCATCAGCGCGCGCTCTGCACCGAGCAGGCGGGAAATATCGCGCGTAGTTACGCAGCCTTGAAATCGAGGGTGTAGTTCTGCGGCCCGCGCTGTGCGATCTTGAGCGCGCCCACCCGATTGCCGAGCTCGGCACAACGCACCAGCGGCCAACCTTGTTCCAGGCCAAACAGCAGTGCGCCGCGCCACGCGTCGCCACATCCCGTTGGGTCCACCACCTGGGCGGGCACGGCCGCATGCACATGGGTTTTCTCTCCACCTACCCAGATCTCGCAGCCTTCTGCGCCAAGCGTCACCACCAGTCCCTGCACCTTGTGCGAGATCTCGGCAAGAGTCCAGCCCGTGCGGTCGCAAAGCATTTTTCCTTCGTAATCGTTCACCGTCACCCAGGTGGCTTGTTCAACGAATCGCGCCAGCTCTTCTCCATTGAACATGGGCAGCCCCTGGCCCGGATCGAACACAAAAGGAATACCCGCTGCGACAAACTGCGCCGCGTGCTCCAGCATGGCGTCACGACCGTCTGGCGCAATGATCCCCACGTTCACACCCATGCCAGGCACGATCCGGTTCCGGTGCGCCTGCATCATTGCACCGGGGTGAAACGCCGTGATCTGGTTGTTGTCCCGGTCCGTCATGATCATGGCTTGCGCGGTGTAGGTGTCCTGCACCTGCCCCACGTGGCGGGCACTGATCCCCAGGGATTCCAGGCGTTGCAGATACTCAGCCCCGTCGCTGCCCAACATCGCCATCGGCAGCGGCTCGCCACCCAACAGTTTGAGGCTGTAGGCAATGTTGCCAGCACAGCCTCCAAAATCACGCCGCAATGAAGGCACGAGAAACGATACGTTCAGGATGTGCAACTGGTCGGGCAGTATCTGCTCGGCAAAGCGTCCTTCGAACGTCATGATGGTGTCGAATGCCAGGGAACCGCAGATGAGGACAGCCATATCAGAAGAGGTAGTGGGTTAATTAAGATCAGGGATAAAAAGCCAGCAGCCGATATCCGGCCACGCGCGCTCCACCGGTAGTCACGATCACCGACACGGACGCGCTCCATTCCCCCCGGGCGGGCAACGCGCCGGGAGCTCCCATGTCGTTCGGCAACAGCACCCTTCGAAGCACGGGCTGGTCCTGCGTGTCGGTTAACGTGAGCTCGACCGCAGGTGTCGCCAGTGGTATCGAGGCCTTGTTTTTGATGGTCACCGAAAGTTGATAGCTGTCACCCCGGGCCTTGTTGAACGCGGAACTGTCTATAACCACATCAGCGATCTGGCGCGGTGGCGCGATCTCGCACCCAAGAGGACCACAGAGTGCCGTCAACCACGGTCGCGAACGAGGATCCATCGCCGCCAGCCGATCGCGCTCCTGAACGGCCACTTGCAAGGCAAGCGCCACCATCAATGTCGAGAGCACAAGGAACAGGCCCGCCCGCACCATTGGCTTGCGCCAGAACGCCTTGCGCCGGGCAGCAATCACAAAGCTGACTTCCTGTTCCGACGCTGCCAGACCTTCTTCGTCGTCAATGTGCTGCCCGCCACCCGAGGCCGACAATGGTTTGCGCGGAGGCGGCTGCAACACTGCTGCAGGGGAGTCATCTTCCACCAGCGAGAGGGGCTCTGCCTCCGGCACAAAATTCAGTGGCGGCAAGGGTGCTGTCGCCCCCACAACCGCAGAAGCAGGTACGGCCGCAGTTGGAGCCATTTCGGCCAACTCCGAATCCCCCCCAATGGATGAGCGCTTCGCAGGCAACTCCAGGGCAGGAAACTCCATAGGAGCTGCGCCCACCGAAATATCTGGCACAGGAACGAGGTCCTCTTCATCCGGCAACGGTGCCGACGGCAGCTCGTAGCCTGCTGGCGCAGAGAGTCCACTCGCGGGATCGGCGAGAGCACCGGCAGCGCTGTCTAAAGAAGCACCCATGCGGTCGGCTTGCTTGAAAGAAGCGGCCTCCGTCACCGTGGATGAAGGTAGAGCACTGCTGCCCTGACCCGCTGCTGGGGGACGAGACTGCGCATCAGAACGCCAGGTAAAAGGCTTCAGAAGTCCTGAGGGAGGATCTTCTTCCGCCGTGGCGCGCCCGCTGGGCGTTGCCGCCAGAAACGGCGGCACTGCAGGCTGGGGGATGTCCAGAACGGGCGATTCCGCCTCTCCCTGTGCCTGGGTTGAAACCTGCGCGATCTCATCGGAACGAGACGGGGCAAATGGCGTGGGCTGGGTTGCAGTGGAAACCTCAGCATACCCTTTGCCCGAAGGGGAGGACGCTGGCGGAGCCGGTGGCTGCCCCCAGGACCGGACGCCCCCCTGAGAACGTGTCACGGGAGCTGGGGGCGGGCGGGTATCGGTCAGCGATACATCGGGCAGCAATGACGGCGGGGCTGCAGGCAACAGGTACGCTGACGCGTCGAACACCTCATTGCACTGCCCGCACCTCACCCAGCCTTGCGAGATGCGCAATTGGTCTGCCACCACCTTGAAAGAGGTCGCACAGGACGGGCAGCGAGTGATCTGGCTCATCAGCGATGGATTGTAGGGGTGCGCAAGAGCCCGCCGCGGCGGGGATGCAGCCGGTCTCAGCGGCGGGCTGTCATCAGTATCCAGCCATCCTCTGCGTCCGACACTTCCAGCGGAACCCAAGGGGCGTAAGCCGCTTTCAGTTCGTCAGCCTGGCGTTCGAGAATTCCCGCCAGTACCAGGTTTCCCCCAGGGGCCACGTGGCTGCACAGGAGGGGCGCCAGCACGCGAAGGGGCGTGGCAAGAATGTTGGCCAACACCGTCTGGTATTCACCCCGCGCCTTGTCCGGCAGCCCCGCATGGAGCAACACGTCATTGGCTTTCGCATTCAGCGCCGTGGATTCAACAGCCGCAGGATCGATATCCACCGCATCGATATCCATAGCGCCAAACTTGGCGGCACCGATAGCAAGGATGCCGGAGCCACAGCCATAGTCCAGAACCCGGCCCAACGGATCGCCCATGGATGGTTCGATGGCGCCATGGCGGGCAATCCAGCGCAGGCACATGCGCGTTGTGGGGTGCGTGCCAGTCCCAAAGGCCAGGCCCGGATCGAGCCGGATGCTGCGCTTTGCCTGGGCTGGCAATTCATGCCAGGTGGGGACAATCCAAAAGTCGGGCGTGATGTCCACGGGCGCAAACTGCGACTGCGTGAGCCGCACCCAGTCCTGCTCGGGCACATGGGCAACGCCGAGCACCTGGCAGCCCGCGAAAAAGTCCTGCACTACCAGCAACTGCTGTGCTTCGCGGGCCGCCACCTCGGAGGGGAACAAAGCCACCACGCTACTGCGTTGCCAGCCATCCTTGGGCGGGGGCATGCCAGGCTCGCCAAACAGGGCCTGTTCGGCGTCCGTCTGCGCATCGGCATCCTCTACCGAAACGGACAGAGCATCGAGCGCATCCAGCGCATCGCTGACCGCTTCGATCCGGTCCTCAGGGCACATCAGACTCAGCTCAAACATAGACGCCTCTCGAAAAATGAAATGCTGACCCCTGTTGCCAAGGGCCAGCATATGAAACAGCCAGATGCCGTCTTCAGCGCTTGTGCTGCGACAGCCACTCTTCCAGGTAGTGGATGTTGGTGCCGCCGGCCATGAACTTGGCATCCACCATGAGCTCGCGGTGCAGCGGCACGTTGGTGTTGATGCCTTCGATCACCGTTTCGGACAGCGCCGTGCGCATGCGGGCCAGGGCCTGCTCGCGCGTGTCGCCGTGCACGATGATCTTGCCAATCATCGAGTCGTAGTTGGGGGGTACGAAGTAGTTGGTGTAGGCATGCGAATCCACACGCACGCCAGGGCCACCCGGCGGGTGCCAGGTGGTGATGCGGCCGGGCGACGGGATGAACTTGTACGGATCTTCGGCGTTCACCCGGCATTCGATGGCATGGCCGCGGATCTCGATCTGGCGCTGGGTGAAGGGCAGCTTCTCGCCTGCTGCCACCATGATCTGCGTCTTCACGATGTCCACGCCGGTGATCCATTCGGTCACGGGGTGCTCCACCTGCACGCGGGTGTTCATCTCGATGAAATAGAACTCGCCGTTTTCGTACAGGAACTCGAACGTGCCCGCGCCGCGGTAGCCGATTTTCTTGCAAGCGGCCACGCAGCGCTCGCCGATCTTTTCGATCAGCTTGCGCGGGATACCAGGCGCTGGCGCCTCTTCGATCACCTTCTGGTGGCGGCGCTGCATGGAGCAGTCGCGCTCGCCCAGATAAACCGCGTTGCGGTGCTTGTCCGCAAGGACCTGGATCTCGATATGGCGCGGGTTCTGGAGGAACTTCTCCATGTACACCGCCGGGTTCCCAAACGCTGCCCCCGCCTCTGCCTTGGTCATCTGCACGGCGTTGACCAGTGCGGCCTCGGTATGCACCACGCGCATGCCGCGACCACCCCCACCGCCTGCAGCCTTGATGATGACCGGGTAGCCCACGGCCTTGGCAATGCGACGGATCTGAACGGGGTCATCGGGCAACTCGCCCTCCGAGCCCGGTACGCAGGGAACGCCTGCGCGGATCATCGCGTGCTTGGCCGATACCTTGTCACCCATGATCCGGATGGATTCGGGGGTGGGGCCAATGAACTGAAATCCGCTTTTTTCCACGCGCTCGGCAAAGTCCGCGTTTTCGGACAGGAACCCGTAGCCCGGATGGATGGCTTCCGCATCGGTCACCTCGGCGGCCGAAATGATGGCTGGCATGTTGAGGTAAGACAGCGGCGAGGGCGCGGGGCCGATGCACACCGCTTCTTCGGCCAGCTTGACGTACTTGGCGTCGCGGTCAGCCTCGGAATAGACCATCACAGCCTTCACGCCCAGCTCACGGCAGGCGCGCTGGATGCGCAGAGCGATCTCACCACGGTTTGCGACCAGGATTTTTTTAAACATATTGCTTATCCACAGTGCATCGCGCTGCGCGCGACGCTTGAAACTGGCGCGCCACCGGACCAGGAGGCCACGCAAGCGCCATGATCACCTTGCTGACCTTGCTCAGGGCTGGGCTCCCCACCCACCTCGCCAGGCAACAGAAGGGCGATACGGCAACGCCGCTCAGCAGGTTGCACCCATTCATTCAATGACGAACAACGGCTGCCCGTACTCCACGGCCTGGCCGTTTTCACCCAGGATGCGGGTGACCGTACCTGTCTTGTCGGCCTCGATCTCATTGAGGATCTTCATGGCCTCGATGATGCAGATCGTCTCGCCTTCCTTGACCTGGCTGCCCACCTCGACAAACGCCTTGGCGCCCGGGCTGGAAGACCGGTAGAACGTACCCACCATCGGCGACTTGACGATATGACCTGATGGCACCGCAGGCGCTGGCAGCTCGGCCACAGGGGCAGCAGCGGGTGCAGGGGCGGCAGGCGCCTGCGCAGGGGCGGGCACAAACTGCTGCACTACACCTCCCACGCTCTTGACGATACGGACCTTGCCCTCGGCCTCGGTGATTTCCAGCTCGGAGACGTTCGACTCGGAGACGAGGTCGATGAGTGTTTTGAGTTTTCGCAGATCCATGGAAGCTCCAACGGCTATAAACTGAATAGGGCGCGAATTTACTCCAATTTCGGCCTACTTCACGCTTCCACGGCTATTTTTCATCAACCCCATGAAGAAAAATCTTCCGATGGCCTGGAAATGAACCGTCTGAGCAGCCACAAGGTCAGCGAAGGGCTGCCCACTGTTTCAGATCCTGGGGGGTTAACTGCCCCATTTTACGGTGCAGCACGCGACCGCTGGCGCCCAGCACCACGGTGAACGGCAGGCCACCCGTGAGATTGCCCAGCGACCGGCCCAGATCCGTCCCGCCCAGTCCGGCCAGCCCCACCGGAAACTCCAGAGGGATGCGTTGCAGGAATTTGCGCACCGCCGAAGGCTGGTCGATGGCCAGCCCCAGCACCTGCCAGCCGGCAGGAGACTGCTGGCGGTAAAAATCATTGAGCATGGGGAGTTCATCCACGCACGGCGGGCACCAGGTGGCCCAGAAGTTGAGCAGCAGCGGCTTGCCCGCCATGGACTGGAGCGACACCACGCCGCCTTCAGGTCTCTCGAACTCCATGGACCAGAGCGCCTGCTCCACGCCCTCCTCCATGGCATGCGGTTGAAACTTCCACCACGCCAGACCCGCGCCACCCAGGGCAGCGGCACCCGCGACCCCGGCGTACAGCAGGCGCCTTCGACTGTGCGAAGGCGGCGCGCCAGGCGCCGCGGAGGCGGATTCAGGAAGATCAGCTGGAGTGGTCATGGAACGGGTGTTTCCTCAAGCAAACGCCGCAGGGCGGTCATGTCGCCACGGGGCGCGCGCCCCCGGGAGTCCGGGCGCAGCGCGCCGCGCAGGTCATCAAGGTCATAAATCATCAGATGCACGCCGATCATCTCATTGAGCTCGGGCGATTTGCTGCCCACGCTCAAGGCCTCCACGGATTCGCCGTGAAAGCCGGTGACGGTCCGCGGCTCGTAGTCCACATGGTGATCGATCAGCGCAATCTCTGCTGATTTGGGGTCATCGCAGAACAACTGCAGGTAAATATCGGACAGCCGCGTGGCCGTTCCATGCCACACGGCACCCGCCAGGTGGGGGCGAAACGCCGCCATGCGCTCCATCCACACCAGGGCCAGCTGCCGCAGCGCCCTGAGCTCGCGCGGCTGCGTCTCCGCGCAAAAGAGCTGGATGTACTCGCGCACAGCGTCCTCGACCAGATCGTTGTCCGGCAAAGGCGTGCGCGCAGGCAAGCCCATCTGGCGCAAAGCCCGGCGCTTGGCCGGGCCCCATTCCAGCCCCTCTTCCACCACCAGACGGGCCGTGGTGTGGGCGATTTCTTCGCTCAAAGGTGTGTGCATGGCAGTACGGTCAACGGCGGGAAGGAAGCTGCATTGTGGCCCGCCACGCCGGGGCGCATTTCGGGTTTCCCCGGAGATTTCCAAGGCCACTATATTTTTCATAGCTTCTAACGCTTATCCATCAAGCGCTGGAGGCTTGTTTTATATTGAACCTTAGAATCTGCGCCCATGCATATACACATACTGGGCATCTGCGGCACGTTCATGGGCGGCCTGGCCGCACTGGCACGCGAGGCAGGCCACAAGGTCACAGGTTGCGACGCTGGCGTTTACCCACCGATGAGCGACCAGCTCCGCGCCTTGGGCATCGACCTGATCGAAGGCTTTGGGGCCGACCAGCTGGACCTCAAGCCCGACATGTTTGTGGTCGGCAACGTGGTGAGCCGCGTGCGAATGCCCGACGGTTCGCCCAAGTTTGCGCTGATGGAGGCCATCCTGGACGCTGGCCTGCCCTACACCAGTGGCCCGCAGTGGCTGGCCGAACACGTGTTGCAGGGCCGCCATGTGCTGGCGGTTGCGGGCACCCATGGCAAGACCACCACCACCTCGATGCTGGCCTGGATCCTGGAATACGCCGGGCAGCAGCCGGGCTTTCTGATTGGGGGAGTGCCGCTCAACTTTGGCGTGTCGGCACGCCTGGGCGCGCCCCGGCGCCCCGCGCCCGGCAGTGCACCGCTGGGGGCTGCGCCCCTGTTCGTGATCGAGGCAGACGAATACGACACCGCTTTCTTCGACAAGCGCAGCAAGTTCGTGCACTACCGCCCCCGCACGGCGGTACTGAACAACCTGGAGTTTGACCACGCAGACATTTTTGACGACCTGGCCGCCATCGAGCGGCAGTTCCACCACCTGGTGCGCACCGTGCCACCGTCCGGGCGTGTGGTGGTCAACGGGCTGGAAGAAAGCCTTGCCCGCGTGCTGCACACGGGCTGCTGGAGCGAAGTGTCCAGCTTCGGTGAAGCCGTGAGCGATTTTTCGGCACAGGGAGACCCGCAGGCCTTTGATGTGCTGCACCAGGGGCGCAAGGTGGCGCGTGTGGAATGGACACTGACGGGCGTGCACAACCAGCTCAATGCCCTGGCAGCCATCGCTGCGGCCCACCATGTGGGCGTGAGCCCCGGGGATGCGGCCACCGCGCTGGCCAACTTTCAGAACGTGAAGCGGCGCATGGAACTGCGCGGCACCGTGAACGGCATCGCGGTGTACGACGATTTTGCCCACCACCCCACCGCGCTCCGAACCACAATGGATGGCCTGCGCCGCAGCCTGGGCCCGGACGTGCGCATCCTTGCCGTCTTCGAGCCCCGCAGCAACACCATGAAACTGGGGGCCATGAAGGCCCAGCTTCCGTGGGCGCTGGAGCCCGCCGACCTGGCGTTCTGCCACACCGCGGGGCTGGACTGGGACGCGGCACAGGCGCTCGCCCCCCTGGGTGTCGGCCCTGGCCTGCGTGCGCAAACCGCTGCCGACATCGACGCCCTGGTACTACAGGTGACCGCCGCAGCGCGCCCCGGCGATCACATCGTGTGCATGAGCAACGGCGGGTTTGGCGGCATCCATGCCAAACTGCTCAATTCGCTACAAAAAATATAGCTGACAGCGCTTGATCATCAAGCGCTAGAGCCTTTTTTTACCTGAAATTTCAGTCCGACATTCAGAACGAAACAGCCATCGCGGGCACATCCACGCGCACCACGGGCTTGGCCAGGGCTGCGCTGGCGGCACGGGCAAAGTCGCGGGACCACGCAGGATCGGACATCAGCGCATCACCTGCGGCACGGGCCACGGTCAGCACCTTGTCCGCCAACAGCACCTTGCCGCTGGCGCGCAGGGGCTCGCAGTCCAGCGCGGTGAACTGGTCGTCCAGCCAGCGCCTGCCCGCCTCGTGGCCCATGGGTTCGGCGCCTGCCAGATCAAAACGGAATTCCTGGTTTCCGGCCAGAACGACCGACACTTCGCTGAGCATGATGTTTACCTTTCTTCTGTTTTGATGGCTTGAGCCCGCAGTTTAGGGCCTGCGGCCCGTGCTGTGGATCAGCGTGCGCGACGCGCCTTCACGGCTTCCGACAGATCGGCCAGCGCTTTCACGGAGTCATCCCAGCCCAGGCAGGCGTCGGTGATGCTCTTGCCGTATTCCAGGGCATCGGGTTTGTCCTTGCCCGGCGAGAATTTCTGCGCACCGGCCGTGAGGTGGCTTTCGATCATCAGCCCGAAGACGCTGCGCGAGCCGCCGGCGAGTTGCGCTGCGATATCGCGGGCCACATCCAGCTGCTTTTCATGCTGCTTGCTGCTGTTGGCATGGCTGCAGTCGACCATGAGCGTTGCGGGCAGCTTGGCAGCCTCCAGATCCTTGCAGGCCGCAGCCACGCTGGCCGCATCGTAGTTGGGCGCCTTGCCGCCCCGCAGGATCACGTGGCAGTCCTTGTTGCCCTTGGTGTTCACAATGGCGACCTGGCCGTTCTTGTGCACCGACAGGAAATGGTGGCCGCGGCTGGCCGACTGGATGGCGTCGGTCGCAATGCGGATATTGCCGTCCGTGCCGTTCTTGAAACCGATGGGCGCCGACAGGCCCGAGGCCAGCTCGCGGTGCACCTGGCTCTCGGTGGTGCGGGCACCGATGGCGCCCCAGCTGATCAGGTCGCCAATGTATTGGGGCGAGATCACGTCCAGGAACTCGCTGCCGGCCGGCATGCCCAGGCGGTTGATGTCGATCAGCAGCTGGCGGGCAATGCGCAAGCCTTCGTCGATGCGGTAGGTTTCGTCCAGGTAGGGGTCGTTGATCAGGCCCTTCCAGCCCACGGTGGTGCGGGGCTTTTCGAAGTACACGCGCATCACGATCTCCAGCGTGTCCTTGTATTGCTCGCGCACGACCTTCAGGCGCCGGGCGTATTCGAGCGCGGCGGCGGGGTCGTGGATGGAACAGGGGCCAATCACCACCAGCAGGCGGTCATCCTTGCCGGCCATGATGTTGTGGATGTTTTTGCGGGTCTGGGTGATCAGCGTCTCCACCGGCGTACCGCCGATCGGGAAAAAGCGGATCAGGTGCTCGGGAGGAGGCAACACGGTGATGTCCTTGATACGTTCGTCGTCGGTCTGGCTGGTTTTCTCGACGCTGCGGTACCAGGCATCGCTGGCGGGGTTGGAAAGGGCCGTCATGGTTGCTTCCTCGTGGGGTAAGTTGAAGTGAGATGGGAAAACGGGAGGGCAGAAAACAAAAACCGCCGGGCTTTGCAGCGTCGGCGGTTGGTATGGGGAGGTTGTGTGTGCTTGCGCGTTTTCCTCTCATCCGCCGGGGACCGAGATAAAAAACCAAAAATAAAACGCGCTGCGAACTTGCATGGCACCCAATGTAGCACAGGAGTGCGGCAGTGCAGCAATTGCGCGATGTTGCAATTGCGCTACAAAACCCCCGTGAAACGCGCAGCACAGCGTGCACTTCAGCTCCTTCGCTGCCGGAACCAGGTCTGGATTTTTTGCAGGAAAGAGCGGCTCCGCGGGGGCGCAGAATCCTGCAGTTCGCTGTGCGCGTCGCCATGGTGTTCGTACATGTCGATCAGCAACAACGCCTCGCCCAGCGTGCGCCAGGCCAGCAGCTCGAAATGGTCGAAGCTTGTGCTCTCCCTGGAGCTTCGGCGCTCCAGCATCTGCTGCCAATGGGCAATGGCGTTGCGCAGCTCGCGCAGCGCGCGCTGGTAGGCGCCAAACTCGTAGAGCGCATGCCACGCCGAGCCCAGGCCTGTCAGAAACAACTGGTGTTCGCGCGCACATTGCGACAGGGCCGCCACGTGGCGCGCAATCGCCGCGGTGTCGGTGCTGGTGCGCCGGATGCGCACCGCTTCGTCAATCTGCGCCGACAGGGCACCCAGGCTGTCCCGCAACTGGCGCGAGTCCTCATCGGCAACGCCTTCGCGCAGAAAGCGGCTGATGTCGCCAAACGACTGCAGGGTCAGCAACTGGCTAGGGCGCGTGGCAGACATGGTGATCACATTGTGCGCTGCCTGTGGCGGCGCGCAGCACTTTCAGGGACCGCAAAAACCCGTAGGCCGAAACGCTGCCGCAGGCCCGCCTGCAGCGTCGCCTCTTCAGGCCGTGCCGCCCACGGTCAAACCCTCGATGCGCAGCGTGGGTTGGCCCACGCCCACGGGCACGCTCTGGCCTTCCTTTCCGCAGGTGCCGACGCCACTATCGAGCCGCATGTCGTTGCCGATCATCGTCACCTTCTTGAGCGACTCGGGGCCGCTGCCAATGATGGTGGCGCCCTTCACCGGGTACTGGATCTTGCCGTTTTCTACCCAATACGCCTCACTGGCCGAGAACACGAACTTGCCCGAGGTGATGTCCACCTGCCCGCCCCCGAAGTTGCTGGCGTACAGGCCCTTCTTGATGCTCGCGATGATCTCCTGCGGGTCCTTGTCGCCGCCCAGCATGTAGGTGTTGGTCATGCGTGGCATGGGAATGTGCGCATAGCTCTCGCGGCGGCCGTTTCCGGTGGGCGCCACACCCATCAGGCGTGCATTGAGCGAATCCTGGATGTAGCCCTTCAGGATGCCATCTTCGATCAGCACGTTGCGCTGGCTGGCGTGGCCCTCGTCGTCCACATTCAACGAACCCCGACGGTCGGCAATGGTGCCATCGTCCAGCACCGTCACGCCCTTGGCCGCCACGCGCTGGCCAATGCGGCCGCTGAAGGCGCTCGAGCCCTTGCGGTTGAAGTCACCTTCCAGCCCGTGGCCAATGGCTTCGTGCAGCAGGATGCCGGGCCAGCCCGATCCCAGCACCACCGTCATCTCGCCCGCAGGCGCGGGGCGCGATTCCAGGTTGACCAGGGCTGCGTTCACGGCCTCGTCCACGTACTTGCCCATCTGCTCGTCGTCAAAGTAAGCCAGGCCAAAACGCCCGCCGCCTCCGGCCGAGCCCATTTCGCGGCGGCCGTTCTGCTCGGCGATCACGGTGACTGACAGGCGCACCAGCGGGCGCACGTCGGCGGCCAGGGTGCCGTCGGCACGGGCCACCAGCACCACGTCGTATTCGCTGGCGAGGCCAGCCATCACCTGCGCCACCCGCGGGTCCTTGGCACGGGCGCGCTGCTCCAGCTTTTCCAGCAAGGCCACCTTGGCCGTGCTGTCCAGTGATGCGATCGGGTCAACACCCGGATACAGGCTGCGCCCCGCTGCTACTCTTTTAGGAGCTATTCGCGCTTTACCATCCTGCGCTGCAGCCGAAATAGACCGCACAGTGCGGGCCGCATCCAGCAGGGAGGCCTCCGAGATGTCGTCCGAATAGGCGAAAGCCGTCTTTTCGCCACTCACCGCGCGCACGCCCACGCCCTGGTCGATGCTGAACGAGCCCGTCTTGACGATGCCCTCTTCCAGGCTCCAGCCCTCGCTGCGCGTGTACTGGAAGTACAGGTCGGCATCATCCACCTTGTGGGTGCGGATCTCGGCCAGCGCGCGCGCGAGGTGGCGTTCATCCAGGCCGAAAGGGGTCAGCAGCAGTTCGCGGGCAACATCGATGCGCTGGCTGGTGGCCGCGCGCTGGGGCGCGGCAGTGGTGGAGCGAAAGGTCATCCGGGCATTTTAGGCGCGCAGCCCCGCCCTGACTGGCGAAGGGCCACACGCCGCCGCCCGGCGCCTCAGGATGCCGTCTGGTCGTCGAGCGTTGCCTGCGGCGCGTGGGCCTGGACCGACTCGATGCCGGCATCGCGCGCCTTGGCGCCGGAGTACATCTGGCTTTGCCCGATGATCTGGCCGTTACCTGCCTTGAGCGTGAAATAGGGCGAACCGTCCTTGGCACTGAGGCGGCCGAAGCGTCCATCGTCCGGGGCGTTCTTGCGCACGGATTCGATGCCATTCAGGGCACTCGCACGAGACTCGTACATCTCGCTGGTCAGAATGACCTGGCCGTTGCTGGCCAGCAGGTTGAATACGAATTTGTCGTTCTTCGTCTTTTTCAGCTCGAACTTCGCCGCCATGAGGTTTCCCTTCACATCGCCAAGGCACAGTTGGCCCCGTGGTTTGTACCCCGTTGGCGCACTGCGTGCAAGGCGGCGCGAAGACCCTACAGCGCAGGGCGCGCGTCCTTGGAGTCGCGCTTGTGCGCGCGCGCCACCGACATCAGAATGCCCAGCGCCAGTCCCAGGGTGACCATGGCCGTGCCGCCATAGCTGATGAAGGGCAGCGGCACCCCCACGACGGGCAGGATGCCGCTGACCATGCCCATGTTCACGAAAGCGTAGGTGAAGAAAATCATCGACACCGCCGCTGCCATGAGACGCCCGAACAGGCTCGTGGCACCTGCGGCAATGGCCAGGCCACGCCATACAAGAAGCAGAAAGCAGACCAGCAAAAACACGTTGCCCGCCAGCCCGAACTCTTCCGAAAACGCCGCAAAAATGAAGTCTGTTGTGCGCTCGGGGATGAACTCAAGATGGGTCTGCGTGCCCGCCATGAACCCCTTGCCCCAGATACCGCCGGAGCCGATGGCGATCATGCCCTGAATGATGTGAAACCCTTTGCCCAGCGGGTCCCGGGTGGGGTCCAGCAGGGTGCAGACACGTTGCTGCTGGTACTCATGCAGCACCACCCAGCGCACGCCTTCGGCGCACAGATGGTCTCCGAGCAGCACCAGCGCCAGGATGCCGCCGCCCCCCAGCAATACCGGCGGCAACACCAGCTTCCAGGACAGGCCCGCAAAAAAGATCACCGACAGGCCGGCCGCCAGCACCAGCAGCGACGTACCCAGGTCGGGCTGTTTCATGATCAGCCCGACCGGAATGGCCAACAGCAGGCCCGCAGCCACAAAATCGAGAGGGCGCAACGCACCCTCGCGCTTCTGGAACCACCAGGCCAGCATCAGCGGCATGGCAATTTTCAGAATTTCGCTCGGCTGGATCACGATGCCGACGTTGACCCAGCGGGTGGCCCCCTTTTTGGTGATGCCAAACAGCGCCACAGCCACCAGCAGCGCCACGCCGGCGAGGTACAGCGGCACGGCAAAGAGCATGATTTTCTGCGGAGGCACCTGGGCCACCATGAAAAGAATCGCCCCCGCAATGAGCATGTTGCGCCCATGGTCGGCAAAGCGCGTCCCATGGTCGTAGCCCGACGAGTACATCGCCACCAGCCCCGCGCACGCCAGCAGCGCCACCAGCAGGACGAGCGGCAGGTCGAACCCGCGAAACAGGGGCAGAAAACGCTGGGCGAACGAGGGCTTTTCGAAAACAACGGCCATCGCAGGATTATCGGGCCGCTTCGGGGCGGCCTGGCGTCATCCCGCCTGGCGGAAAGCCATCACGGCCTGGTTGCGCAGCGTGCGCAGCAGCCCCAGGGCCTTGTCGTCGACCACGATGCCCCCGGGGGTGGCCTGGTCGGCGTAGATCAAGGCAAAGGTCTGGCCCTTGATCTGCAGCGGTAGCAGCAGAAACGAGGGTGCGTTGAGTCCCTGGCGGTACCACTGGGGCAGCCGGGCCTGCATCTTGGGTTCGGTCGCATCGTTGATGAGGGTATCGGCCCCGCGCTGGCAGACGGCGGCAAACAGGTCCCCTTGCGCCGCCAGTGGAATCCGCATCGCACGCACCGCCGCATCGCTGCCCTCGCCCAGGCCGAAGCGCCCGGTCAGCAGATCCGTGCGCGCCTCGCGCAGGCAGAACACCATACGCCGGAAACCCAGCGCGCGGAACATCGTCTCCAGAATCATGCGCAGCACGTCATTGAGCTGGAAATTCTCGACCATGGCATTGGTGATGTCCTGGATGCCCGCCGCCAGCACCTCGTTGACCTGAGCCACCGACACCGCGCCACCGGCCTGCGATTCCAGCACCGCCGGCAGGGGCTGGGTCTCGCTGCCGCGCAATTCATGCGGCTCCAGGGCGTCCTCCTGCGCGCGCGCGGCGCCCGTGGGTGGGGGCAACTGCAGCAGCCGCGCCGCAGGTGTGCCGGGGGCAACCCGCAGGTCCAGCGCCTCGGCAAGTGCCACGAGCTTGTGGCGGGCCCGCAAGGTGGCCTCGGTAATCTTGCTGGCGGGCAGTGCCAGCGTGCGCGCATAGCGGGTGCCGATCTGCTCGAGGCGGGCCTCCAGCGAGGCGGCCTCACCCAGAAGCATGTTGCTGGCCACCTCGTTGGCCGCCATGGCCACCCACCGCAACCGCTCTGCCCCCTGCTCGGGCGGGCGCTGCATCGGCGAGCCCAGCGGTTTGCGCATGCAGCGCTGCAGGCTCTCGGGCAGCCCCCAGACCCGGGCCACGCCCACCCCCAGGTCCTCGAAACCCAGGCCCAGCACCTGGAGCGCGGCAGACTCTTCGCCGCCTTCCACACGGCCGGACTCGACCAGGGAGCGCACCTGATGCGCCTCTTCCGGGAAGTAAAAGGTGCACAGCATGCGGCCCAGGTTCTGGAACATGGCGCCAATGAAGGCCTCCTCGGCCGCCTGGCCGGGCTCGCACAGCTCCGCCGCCACCGATCCGGCCATCATGGCGCGCAGGAACTCCTCGCGCATCTGGCTGGCGTGCTGCTTGTCCTGCATGTGGTCCAGCAGCACCAGGCTGAGCGCCATGTTGCGCACGGCGTTGAACCCCACCAGGCTCACCGCGCGCGAAACAGTGCTGATGGTTCCGCGCCCCGCATGGGCATAGTGCACGCTGTTGACCAGGCGCAGCAGCTTGTTGGTGAGCGCCACGTCCTTCAAGATCTCGTGCGTGAGATCGCTGATGCTGTCGTCCTCCGAATTGGCCACGCGCTGGATGCGGGCCACAGAATCCGACAGCGCGGGGAAGTCGCTCTTGTGGCGCATGCGCCGCAGCAAAAAATCCAGCGTGGCATTGCTGGCCGCCGTGGGGGCGCTGGCGGGTGCCGCCCAGGCACGCAAGGCATCGCGAAACTCCGCAGCCGACGGGTAGCGCTGGCCCGGCTCACGGGCCATGGCACGCTGCAAAATCGCCCGCAACCCGTCGTCCACGCCGGGGCCCAGGTCCTCCGGCAGCGCCAGGGATTCGTTGGCGATGCGGTAGAGCGCCTGCCAGGTGTCCTTCTGGTGGATCAGCGGCCGGCCGGTCAGCAGCTCCACCAGCACCAGCGCGGCCGAATACACATCCATGGACGGCGCGGGGGCTGCCCCGGCAGCCGCCTCGGGGGCCAGATACGCCGGGGTGCCACTGGCCAGCTGCGAATCCGGCGCGGCCTGCACCGGCGCTGCCATGCCAAAGTCCATCACCCGCGCATGGCGCTGGCTGTCCACCATGATGTTGGAAGGCTTCAGGTCGCGGTGCACGATGCCTGCCTGGTGCGCGGCCTGCAGGCCATCCAGCACATCCACCATCAGCGCCACCGCATCGTGCGGCGTGCAGCGCCCCTGCTGCGCTAGGTGCTCGGCGAGTGTCTTGCCCGGCACGTACTCGAACACGATGTACGGCTGGCGGCCCTGCACATCGGCCTCGAACACCGGCACGATGAACGGGTGCGCCAGGCGACCCACATGCCGCGCCTCGCGCAGCCAGTGCTCCAGCACCGACGGGTCTTGGTCCTCCACGGGGCGCAGGAGCTTGATGGCCACCTCGCGCTGCAGGCGCGGGTCCAGCGCCAGCCACACCGTGGCCTGGGCGCCGCGGCCCAGCAGTTTCTTGAGCTCGAACCGCCCGAGCGACGTGGGCGGCTTCTCGGTGGATCCCTGGGCCCAGCGTCTGGCGGTGGAAAGCGGGGCAAAATCAGTCATGGTGGGGATCAGTGCAGCGGGGGCCACCGCTTGGCACCCATGCCACCCATCTTATGCCTGTGTCCGCCAAATTCACAGCGGTGGTTGCCCTGCCCGGCGTCCGCCTGCTGTGGCCCTGTGGCGACCCTGCGAACAACACACCCATGACCACCACCCACCTTCTGTACCTGCACGGTTTTCGCTCCTCCCCGCAGTCGGCCAAGGCCCGGCAGATGGCTGCGCATGTGGCGCAGCACCACCCGGGCGTCACCTTCTGGTGCCCGCAGCTGCCCCCCTCTCCCAGGGAGGCGATGACGCTGGTAGCCCAGGGCGTGGCCACCTGGCCCGGTGCGGCCATGGGCGTGATCGGCTCGTCGCTGGGCGGCTTCTATGCGAGCTGGGTGGCGCAGCACAAGGGCTGCCCCAGCGTCATGCTCAACCCCGCCGTGCACCCGGCCCGGGACCTGGCGCGGTACATCGGCGAGCAGACCGCCTGGCACGACCCGGCGGAACGGTTCTATTTCCGGCCGGAATACATTGACGAACTGCGCGCACTCGACACGGCATGCATGCCCCCCGCAGCCCCGGAACTGGCCATCATTGCCCAAGGTGACGAGGTGCTGGACTGGCGCGAAATGGTGGCCCGCTACCCGAAGGCGCAGCAGATCGTGCAGGAAGGGGGCGAGCATGCGCTTGCCAACTTCAGCGACTACCTTCCCCGGGTGACAGCGTTTCTGCGCCTGGCCTGACGGCGCCGGGTCGTCGGCCCGTCAGCGCGCCCCGGATGCGCGCTGGCCTTGCGGCCCTGTCCAGCGCGCGTAGTCGTTGGGGTAGGCGATGCGGTAGCGCTTCATGTGAAAGGCCGCTTCGTCGTCCTTGCCCAGCATCACGGCGCTCTCGATCAGCACCTCGATTACGCGGGGCTCGGGCGAGTAGTGCAGCAACTCCTGCGCCAGGGCGTTCATGCGCTCGGCGTTGTCCCGGGTCAAACCCGTCGTGGTGAGGCGCGCAAAGTCGAGCGTGCCTGAAAACAGCACCGACCTGGCCACTTTCTCCTGCGTGTTGTCGCGGTAGGCTGGTGAGCGCTGGGCGCCGGGCTTGTACAGCTGGCTCACCCGGTGGTAATCCCAGGCCGCCAGGCCGCAGGCCGCAAAAACCGCCAGGGCGGCCCCCAGCGCAACCAGCCACGCACGCGCCTGCGGCGCGGCAGCGCGCCGTGGCCACAGCAAAATGGCGAGCGCCAGCAGCGCCACCAGCTGAAACGGGCCATACCACAGCGGATACTCCAGCAGGCTGTGCAGCCCGATGAGGGCCAGCACGCCCCAGGCCAGCTGGCGGGCGGGCACGGTTTCGCGCCAGGGCCGGGCATACACGCAGAGCGCCAGCGCACCGGTGCACAGCGCTACCGCAGCAGGCAGGCCCAGCTCCACGGCCAGGTGCAGCGGCAGGTTGTGCGCGTTGTCCAGCAGCACACAAAAGCGCTCGCCGGGGAACAGCGTGATGTAGTGCGCATAGTCCAGCTCGCCCCAGCCCCATCCCAGCCAGGGTTTCTGGGCAATCAGGGTGAGCACGTTGGACCACAGCACGCGCCGGCTCGTGCAGCTGTGGGACGCGTCGGCAAACCGGTGAAACAGCGCATCGGCGCGCACCCCTTGCAGCTTCCACAGCGCTTCCGGCAACACCCAGGCCGCTGCCATGAACACCGCAAAGCCCGCCAGGCCCAGGCCCAGGGCGCTGCGCCGCCCCTCGCCGCGCCAGAGCGCCAGCAATACCAGGATGAGCAGCCACTGCACCACCGCGGTCCGCGAGGCCGTGGCAGCCCCGCCCACGGCCACCCAGGCCACCGCGATGGCGGCCGCCATGCCCCACAGGCCAGACGCGGACGAACTGCCCGCAGCCATCCCCCCAGGCGTGACCCCCGGGCGTGGCTGGCGGTGCAGGGTCCACCACAGCCAGGCCCAGGCGCCCAGGCTGAGCAGGGTGGCCTGCTGGTTGCGCTGGCGCAGGTTGCCCACCGCCTGGCCCGGCAGCGTGGCATGCAGCCAGGGCCCCCAGCCGACATCGCCCGCCACGTATTGCACCAGCCCGATGACGCTGCCCACCAGTGCCGCCAGCCCCAGCCCGCCGGCCAGCAGCAGGCCCCACCCAGCCGGGCCCACGCGCCGCGGTGCACCGGCACGCAACCACGCTGCAGCCACCAGCAACAGCACCGCGATGCACACCCAGGAGGCCACCAGCGGCCAGAAGCTGGTCAGGGGGGAGTCGGTGACGGCGAAAAGAAACGGCAATGCCACTGCGAGCAAGGCCAGCGGGACCGCAATGGCATCAAGAAACATGTCGAAAGAACCGGGCCGTCATGCAAAGCCCTGGATCATAGGGGCCGCCAAAGCCGCGCGGCACCCATGGGAGAATGCCGCCCATGCATGCACTGTTTGAAGAAGCCGGCAAATTCATGGCCGGCCGTATCCTGTCCGAAGCCGACACCTCTGCCCAGGTGGAGCTCGACTCGGGCAAGCGGGTCAAGGTCAAGGCCGCCAACATCCTCCTGAAATTTGACAAACCCGCGCCTTCCGAGCTGATCGCCCAGGCCCAGGCCGTGGCCGAAACCATCGAGCTCGACCTGGCCTGGGAATTCGCGCCCGAAGACGAGTTCGGCTTTGCCGACCTGGCGCGCGACTATTTCTCCGACAACGCCACGCTGGCGCAGCAGGCCGGCGCGCTGTTTCGCCTGTACGACGCGCCGCACTACTTCCGCCGCGCGGGCAAGGGCCGGTTCAAAAAGGCCCCGGCCGAGATCCTGCAGCAGGCGCTGGCCGCCATCGAGAAGAAAAAGGCCATCCTGGCGCAGATCGACGAGTGGGCCGCGCAGCTGGGCCGGGGCGAGTGCCCGCAGCCCATCCGCGACCAGCTCTACAAGATCCTGTTCAAGCCCGACAAGAACGCGCCCGAATACAAGGCCGTGGTCGAGGCCAGCCGTGCCACGCACACCGCGCCGCTCGACCTGCTGCAAAAAGCGGGCGCCATCGACTCGGCCTACCAGTTCCACTGGAAGCGTTTTCTTTTCGACAACTTCCCCAAGGGCACGGGGTTTCCCGCCATCGCGGCGCCCCAGCCGCCCGAGGACCTGCCGCTGGCCCCGGTGCAGGCGTATTCCATCGACGACTCGCAAACCACCGAGATCGACGATGCCCTGTCCGTGCAGGGCCTGGGCACCGGCACCGTGGTGGTGGGTATCCACATCGCGGCGCCGGGCCTGGCCATCGTGCCCGGCTCGCCGCTGGACCAGCTGGGCCGCAACCGCCTGTCCACCGTGTACATGCCCGGCTACAAGATCACCATGCTGCCCGACGAGGTGGTGCAGATCTACACGCTGGACGAAGGCCGCGCCAACCCCGCCGTGTCGCTGTATGTGACGGTGAACGAAGCCACGCTGGAGATCACCGGCACCGAGACACGGCTCGAACGCGTGCCCGTGGAAGTGAACTTCCGCCACGACCAGCTCGACCACATCGTCACCGAAGAATGGCTGGCCGACCCGGCAATTCAGCATGAAAACACGCCCCAGCGCTTGCTGGATAAGCGCGGGCAGCTATCATTTTTATACCGCCTGGCCCAAAACCTCAAGGCGCAGCGCGAAGTGGTTCGCGGCAAGCCCGAGAACTTCAACCGCCCGGACTACAACTTCCGCCTGGTGGGTAATAACCGCGGCGAGCCTGATGGCTCCGAGCAGGTGCAGATCAGCACCCGCCAGCGCGGCGCACCGCTCGACCTGATCGTGGCCGAGGCCGCCATCGTGGCCAACAGCACCTGGGGCCTGATGCTGGCCGAGCATGGCGTGCCCGGCATCTACCGCAGCCAGGCCAGCATGGCGCCGGGCGTGAAGGTGCGCATGGGCACCAAGGCGCTGCCGCATGCAGGCATCGGCGTCAAAGCCTATTCGTGGGCCACGTCGCCCCTGCGCCGCTATACCGATCTGGTCAACCAGTGGCAGATCATCGCCGTGGTGCGCCATGGCAAGACGGCCGCGCTGGCCGCGCCCTTCAAGCCCAAGGACGCCGACCTGTTCTCCATCATCAGCAGCTTTGACGCCGCCTACAGCGCGTACAACGGCTACCAGGCGGGCATGGAGCGCTTCTGGACGCTGAAGTACGTGGAGCAGAACGGCATCACCGAGCTGAACGCCACCGTGTTCAAGGAAGGCCCGGGCGGCAGCTTTCTGGTGCGGGCGGACGACATTCCACTGGTCTTCCCCGTGCTGGGCGCGCAGAACCTGCCGCGCGGCGCGCGCCTCAAGGTCAAGCTGGGTGAGGTGGACGAGATCACGCTGGACCTGCACGGCACCGTGATCGAACGCCTGGACGACCCCGCCGACCCAAGCGACGATGGCCCGGTGCCGGACGAAGACGATGCCGAGGACAACGACAACGTGGCCGGGCCGATCGCCATCGCGGTGGACGTGAACGAGCCCGAGCCCACCCCCACGCCCCCCTGATAATCCGCTGCTGTGAAACTCCCTGCCTTCCTCCGCACCTTCAGCACGCTGCAGCTGGCGCTGGGCATCTCGGTGGCCGTGCATGCCGCACTCATCACCGTGCGTTTTGTTGACCCGGTGAGCTTCAACCGCGTGTTCCAGGACACGCCGCTCGAAGTCATCCTGGTCAACGCCAAGTCCAACGAACGCCCGGACAAGGCCCAGGCGATTGCCCAGGCCAACCTGGCCGGTGGTGGCGATGCAGAAAAAGGCCGCGCGACCAGCCCCCTGCCCTATTCGGCCCTGACAGCCATCGGCGACGACTTTGAAGAAGCGCAGCGCAAGATGGACGCCATGCAGGAGCAGCAGGCCCAGCTGCTGGCCCAGCTGCGCAAACAGCTGGCCACCATGCCCGAGCCCGACCCGCGCCAGGCCGCGCAGAGCGCCGACCAGGCCAGCGAGCAGGAAAAGCGCCGCCAGCTCGTCAAGCTGCTGGCCGAGATCGAAAAGCGCATCAACGAAGAAAACTCGCGCCCCAAGAAGCGCTACATCAGCCCCGCCACGCGCGAAGAGGCCTATGCCGTCTATTACGACGCGCTGCGCCGCAAGGTGGAAGACAAGGGCACGGAGAACTTCCCCGAACAGGGCGGCCGCAAGCTGTATGGCGAGCTGACCATGATCGTCACCGTCAACCACGACGGCCGCGTGCTGGAAACCGAGGTGGTGCAAGGCTCGGGCAACCCCACGCTGGACCGCCGCGCCGAAGCCATCGCCCGCGCGGCAGGCCCGTTTGGCACGTTCAACGCCGACATGCGCCAGAAAGCCGACCAGATTGCCATGGTGGCGCGCTTCAAGTTCACGCGCGACCAGACACTTGAAACAAGTGTGAGGTAACCCCCTGGGTCGCCTGCGGCGCCTTCCCCCAAGGGGAACGCCCCCCAGCGGCCTGGCAAAGCCAGTGCCGCGGGGGCACTGGTCAGCCCCCTTTATGCAGCCCTTGTTGTTCCCATGACCTCTTCGCCTCTTCCCACCGACCTGTACTGCGTGATGGGTAACCCCGTGGCCCACAGCCGCTCGCCCGCCATCCACACCCGCTTTGCCGAGCTGACGGGCGAGCCGGTGCGCTACGAACGCCGCCTGGTGCCGCTGGACGGCTTTGCGCAGGCCGTGCGCGACTTTGCGGCCCAAGGCGGGCGCGGCTGCAACATCACCGTCCCCTTCAAAACCGAGGTGCCCGGCCTGGCCACCGACTGCAGCGAGCGCGTGCAGCTCGCGGGCGCCGCCAACACCCTCACCTTCCGCGCCGACGGCAGCATCCATGCCGACAACACCGACGGCCTGGGCCTGGTGGCCGACATCACGCGCAACGCAGGCGTGTCGCTGGCCGGGCGCGACGTGCTGCTGGTGGGCGCCGGTGGCGCCGCAGCGGGCGTGCTGGGCCCGCTGCTGCTGGCGGGGGCCCGCCACATCACCATCGCCAACCGCACGCTGGCCAAGGCTGAAGCCCTGGTGCAATCGCACAGCGCACTTGCATCGCTACAAAAATCAGAGCTACTCGCGCATACCCCACAATCGCTGGAGGCCAATTTTGATGTAATCATCAACGCCACGGCCAGCAGCCTGGCCGGTGCCTCGGTGCCCGTGCCCGCCAGCGTGCTGCGCCCCGGCTGCCTGGCCTACGACATGATGTACGGCCCCGCCGCCCAGGGTTTTCTGGACTGGGCCCGCCAGCACGGCGCCGTGCCGCGCGACGGCCTGGGCATGCTGGTGGAGCAGGCCGCCGAAGCCTTTTTGCTGTGGCGCGGCGTGCGGCCCCCTTCGGCCCAGGTGCTGGCCGAGATGCAGCGGGCCGCGTGAGCAAGGCACGGGATGCCATGATTGCCCTCGAACCGTTCACGCTGAGCTTGTCGAAGCGCCGCGCAAGGCTTCGACAAGCTCAGCCCGAACGGTTTTGCAACGGCATGCCCATTCATTCACAACACCCCACACAGGGAAAAACGCCGCAATGAAAGCCGTACTGCGCTGGCTGGGCCTGGTCGTGTTCGCCCTGGTGGCGCTGCAGCTGTTCTTTGTCGTCCGCATTGCGGCCATGGTGGCCATCAACCCGGAATCCACCAGCTTTCAGCGCTCCGAAGCCTGGGCGCAGATCGCCAGCACCGGCCAGGTGCGCTGGCGCCAGGAATGGATGCCCTATGCCAGCATCTCCGACCACCTCAAGCGCGCCGTCATTGCGTCGGAAGACGACAGCTTTGTGAACCACGAAGGCGTGGACTGGAACGCGATTGAAAAAGCCTGGGAACGCAACGCCAAGGCCGAAGCCCAGGCCAGCAAGGCCCAGGCCCGTGCCCCCGACCGCCCCGTGCGCGCCCCCAGGATCCGCGGCGGCTCCACCATCACGCAGCAGCTGGCCAAGAACCTGCTGCTCTCGGGCGAACGCACGCTGCTGCGCAAGGGGCAGGAGTTTGTGCTGACGCTGCTGCTGGAGCAGCTGCTCTCCAAGCAGCGCATCCTGGAGATCTATCTGAACAGCGTGGAATGGGGCGAAGGCATCTTCGGCGCCGAGGCCGCTGCGCAGCACTACTTCCGCAAAAGCGCCTCGCGCCTGAATGCCAGCGAGGCCGCGCGGCTCGCCGTGATGCTGCCTGCGCCCAAGCGGTTTGAGAAGACGCCAGGGTCGGCGTATCTGGCGGGGCGAACGCGGACGATTCTGGCGCGGATGGGGAGTGCGGAGTTGCCGTGACAAACGAACACATAAAGAATCGCTCTTTGGAGTGAGCGAGTTATGTCAGCAGCAGGTCACGCAGCACTGTAGGCACTAGCGCGGTCTGCCTCTGAAAGCACCACTACTGCTCCAACAGGCGCCCCTCCTCTTTGATCAAAGAATGGGGTTTGCCGATAAGCCCCGCTGATTGAACTGAGCATGACCCGTGGGATAAAACCAGCGAGCGAAACCACCGTGCTCAGACGCATGGACGGTGGCACTTGTTTGGCACTCCCCGTATTCACGCGCATTTGCACACGGGGGAACGAGCGCTCGAAGGCGACGGAATCCGTCTTCATGCAGGTGCCAATCATTCCCACATAAGGCACTTTCCAGTTTCTCGCGGTATTGCAGATCGGTGTGTTGCAGCATTTGGCGTACCAACGCAGCAACCCCTTTTCGGTCAAAGACAGGCAGGCAAGGTGCTCAAAGCCCGATGTGAATGAGACATGCTGGGCTTGTGCCGCCACAAATTCAGCTCCGCCCAGAGAATCGTGAGTCCAGGACGCTGCGCCGAGATGGTGCGCAAAAGCGCGGCAATCTTTGCAGTAGCACACGCCGCGAAGAGCCCGGTGCGGTTGGCTGAGATGTCCACTCAGGGTGCCGCACCGGCATTGAAAGCGATGGTTAATAGGGGTCATTTAGGCCGTGTGGCATTTCTGCGGTTGAAAGACAGGGGATCAATGGCGCCATGTTGCAGCGCCGCATCCTCACGGTATTGAACGAATGCGACATCGCGTCTGGCCTACACTCGCCGCCCATGGCAACCCTGGCCCCACCCTCCCCAAGGCATCCCCCGGGGCTGATCCCCTCAGGCCAGCTGTGGCTGCCGCGCGCCAGCCTCTCGGCCTGCGTGCGCGGTGCCATGGTGCGCAGCACAGTGGGCTACACGCTCACGGATGCGCAGCGCATCAACCGTTTTCCGGCCACGCCCCTGTGCAGCCTGAGCTGGTGGTTTGAGGGCCGCAGCGAAACCCTGGTGCCCGAGCGCCCCGACACCCTGCCCGACCTGCACAGCCCGCGCGAGGCCTACCCGGGCCGCTGGGTACTGACCGGCCCGCACACCCGGCCCAGCGCCAGCTATTGCGCCGAGCCCACCCACGCCATGATGGTGATGTTCATGCCTGACGCGCTGCACCAGCTCACCGGCCTTGCGCCCGAGGCGCTGACCGACCGTTTGGTGGACGCACAAACCGTACTGCCGGGCGACTGGATCGCGATGTGCGAGGCTGTGCAGCACCAGCCCGACAACGCCGCCCGCATGGAGTGTCTGGAGGCGTTTCTGGAGCCTCGCTGGCAAGCCTGCCGCCCTGCGCAAGCGCTACAGGTGCAGCGCTACGGTGACTGGGCCGTGCACCTGGCGCAGCGCGCCGCCCTGTCGGCCCCGGGCCGCAGCCTGCGCCAGCTGGAGCGACGGATCAAGCGCTGGGCCGGGCTGCCGCTGCGCGAACTGCGCGGCTTTGGCAAGGCAGAGCAGGCGTTCTTCGACACCATCGCGGCCGACGCCGCGCACGGCACGGTGAAGTGGGCGGATGTGGCGGCGGGCGCGGGCTTCTCGGACCAGTCGCACCTGTGCCGCGTCACCCGGCGTATCACCGGCTACGCCCCGCAGGCGTTGTACGAAGGCATCTACGGGGACGAAGCGTTCTGGGCGTATCGGATCTGGGTGTAGCCGCGCCGCCGCAGGGCACACCGCCCCGAATGGTCGCCCCCATGCTTGGCTGGCTGATGAGTTTGCCTCTGCTGGCGATCGTGCGATTGCGCATTGGCTCCCAGGCTCGCTGGTACGGCTGCGCACCCAGGCCGAGCAGCGCAGCTATTTTCAAGACGCGTAGCGCTGCCGAGCCAACGCAGCGCCTTGGGCCAAGGCTTCCAGTTTTGCCATTGCCACCTCGCGGCTCATCGGGGCCAGGCCGCAGTTGGTGCAGGCGATCAGGCGCTTCATGGGGACGTATTTCAGGGCAAGACCAATGGTGTCGGCCACTTGTTCGGGCGTTTCGATCACGTCGCTGGCCACGTCGATCACGCCAACCATCACGTCCTTGCCGTCCAGCAACTGCATCAGCTCGGGCGGCACATGCGATTGAAAACATTCCAGGCTCACCTGCTGGATGCTGCTTTTGGCCAGCGCGGGAAAAACCTGTTCATACTGGCGCCATTGGTCGCCCAGCGTTTGCTTCCAGTCCACATTGGCCTTGATGCCATAGCCGTAGCAAATATGGACCGCGGTGGTGCAGGTCAGGCCCCGTGCGGCGACCTCCAGGGCTGCCACGCCCCAATCGGCAGCGTCTTTCATATAGACGTTGAAAGCGGGCTCATCAAACTGGATGATGTCGACGCCATCCGCCTGCAGCGCCAGCGCTTCTTGGTTGAGCAGCTCGGCAAAGGCCATCGCCATCTTCACCTTGTCGCCGTAAAAGCGGTCGGCCACGGTGTCCACGATGGTCATGGGGCCAGGCAAAGTGAACTTGAGTTTCTTCTTGGTGTGTTTGCGCGCGAGCTGGGCTTCAAACGCGTGCACGCGGCCCTTGAGACGCAGGGGCGCCACCACCTGGGGCACTTGTGCGTCATAGCGGTTGTTGCGGATGCCCATCGTCACCTTGTTGACGAAGTCAATACCTTCCACCTGCTCCACAAAACCGTGCACGAAATGCTGGCGGGCTTGCTCTCCATCACTGATGACATCCAGGCCCGCGTCTTCTTGCGCCTTGATCCACAGTAACGTGGCATCGGCCTTGGCCTGCTGCAGCTCGGGGCCTTGCATCGTCCATTGCGGCCAAAGTTTTTCGGTTTCGGCCAGCCAGGCGGGTTTGGGCAAGCTGCCTGCGATTGCGGTTTCAAACATAAAGTCTCCCATGGTGTGCCGAAATTTTAGACAGGCCCAACGGACTGTGCTGCGCCGGGACATTGAGGAAGCTGGCTTCGCAAGCCGCAGCGCAGGGCATGAGGCTGCGCGGTAGCCAACGCTCTGGCCCGTATCATCGCCGCCATGCTTGCCAAGTTGATGAGTTTCTTTTTGTTGGGGATCGTGCGGTTCCTGACCGGCTCCCAGGCCCGCTGGTACGGCTGCCCGCCCAAGGCCGAGCAGCGCATCTATTTCGCCAACCACCAGAGCCATGCCGACATGGTGCTGATCTGGGCGGCGCTGCCGGAGGAGCTGCGCAGCATCACGCGGCCCATTGCGGCCAAGGACTACTGGACCAAGACGCCGTTTCGCCAGTGGATCACCACGGCCGTGTTCAACGCGGTGTATGTGGACCGCCAGGCCACGCCTGCACGGCCCCCTGCGCCCGTGGCGGCGGAGCCCGTGGGTGTGCTGGCTGACCTGGCCACGGCCTCGGCAGACGCCGATACCGCCATGGCGGGCGGGCCGGACCCTTCGCCCGAAGCACCGCCGCTGGCGCCCACGCCCGAGGCCCTGCCCGCGTCCGACCCGCTGGCCCCGCTGGTGCGGGCGCTGGAGAGCGGCGACTCCATCGTGATCTTTCCGGAAGGCACGCGCGGCCATGGCGATGAGCCGCAGCCGTTCAAATCGGGCCTGTACAAGCTGGCGCAGATGTTTCCGCAGGTGGTGCTGGTGCCGGCATGGATCAACAACGTGCAGCGCGTGATGCCCAAGGGCGAGGTGGTGCCGGTGCCCATCCTGTGCTCGGTGACGTTTGGAGCGCCCATCGCGCTGGAGCCGGGCGAGGAGCGCCGCCCTTTTCTCGACCGCGCGCGCCGGGCAGTGATCGCGCTGCGGGAGGTCTGACCATGACGGCACCCAGCACCTTGCTGCCCACTACTGCCGCCGCCCGGGGGGCGAGACGGACATGAACGACTTCCTTCGCAATCTCAGCGCCACGCAGCAGATCGGCGCCCTGTTCCTGGTGGTGTTTGGCATCCTGTCGGCCGTCACCATTTGGGCCTTTGTGCGCAACCTGCGCGAGCATGCCAGCGACGACCCCGAGTCCGAAGCCCGCGCGCTGGAGGCCCGGCGCTTCTGGGGCTTGCTCAAGACGTCCTGGGCCATGGCCACAGTGTTCTGGGTGGGCTGGGTGCTGGGCGACACGGTGGCCACGGTGCTGTTTGCCATCGTGGGCTTTTTTGCGCTGCGCGAGTTCATCACGCTCTCGCCCACGCGGCGCGGCGATCACCGCAGCCTGGTGCTGGCGTTTTTTGTGGTGCTGCCGCTGCAGTTCTGGATCGTGGGGACCCGGCACTTCGACCTGTTCACGGTGTTCATCCCGGTTTACGTGTTCCTCGCGCTGCCGGTGGTGAGCGCGCTGGCCAACGACCCCCAGCGCTTTCTGGAGCGCAACGCCAAGCTGCAGTGGGGCATCATGGTCTGCGTGTACGGCATGAGCCATGTGCCCGCGCTGCTGCTCCTGGACTTTCCGGGCTACCGCGACAAGGGTGCGTTCCTTGTTTTCTTCCTGGTGTTTGTGGTGCAGACCTGCATGCTGGTGCAGCACTTGCTGGGCCGACGCTTTTCGCACAAGCCGGTGGCGCCGCAGGTGAGCCAGAGCTTTCAGTGGACAAGCTGGCTGGCCGGTGTAGCGGCCGGGGGCCTGGCCGGTGGGCTGCTGTCGTTCATCACCCCGTTCAAGCCCGGCCAGGCGCTGGGCATGGCGCTGCTGGCCTGCGTGGCGGGCAGCCTGGGGCACCTGGTGATGAAGGCCCTCAAGCGCGACCGGGGGATCACCAGCTGGGGCATGCAGGGCATGTCCGTCACCGGCGCGGGGGGCCTGCTCGACCGGGTGGACGCGCTGTGTTTTGCGGCGCCCGTGTTCTTCCATTCGGTGCGCTGGTACTTCGGCCTGTGAGTGATCGGGTGAATATTTTCAAGACAAATTGGCCTCCAGCGCTTTACCATCAAGCGCCAGCAGCTACAAAAACATGAGCAAATGCGTATCTTAGGCATCGACCCCGGCCTGCAGACCACCGGCTTTGGCGTGGTGGACATGGACGGCCACAAGCTCAGCTACGTGGCCAGCGGCACCATCCGCACCACCACGCTGGCACTGGGCGACCTGCCCGGGCGCCTGAAAATTTTGTTCGACGGCATCACCGAGGTGGCGACCCGCTACGAGCCCGACGTGGCCTCGGTGGAAATCGTGTTCGTCAACGTCAACCCCCAGTCCACCCTGCTGCTGGGCCAGGCGCGCGGCGCCTGCATCACGGCCCTGGTGGCCAGCAACCTGCCCGTGGCCGAATACACCGCGCTGCAGATGAAAAAAGCGGTGGTCGGCCACGGCCGCGCCGCCAAGAGCCAGGTGCAGGAGATGGTGCGGCGGCTGTTGCAGCTACCCGGCCTGCCCGGCACCGACGCCGCCGACGGCTTGGGCCTGGCCATCACCCACGCCCACGCCGGTGCGGCCATGGGGCGGCTGGGCGAGGCTGCCACGCTGAACCGGCGGCAGCATGCGATGTACAAGGGGGGCGGAGTTATTGAAAAGTCGGCCTTTTGAGCCGCCACAACACGAGGAGCCCGGGCATGAATTTCGGCATCGTTCTGTTCCCAGACGTCGAGGAACTCGATTTCGTCGACCCCTGGGAAATGCTCACGATGTGGAGCCGCTACGCCGATGGGCCCCAGAACTGCCTGACAGCAGCGCAGACCACAGCGCCCGTCACCTGCGCCAAAGGGCTTTCGGTCAATCCCCACCACTCTTTCGACAACTGCCCACCGCTGGACTACCCGCTCATCCCCGGCGGCCAAGGCACACGCCGCGAGGTGGACAACCCTGCGATGCGCGATTTCGTGGCACGGCAGGCGCAAAACTGCCAGGCCGTGTTGTCCGTCTGCACGGGCGCTTTTGTGCTGCACGCGGCTGGGCTGCTTGGCGGCAAGCGCGCCACCACGCACTGGGGATCACTGGACCGCCTTCGGGCGCTGGGCGATGTGGAGGTCGTGGAGCAACGCTGGGTGCAGGACGGTGCGGTATGGACCTCTGCGGGCGTTTCCGCGGGCATCGACCTCATGCTCACGTTCATCGCCCATGTGGGCGGTGACGAGGCAGCCGGCAAGGTGCAGTTTGGGGCAGAGTACTACCCGGATGGCAAGGTTTACAGCGACTTCCGCGGGCATCCGCAGGCGCCTGGGTACATTCGGTGCGAGCAGCAAAGCCTCTGAAGTACCAGACTAGGCATAGCTGCCAGACGCTTGCTGGCCCACGGCTCAACTTGCTGCAGCAATTCGAAAAAACCACCCTCCTTGATCCCGATCTATCTTGGATGCAAGCAACTCCATGCTCTTCACTACATTGGGAAGTCAGTTGCACTGAGCAAAGCTTCGAGGTGCGCCTTGGGCCATCTCGCGCCCCACTTGCCGCGCCAACACCAACAGCTTTTGATCAGCCGGAAAACTTGCTCCTGTACCAGGCCAGTAAAACCCGCGTGGCCCAGAACACAGCGTCAGTATCTGAGGCTTGGAATCAATAACCGCAGCCTCTCCGCGCTCTCCCACCATCTCGTATCGAATTTGGCGGACCGACTTACCACGAAACGTTTCCAATACCCGCGCGTGATAAATCGTACGTTCCTCAACGTATTCGGCCGACTCCGCTGAGGAACGCCCCCCTGCCTGCAGCGGAACGATGTCTACACGTGTATGAACTACGAGCGCCGAATAGGGAGTCTGCCCGATGGCGTTAACCAAAGCCACTGTGACGTAAGAGTCAGTTTCTTCTTTTGTAGCCGCTGGCCCCTGCGAAGATGCTGCGATGCTCGTGCCAGAAATGCAAACGGACAACCCAAAGAAAATTGCGACACAGGCGTCCAACCTCTTGCTGTGCTTCACGACTCCCTCCCCGCATTTTCCGCTGTCCCTTTGTACACAGGTAGCGAAGTGCCCGCCACTGCACCAGGAGGAAAAACAAAAGCGTCCCAAACGGTTGCCGCGTATTTTTTTATATTGACCTCATCATTCTGGTTGCCGCCAAGAACGAAGTAGTCCTTTCCATCCCGGCTTTGTCCCACCGCAAAAGCGACATGCCCGCCTCCCGAGCGGCTTTTGACGCAAATGGCACCATAAACAGGGGCCTTGAGTTTGCTTCCATACTGCGCCCACTCCAAAGCCCGATAGGACTCTTTGGGCGTCGGCAAACCGTGTTGCAACATAACCCATGCGACAAACGACCCGCACCAAGCGTCCAGTTTTCCAGAGTCATCTTTGGCCCAATGTTTGGATGCCTTGTGGTATTCCATGATGCGCGGGTTGGCTTTCGCGCCCACCACCTCCTTCTGACCAATCTCACGCTCTGCCGTGGCAATCCAAGGCGCACCAAGATCAGCGCTAGTCGGAGCAGGATTTGTCAGCGCCAATTGCGTATGCACGGAGTTCTCCGCATCCGCCCGGCACATCAATTCCGTCATGGTCTTGCTGCGCGGCGCGATGATCCCGTCAGGACGGGCGATCCCGATGCTTCGCTGAAACGCCTGGATTTTGAAGATGGTCCGAACCCCTGGCGAGCCGTCGGCGACCAGCTGCTGGGCTCCCGGAATGTCGATCTGATTGAGAAGCCGCTGAACGATCATGGTGTCGTTCAGGGCGTTTCGGCCCCCTTGGCCAACGGTGTCGGTTATCACTTCCTGCTCCCTACTACGTTTTTGGTTTCCTGCTCTGGCCGCCGTGGTGTGATCACGCCAGCTGCGTCTTCATCCGCTCCGCCCGCTCCTTGGGCGACGGATGGGTGGACAAGAAGCTGGTCGATTCGCTGCCCGACATCGCTGCCAGCTTTTCAAGCGCCGTCACGCAGGCGCCCTGTTGGTAGCGCTTGGCCTTCATGAAGCCCATCGCGTAGTCGTCGGCCTCGCGTTCGTTGCTTTGCGAGTGCTGGGCGCGCACCACTTTTTCAAACAGCTCACCCAGTTGCGAGTCGGCAATGGCGCCGGCGCGGCTGTTGCTGGCCGACACGGCGTTGCGCAGGGCGCTGGTGCGCAGGGCGGCCTGGATGCGGGCCTTGCTGTGGCCCTTTTTGACGTGGCCGATCTCGTGGCCGATGACGTAGCGCACTTCGTCGTCGGTGAACTGGTCCATCAGTCCCGAATACACGCGGATGGTGCCGTTGGCCATGGCGAAGGCGTTGATGTCGGGCGTGAGGTAGACCTTGAAGTTCATCTTCAGGCCGTCGTAGCTGCCCAGGCCGGCGGTGAGCTTGGACAGGCGCGCTGCGTAGGGGCTGCCCGCCGGGGCGATGCGGTTTTGGCGGTCGCTTTCGGCGGCCATCTGGTCGAAGGCTGACTTCACCTCTTCGTCGGTCAGCGACTCGGACTTGGCCAAGTCCTTGCCGGCATCCAGCATCTTGCCCAGATCAAACTGGGCCCATACCGGGGATACGGCGCTCACGCCGGAAGCCAGGGTGACAAGCGTGAGCAATTTGCGGCGGTCCATGGGGTTCCCTCCCTCTTTCTTTCTGTCAGTGGTTGATTTCTGCGGTTTTTGTTTTTTTGAGCAACCATCTGCAAGCATTGGTGCCCAAGTGCGCCGAAATATAGCCACGCAGGCCACCGGTTTTGATGGCTCGGCGTGTCTGCAGATGTAAGAGCTGTGTACCGATGCTGGGCCGGTGCCGTTGCACCCTGTCCGCCCGCCGGGCAACGCGGCGGCTGAGGCTGCGATGAAGGCAACGATCAGGAATTCAGGATAAAAAGTGGCTTCAGCGCTTATCCAGTAAGCGCTAATAGCTATCGATACAGGAGCAAATGAAGTGCAACGATCCCCCTGCCAGGCGCCGTGAAATCGCCCTGGGCCTGCCGGGCCCACAGACCGGCCTCGTCGTCAGCGCCCCAGCCCGCGCTTGAGCTCCTTGAGCAGCAGCAGCACCTGGTTGGAGGCGTGGCGGCAGCTGCTGTTGAGCAGCTGCACGGCCTTTTGCTGCTCGCCCGCCTGGAACAGCGTGACCACTTCGGCCGCCTGCTGGTGAAAGTACTTGTGCCGCGCCACCAGCATGCCAAAGGCGGGGTAGTGGCCCAGTCGCACGCGGCCGGTGCCATACAGCCAGCGGCCGAGATCGCAGCGGTCGTCCTGGCAGACACGCTCGGGCCGCATGACTTCCTGGGAGCGGTGGTTGACCATGTCCTGCAGCTGCAGCCGCCAGCCTTCGTGGCTGGCAATGGCCGCATCAATATCGATCTCGGTCATGAGCGTGGCGGCGTATTCGGCGTCCAGCACCAGCTCGCTGCCGTTGTCCTCCATGGCCCAGGTGGTGTCCTGGCTGTCGGGGTCCTGCTCCTTGATCCTGAACAAACGACTGAAAAAACCCATGCGAGATCCCTTTTGCAGCGCACTGCTCACGGTGCCGCGCAGGCACCCACGGAAAAGTTCTGAAACATTTTGTGGGGCACTGCGGGTTTTGGCTATCAAAAAATCGCCATCGGTCGAAAACCGCGGTGGGCGACCCTGCTGGCGCTGCCAGCTCTTGGGCAACCGCTGCACAAACCCGTGGCTGGCCGGACAATGCGCGAATGACTTCTACCGCCCACCGCCCCGCCCTCTCCATGCTTGACCTGGTTGCCGTCCGGGAGGGCGGCACCGTGGCCGATGCGCTGCAGATTGCCCTGCGCACCGCGCAACACGCTGAAAAGTTGGGTTTTGCCCGCTACTGGCTGGCCGAGCACCACAACATGGCGGGCATTGCCAGCTCGGCCACTGCCGTGCTGGTGGGCCACATTGCGGGCGGCACCGGGCGCATCCGGGTCGGCTCGGGCGGGGTGATGCTGCCCAACCATGCGCCGCTGGTGGTGGCCGAAGCCTTTGGCACGCTGGCCGAGCTGTACCCCGGCCGCATCGACCTGGGCCTGGGCCGGGCGCCCGGCACCGACCAGGCCACCATGCGCGCGCTGCGGCGCAGCCGGGTGGAGACCGCCGATGACTTTCCGCAGGATGTGGCCGAGTTGCAGCGCCTGCTGGCACCGGCAGAGCCTGGCCAACGCCTGATCGCCATGCCCGGCGCGGGCACCAATGTGCCCATCTGGCTGCTGGGCTCCAGCCTGTTTTCGGCCCAGCTGGCGGCCGAGCGCGGTCTGCCGTATGCCTTTGCATCGCACTTTGCGCCCCGGCTGCTGCACCAGGCGCTGGACCTGTACCGCAACCTGTACCGCCCATCGGCCGCCTGGCCCAAGCCCTATGTCGCGATTGGTGTGCCGCTGATCGCCGCGCCCACCGACGAGGAAGCCGACTACCTGGCCAGCAGCACCTACCAGCGGGTGCTGGGCATCCTCACGGGTGACCGCCGCCGTCTGCTGCCGCCTGTCGAGAACTACACCGCGCGCTTGCAACCGCAAGAGCGCGCGGCCATTGGCGACTTTATGGCCGCTGCCGTGATCGGCGGGCCCGAGACGGTGCGCGCCGGCCTGGCGCAGCTCACCGAGGCCACCGGTGCCGACGAGCTGATGCTGGTCTGCGACGTCTACGACCCGGCCTTGCGCCTGCGCTCGCTGGACATTGCCGCCCAGGCACACGCTGCGCTGGCGACCAGCGCCGAGGCCGCCACCGCCTGAGCGGCGCCGGGCGGCCCGCCAGCGTTCAGCGCGCCAGGTAGCCGCCGTCCACCGGGTAATAGGCCCCGGTTACAAATGACGCCTTGTCGGATGCCAGCCAGCTCACCAGCTCGGCCACCTCGTCGGGCTGGCCCAGGCGGCCGATGGGGTGTGCGCCCACCAGCATCGCGTTGATGCCGGCGTCCTGCTCCAGCCCGCTGATCATGGGCGTGTGGATGAAAGCCGGCCCCACGGAATTGATGCGCACGCCCTGCACGCTGTATTCCAGTGCCGCCGCCTTGGTGAGCCCCACCACCCCGTGTTTGGCAGCGGTGTAGGCGGGCGACATGGCAAACCCCACCGAACCCAGAATGGACGCCATGTTGATGATGGAGCCGCCGCCGCTCTTGAGCATGGCGGCGATCTGGTACTTCATGCCGTAGAACACGCCCGACAGGTTGATGTTGATCACCTGCGCCCAGCCATCGAGCGGGTAGTCGGCCGTGGGCGCCTGCGGGCCGCCGATGCCGGCGTTGTTGCAGGCCACGTCCAGGCGGCCGTAATGTGCCACGGTGCGGTTGACCAGCGCCTCGCAGTCCTCGGGCTTGCCCACATCGGCCGCCACAAAGATCGCGTCACCCCCGGCGGCGCGCACCAGGGCCGCCGTCTCCTCGCCCTCCGCCACGTTCACATCCGACACCACCACCTTGGCGCCCTCGCGTGCCCACACCAGCGCAATGGCGCGTCCAATGCCCGACGACGCACCCGTTACCAATGCCACCTTGTTCTTCAGCATGAAAGACTCCTTGTTCCGACCGCCTGCAACCCGATGCCACAGATCAATCTTGATTCTGCGCATTCGGCGCCCGGGCATCTTGACCTGTGTCATGTCTGGGGCTTGGCAATGTCGCGGCCGGGGGCTGCGCGCAGCGGCTACCATCGCAGGCTGGCTGGCCGGTGTCGGCCATGGCCCCTTACTCCCTCGCCTGCATGCCCGCTTTTTCCTTTGAAGCCCTGGACGCCCAGGGCCAGACCCGCAAGGGCCTCATGGAGGCCGATACCGCCAAGGCGGCGCGCAGCCTGCTGCGGGCCCAGGCGCTGGTGCCGCTGGCCGTGGAGCTGGTGCAGACCGGCCAGTCCCTGGATGGCAGCCCGGCCGGCCTGGGCCAGCGCCTGTTCACGCGACCGGTGTTCAGCGCCACGGCCCTGGCGATCTGGACACGGCAGATCGCCGGGCTGGTGTCGTCTGGCCTTCCTTTGGAACGCGCTCTGACGGCCCTGTCCGAAGAGGCCGACGATGAGCGCCAGCGCCACCTGGTGGCCGCCCTGCGCGCCGAGGTCAATGCGGGCGCCACCTTTGCGCGCGCACTGTCACAGCACCCGCGCGAGTTTTCCGACATCTACTGCGCCGTGATCGGCGCGGGCGAGCACAGCGGCAACCTGGGCCTGGTGCTGGAGCGGCTGGCCGACGACCTGGAAGAGCGCCAGGCGCTCAAGGCCAAGCTCGTGGGTGCCGCGCTGTACCCCGCCATCGTCAGCCTGATCGCCGTGGTCATCGTGCTGTTTCTGGTGGGCTACGTGGTGCCGCAGGTGGCCAACGTGTTTGCAGGCACCAAGCGGGCGCTGCCGTTTCTCACCGTGGCCATGCTGGCCATCAGCGCTTTTGTGCGCAGCTACGGCTGGGTGATGTTGATTGCTACTGCCTTGATAGCTGCCAGCGCACGATGGGCCTTGTCTTTTGAGCATTTACGTGAAAGGTTTGATGCGGCGTGGCTGCGCCTGCCCGTGGTCGGCAAGCTGGCCCGGGGCTACAACGCGGCGCGGTTTGCGGGCACCCTGGCCATGCTGGCAGGCGCGGGCGTTCCCATCCTGAAGGCCTTGCAGGCCGCCGCCGAAACCCTGAGCAACCGCGCACTGCGCGCCGATGCACTCGAAGCCCTGGTGCTGGTGCGCGAGGGCGCCCCGCTGGCCTCGGCGCTGGCGCAGAAAAAGCGGTTTCCCGGCCTGCTGTCGATGTTTGCGCGGCTGGGCGAGCAAACCGGGCAATTGCCGGTGATGCTGCAGCGGGCGGCGCGCCAGCTTTCTGCCGAGGTGCAGCGCCGCGCCATGCAGCTGGCCACCATCCTGGAGCCCCTGCTCATCGTCGCAATGGGTTTGATCGTGATGCTCATCGTGCTGGCGGTGCTGCTGCCCATCATCCAGCTCAACCAGTTTGTGAAGTGACGCCGCCATGCCTGTAACCCTGGACGACAAGCTGGTGGTGGCGATCTCCTCGCGCGCCCTGTTCAATTTCGAGGAAGAGAACCGCGTCTTCGAGCACGACAACGACCGCGCCTATGTAGAGCTGCAGCGCCAGCGGCTGGATGTGCCTGCCGCGCCCGGCGTGGCGTTCTCGCTGGTGCGCAAACTGCTCGCGTTCAACACCTCGGAGCACCAGCGGGTGGAGGTGGTGCTGCTCTCGCGCAACGACCCCGTCAGCGGCATGCGGGTGTTCCGTTCTTGTAACGCGCACGGCCTGCCCAACATCCAGCGCGGCGTTTTCACGCAGGGGCGCGATCCGTTTCGCTACCTGCGGCCCCTGGGCGCGCACCTGTTCCTGTCGGCCAACGAGGCCGACGTGCGCGAGGCGCTGCACCTGGGATACCCGGCTGCACGGGTGATTACCGAATCGGTGCGTGCGGGCGACGCCAACCCCCATGAAGTGCGCATAGCGTTTGACGGAGACGCCGTGCTGTTCTCCGACGAGGCAGAGCGGGTGTACCAGGCCGAGGGCCTGGCCGCCTTCCAGCAACACGAGACCGACAAGGCCGCATTGCCGCTGCCCGACGGCCCCTTCAAACCCCTGCTGGCCGCACTGCACCGGCTGCAATCGGCCGGGGAAGCCGGCAGCACCACGGGGATGCGCATCCGCACCGCCCTGGTCACGGCACGCAGCGCCCCCGCGCACGAGCGCGCCATCCGTACGCTGATGGACTGGAACATTGCGGTGGATGAGGCCATGTTCCTGGGCGGGTTGCCCAAGGGCGAGTTCCTGCGCGAATTCGAACCCGACTTCTTCTTTGACGACCAGACAGGCCATGTCACCTCTGCCGCACGCCATGTGCCTGCCGGGCATGTGAACAGCGGCATCTCCAACGCCATCGCCCCGGCCGGGAACTGACTGCCCGGGCGAGGAGTCCCTCACGGGTCTGGGAGCACCCATCCCCATCCAAGGAACCCGCTTTGCGCCACACCTTTTCCCTGCTTTGCGCCGCCACACTCTGGGCCTGCACCACGTCGCTGGCCCTGTCGGCCGAACCTGCGGCGGCGCCCACCAAAGGCGAAGCCAAGGCCCTGCGCGAGTTCAAGATGCTGGATTTCAATGGCGACGGAAAACTCAGCCGCAGGGAGGTGCAACTGTTCCCGCGGCTGGCCGAGGCCTTTGACGGCGCGGACACAGACGCAGACGGCGGTGTCAGCTATGAGGAAGTGCGGGCGTTTGCCGCCAGATACCGGGCGGAACGGGCGCAAAAGCGGGCAGCGCAAGCCCAGGCGCCAGCAACGCCCCCGGCAGCTGGGGCCCCGGCATCCCGGCCTTGAAGCGGGAAGAGCTCAAAATGGAAGCCATTTTGGCCTCCAGCGCTTTACCAGAAAGCGCCAATAGCTATAAATTTAGTAGCAAAAAACCGTTACAGCCCGCCGGTGCGCTTGATCTTCGGGTCTGAGTAGGTCAAGGGCTCGTTCTTGACCTGTTGCGCCATGCGCTCCTGCAGGGTCGTCTTGTTGATCTCCTGCGCCACATCGATCGCACTGGCGCTGGCACGCCACATCGACTGAATGTACTCGATCAGCTGCTTGTAGATCGGCTCCTTCGGCGGCTCGGGCGGCTCTTCGACTGTGTCTTTTTTCTTCACCTCGGTCCAGTCCCGGTTTTCGACGTCGGGGGCGGAGGGCTTGTCGGGCTGGCGCACGATGGCGCCCTCGCCCAGTCGGTCCATGGACTCGACCGGGTTGGAAGCATTGATGGGCCGCACCGGCGGCGCGCCAGAGGCGCCAGTGGAATACAAATCAGCGCCCTGAGGACGCCAGGTCGGCGATCGATCGACAGGTGGCATTTGCATGGCAGTGGCCCCAATGGTTGATGGATAGATGCATTCGAAGCGAAGATGCTTTTTCGGCGTCTTCGTAATCTATTACGGCAAAAAGAAGGGGAAATTTAGGTCTTTTTCGCCGATTGGCTCAAATTCAGGGTTTTCCCTGATTTTTTCCCCTTTTTGGGTGCATGCGAGGGCCGGATAGGCGCGCAGCCGACCGAGTTCGCCCATCCCGACACCGGATTTGGAGCCACTGGCTCGTGAGGGGAGCGGGCATGGCAAGGCATGGCACCGCTGTGGTTCCTTGTCGGTGGAGGACCACCTGGTTGACCCCGTGCAGGGTCAGATCACAGAAAGCGTTCGAGCAACCGGCGCGAATGCCGGTCCAGGGCCGTGGTGTCCTTGACGCGGAACTGAACACCGTCGCCCCCGGCAATCAGCAGATGGGTGCGCACACCCAGGCGGCGGATGTCTTCCTCGGCTTTGAGGACGAGGCTGGCGGGGCCTCGGTCCGTCTCTACCTTCCAGGTGCTGGGGGTAGAGAAGCTCGACACCGCAATGATTCTTTCGATAGTGGGCACAAACTCTCGCACTTCCAACTCTTCTTCGATGAGCTGGCGGGCGGGGGCTGGCAGCTGGTCCAGCCGGTCGATCCACAGCAGTTCGTGGCCGTCAGAGCCGATCAGCGACAACCCTTCTGCGGGCGCTGCGATGGGAAAAGCCCGCACGGGCGTGACGCCTTCGTGGGCCGTGCCGTGGGCCAGGGTCAGAACCAGCCGACCGTGTGGATTGCGCGCCAAGGTGAACGCGGACGACAGCGATTGCGGGAAGGAAGCGGTGTTCATGGCGGTTTCCTGCAGTGCAGTCATCACGGGTTGCCCGCAGGGTGGGCGGGGTGCAGCAGGCTGCTGTCGATGATGACGCCCGCCGCCTGCGCATCTTCTTCGGCGCGGCGCGCCTGGGCTTCGTACAGCCGCCAGTAGGCGCCCTGCTTGTCCATCAGTTCGTCGTGCGGGCCCACTTCCACCACCTCGCCCCGGTCCATCACCACCAGGCGGTCGGCCTTGCGCAGGGTGGACAGGCGGTGGGCAATGGCAATCGTCGTGCGGCCTTGCACCAGGTTGTCCAGGGCTTTCTGGATTTCCTTCTCGGTCTCGGTGTCCACGGCCGAGGTGGCCTCGTCCAGGATCAGGATGCGCGGATCGATCAGCAGTGCGCGCGCAATGGAGATGCGCTGGCGCTCGCCGCCCGAGAGGCCTTGGCCGCGCTCGCCCACCAGCGAGTCGTAGCCATGCGGCAGGCGCAGGATGAATTCGTGCGCGTGCGCGGCGCGCGCGGCGGCCACGATCTCCTCGCGCGTCGCCTCGGGCTTGCCGTAGGCGATGTTCTCGGCAATGGTGCCGAAGAAGAGGAAGGGCTCTTGCAGCACCAGGCCGATATGGCGTCGGTAGTCGGCCACCGCAAAGCGGCGGATGTCGATGCCATCGACCTGGATGGATCCATCGCTCACGTCATAAAACCGGCTGATCAGGTTGACCAGCGTGCTCTTGCCCGAGCCGCTGTGGCCCACCAGACCAATCATCTCGCCGGGGCGAATCTCCAGATCCAGCCCCTTGATGACTGCGCGGCTGCCGTAGCGAAAACCCACGCCCTGCATGGTGATCGCGCCCTGCACCTTGTCCACCTTCACGGGTTGGGCCGGGTCGGGCACGTTGCTCACGTGGTCCAGGATGTCGAAGATGCGCTTGGCACCGGCTGCAGCTTTCTGCGTGACCGAGACGATGCGGCTCATCGAGTCCAGCCGGCCGTAGAACCGGCCGATGTAGGCGATGAAGGCCGTGAGCACACCCACGGTGATCTGGTTGCGCGAGACCAGCCAGATGCCAAAGCCCCACACCACCAGCAGCCCGATCTCGGTGAGCAGCGACACGGTGGGCGTGAACAGGCTCCAGGTCTTGTTGAGCTTGTCGTTGACTTCCAGGTTGTGCTGGTTGGCGTCGCGAAAACGCTGGGCCTCGCGCTTTTCCTGGGCAAAGGCCTTGACCACGCGGATACCGGGGATGGTGTCGGCCAGCACATTGGTCACCTCGCTCCACACCCGGTCGATCTTCTCGAACCCGGTGCGCAGACGGTCGCGCACGGTGTGGATCATCCAGCCGATGAAGGGCAGCGGCACCAGCGTAACGAGCGCGAGCCATGGATTGATGGAAAACAGGATGGCCGCCGTCATCATGATCATGAGCACGTCGGTCACAAAATCCAGGGCGTGGAGCGACAGGAAGACGTTGATACGGTCCGTCTCGGAGCCGATGCGCGCCATCAGGTCCCCCGTGCGCTTGCCGCCGAAGTAGTCGAGCGACAGACGCAGCAGGTGCTCGTAGGTGGTGGTGCGCAGGTCAGCGCCGATGCGCTCGGACACCAGCGCCAGGATATACGTGCGCGCCCATGAGAGCCCCCAGGCGGCCAGGGCAGATGCGAGCAGACCGCTCAGGTACAGCAGCACCAGGCCGGGCTCGATCTGCTGGCCGTTCTGGAACGGGATCAGGATGTCATCCATCAGCGGGATGGTGAGGTACGGCGGCACCAGCGTGGCGGCCGTGGAGGCCAGCGTCAGCGCAAAACCGGCGGCCAGCTGCTTGCGGTAGGGCCGGGCAAACCGCCACAGGCGCAGCAGCACCCAAGTGGAGGTCTGCGGGGGCTGGGCGCGCGCGCAGGCGGGGCATTCGTCGGTGTCGGGCGGCAGCGGGGTGTGGCAGACGGGGCAGGCCGGTTCATCGGCCGCGTCTTGATCATCGGCATCACCGCGTGCGCTTTGTTGCTCAAACCGCTGCACCAGGCGCAGCGCCTGCGCGTGGTGTGCCAGGGTAAAGCGCCACAAGGCCAGTCGTGCCGCAGGGCTGTGCAGCTCCAGCGACCCCACGCCCCCATGGTCCTGCAGCCGCAGCGCCAGGCCGTCACCTAGAGGCCAGCCCTGCCATGCCGTGGTTCCAGCGTCGCGGGCCAGCAAGCGATCGGACGTCACCACCACCCAGCCGGCGGCAAACCGCAGCCCGGTGCTCAGGTCAACCTGCAGCACAGCCAGCACGTTCTCTTGGGGTGCGAGCATGGCCCGCAGATCAGCCCCCACGGGGCCAGAAAAGACACCCGAGGCGTCCACAGAATGGTGATGTTGCATTTTTGGTTGGTTTTTCCGCCCCCGGCAGCCTGCGGTGACCGCCGGTGCGAAAGCAGGAATTCTCCCTGAAACGGGGCGCCCCGTTGCAAAGGCGCCCATCTGTAACGCCCTCACCCGCCATTTCGCTGACACTGCAGGGGCGCCGCGACAGGCGCAAAATCAGTGTCCACAAAAACAACCCCTCCCCGCACTGCCGGATACCTACCCGCTGCAACCCATGGCGAAACTCAACGACATCCAACTGCTTCGCATCAACTACCTGCGCGGTCCCAATATCTGGACCTACCGGCCCGTCCTGGAGGTCTGGCTGGACCTGGGCGAGCTGGAGGAATATCCGTCCCATACGCTTCCCGGTTTTAACGAACGCCTCACCGCGTGGCTGCCCGCGCTGGTGGAGCACCACTGCGGCGTGGGCGAGCGCGGCGGGTTCCTGCAGCGCCTGCAGGAGGGCACCTGGTGCGGCCACGTGCTGGAGCACATCGTGATCGAGCTGCTCAACCTGGCGGGCATGCCTACGGGTTTTGGCCAGACGCGCTCTACATCCCAGCGCGGCGTGTACCGCATGGTGTTCCGAGCCCGCGACGAAAGCGTGGCGAGGGTGGCGCTGGCGCAGGGCCATGCGCTGATCATGGCGGCCATCAACGACGAGCCTTTCGATGTGCAGGCCGCCGTGGCCCGCGTGCGCACCGAGGTGGACGACCAGTACCTCGGCCCCAGCACGGCCTGCATCGTCACCGCCGCCACCGACCGGGGCATCCCGCACATCCGCCTGAACGACGGCAACCTGGTGCAGCTGGGCTACGGAGCCCGCCAGCGCCGCATCTGGACGGCCGAGACCGAGTACACCAGCGCCATCGCCGAAGGCATTGCCAGCGACAAGGACCTGACCAAGAGCCTGCTCAAGTCCTGCGGCGTGCCCATTCCCGAAGGCCAGGTGGTCCACAGCCCGGAGGAAGCCTGGGAAGCCGCGCAGGACATCGGTCTGCCCGTGGTCGTCAAGCCCTCTGACGGCAACCACGGCCGGGGCGTGACGCTGGACCTGCGCAAGCGCGACGACATCGAAGCGGCCTACCACGTGGCCTATCCGGAAGGCAGCGACGTGATGGTCGAGCGCTTCATCCCGGGCGACGAGCACCGCCTGCTGGTGGTGGACGGCAAGGTCGTGGCCGCCGCGCGCGGCGAACTCGTCACCATCACCGGCAACGGCCGCGCCACCGTCCGGGAGCTCATCGACACCCAGCTCAACTCCGACCCGCGCCGGGGCTACGAAGAAGAGTACCCGCTGGAAATCATCGACCTGGCGACCGACACCAAGGTGCAGCTCGAACTCAAGCGCCAGGAGCTGGACGCCGACTCGGTACCCGCTGCGGGCCGCCAGGTGGTGGTGCAGCGCAACGGCAACGTGGCCGTGGATTGCACCGACGACGTGCATCCCGAGGTGGCGTACATCGCCCAGCTCGCCGCCAGGGTGGTGGGGCTGGACATTGCGGGCATCGACATGGTGGCGCGCGATATCTCCAAGCCGCTGCACACGCAGGGCGGCGCCATTGTCGAGGTCAACGCAGGCCCCGGCCTGCTCATGCACCTGAAACCCGCCGTGGGCGCGCCCCGCCCCGTGGGCCAGGCGATTGCAGAGCACCTGTTCCCCTCGGAAGACGGTGACGGACAGGCCGGCCGCATCCCGCTGGTGGGCGTGGCTGGAACGCGCGGCACCTCGACCGTGGCGCGCGTGGTGGCCTGGCTGCTGCACCTGAGCGGGCACCACACCGGCCTGGCCTGCAGCGAAGGGCTGTTCCTGGACCGCCGCTGCGTAGAGGCCAGCGACTGCGCCCACTGGGAAGCCGCACACCGCCTGCTGATGAACAAGATGGTGCAGGCCGCCGTGATCGAGAGCAGTGCGCGCACCATCCTGCGTGATGGCCTGGCCTACGACCGCTGCCAGGTGGGCGTGGTGACCGACATGGACGGTGTGGAATCACTGGCCGAGTTCGATGTGCACGAACAGGACCAGATGACCAAGGTGATGCGCACCCAGGTGGACGTGGTGCTGGCCGAGGGCGCCGCTGTGCTCCATGCCGCCATCCCGCAGGTGGCCGACCTGGCCCCGCTGTCCGATGGCGACGTGGTGCTGTATGCGCAGGACGGCACGCTGCCTGTCATTGCAGACCACCGCGCCAAGGACAACGGCCGCGCCGTCTTCGTGAAGAACGGCCGCGTGGTGCTGGCCACAGGCAGCGCCGAGCATGTGCTGGGATCGCTGGCGGACCTGACCTTTGGCCGTAACGCCGTGGTGCCCGACACCGATGCCCTGCTGGCGGCCATTGGCGCCTGCTGGGCGCTGGACATTGCGCCGGACCTGATCGGCGCGGGCATCAAGACCTTTGAGCCCGACCTGCCCGCACCGGCAGGCCTGCCCCTGTGATCTTCCGCGCACCACCCCATACGCCTTCGACTGGAACGCGGCCCGCGAGCCCCGACGATTACTGAAAGAAATCCCATGGATGTAACCCGCACCCGGGCCCTGCGCGGCCCCAACCTCTGGAGCCGCCACATGGCCATCGAAGCCGTGGTGGCCTGCCAGGAATCCGAGCGCGCCATGGCGCAGATCGACGGCTTCGAAGCCCGCCTGCGCGCGCTGTTCCCTGCCATTGGCACCCTGCACCCCGAAAGCGGCGCTGCCGATATCTCGCTGGCGCATGTGCTCCAGTCCGCAGCCCTGGCCCTGCAGGCGCAGGCCGGGTGCCCCGTGACCTTTGCACGCACCACCGCCACCCCCGACGCGGGCGTGTACCAGGTGGTGGTGGAGTACAGCGAAGAAGCCGTGGGACGCAAGGCGTTTGACTATGCGCAGCAGCTCATCGAGGCCGCGCTGGGCCACGGCAGCTTTGACGCCGATGCCGTGATCGCCGAACTGCGCGAGCTGGACGAAGACGAGCGCCTGGGGCCCAGCACGGGTGCCATTGTCGAGGCCGCTGTGGCACGCGGCATTCCCTACCGCCGTCTCACGCGCGGGAGTCTGGTGCAGTTTGGCTGGGGATCCCGCCAGCGCCGCATCCAGGCGGCCGAGGTCGATTCGACCAGCGCCGTGGCCGAATCCATCGGCCAGGACAAGGACCTGACCAAGCGCCTGCTGCATGCGGCGGGCGTGCCCGTGCCGCTGGGCAAACCGGTGGACACCGTGGACGAAGCCTGGGAAGTGGCCTTGAAGGTTGGCCTGCCCGTGGTGGTCAAGCCGCAGGATGGCAACCAGGGCAAGGGCGTAACGGTCAACATCACCGACCGCGCACAGCTGGAAGAAGCCTTCCGCACCGCGGCCGAATACGGCACCGTGATGGTCGAACGCTTTCTGCCGGGCCACGACTTCCGCCTGCTGGTGGTGGGCGACCAGCTGGTGGCCGCCGCGCGCCGCGAACCGCCCCAGGTACTGGGCGACGGCCAGCACACGGTGCGCGAGCTGGTCGATCTGGTCAACCTCGACCCGCGCCGTGGCGAAGGCCATGCCACGTCGCTCACCAAGATCCGCCTCGACGACATCGCCGTGGCACGGCTGGCCCTGCAGGGCCTCACGCCCGATGCTGTGCCCGCCAAGGGCCAGCGCGTCATTCTGCGCAACAACGCCAACCTCTCCACCGGCGGCACCGCCACCGACGTGACCGACGACGTGCACCCCGAGGTGGCGGCACGCGCCGTGGCCGCGGCCCAGATGGTGGGCCTGCACATCTGCGGCGTGGACATGGTGGCCGAGACCGTGCTGCGCCCGCTCGAAGAACAGGGCGGCGGCTTTGTGGAAGTGAACGCCGCCCCTGGCCTGCGCATGCACCTGGCACCCAGCTACGGCAAGCCCCGCAACGTGGGCCAGGCCATGGTGGACAAGCTGTTTGCCCATGGCGATGATGGCCGCATCCCCACCGTGGCCGTGACCGGCACCAACGGCAAGACCACCACCGCGCGCCTCATCGCCCATCTGTTCACTGCGCACGGCCTGCGCGTGGGCATGACCAACACCGACGGCGTGTACGTCAACGGGCGCCAGATCGACAGCGGCGACTGCAGCGGTCCCAAGAGCGCCCGCAACGTGCTGCTGCACCCCGAGGTCGACGCCGCCGTGTTCGAGACCGCGCGCGGCGGCATCCTGCGGGAGGGCCTGGGCTTTGACCGCTGCTCGGTGGCCGTGGTCACCAACATCGGTGCGGGCGACCACCTGGGCCTGAACTACATCACCACCGTGGAAGACCTGGCTGTCTTGAAGCGCGTGATCGTGCAGAACGTGGCGCCCACCGGCTACGGCGTGCTCAATGCCGCCGACCCCATCGTGGCCGCCATGGCGCCCGCCTGCCCCGGCAAGATCATCTACTTTGCTGCCGACCGCCACCACCCCGTGATGGCCACGCACCGCGCGCAGGGTCACCGCACCGTGTATGTGGATGGCGATGCCATCGTGGCCTCTGAAGGATCCTGGCGCGAGACCATCCACCTGCGCGACGTGCCCATCACACGCAACGGCAAGATTGGCTTCCAGGTCGAGAACGTCATGGCCGCCGTGGCCGCCGCCTGGGGCGTGGACATGCCCTGGCAGACCATCCGCCGCGGCCTGTCGGGGTTTGTGAACGACAGCGACAACGCTCCCGGCCGCTTCAACATCATGGACTACCGCGGCGCCACCGTGATCGCCGACTACGGCCACAACCCCGACGCCATGCGCGCCCTGGTGCAGGCCGTGGACGCCCTTCCAGCCAAGCGCCGCAGCGTGGTCATCAGCGGTGCGGGCGACCGGCGCGACGAAGACATCCGCGAGCAGACCGTCATCCTGGGCGCCGCGTTTGACGACGTGATCCTTTACCAGGACGCGGCCCAGCGCGGCCGCGCCGATGGCGAAGTGATGGGCCTGCTGCGCGAAGGCCTGGCCGATGCGCCGCGCACCACGCATGTGGAAGAGATCCGTGGCGAATTCATCGCCATCGACACCGCGCTCTCGCGCCTTGCGCCTGGCGACCTGTGCCTGGTGCTGGTGGACCAGGTGGAAGAAGCCCTGGCACACCTGGCCCAGCGCTGCACCAAAGCCGGAGCCACCGCATGAAGGCGGCGCTGCGTTTCGCCGCCACGGCGCTACTGGTACTGACCGGCACCGCGCAGGCTGCGGGCGAGAAGATCGGCACCGTGGACACCGCGTTCCAGTGGATCGGCCGCGACCACGACATCATCGTGGAAGCGTACGACGACCCCGCCGTGCAGGGCGTGACCTGCTACGTGTCCCGCGCGCGCGTGGGGGGCATCAAGGGCACGCTGGGCCTGGCCGAAGACCGCGCCGAAGCCTCCATCGCCTGCCGCCAGGTGGGGGCCATCAGCATCCCCGCTCCCCTCAAGCAACAGGAAGAAGTGTTCAGCGAACGCATGTCCATCCTGTTCAAGCGCCTGCGCATCGTGCGCATGGTGGACGCGCCGCGCAACACGCTGGTGTACCTCACCTACTCCGAAAAGCTCATCGATGGCTCCCCCCAGAACAGCGTGACCGCCGTGCCGGTGGACCGCGCCACACCCATCCCGTTGCGCAAGTGATGCGGTGACGCAGTACCCGCCGGGTACGGACACAGCAACAAAGGGGCATCAGCCCCTTTTTTGCGTCTTATGGGCCTCCAGCACCT
>NZ_AGTS01000077.1 GCF_000238595.1 Acidovorax sp. NO-1 | reverse complement strand
TTAACACTGACGCGATGGGATACACCACGATATGCAAGTTCATAAATAAGGTTCTCAATGAGAACCCCGGAAAAAGCATAGCAATACTGGGTGGCCAGAGTGCGCAAAAAAAAGCACGAGCGGGTGACGGCACAAAGCGACCTACATTTAATTTATTCCAACGCGTGGAGTGCGATGCGCATAAGTTGGATTTGCGCATGGTCGTAATGGTGCCTTCACCACATGGAGGATATGAACAAAGGAAAATTCATAGACTCTGGGTCATCGTAATTATTGAAGTATGCACTCGTGCGGTGCTCGGGTATTATCTGAGCATGCGTAGAGAAGTAGGGGCAGAGGATGTTTTGCGCGCCGTTCGAAACGCTCTGGGGAAATGGGGTCGCCGCACAATCTCATTTAGTGAATTTGCTTACAGTGCAGAAGCAAATTTTCCCTCAGCTGTCGATCCAGATTTCTTGGGGGCATGTTGGGACGAGTTCAGTGTAGATGGTGCTTTAGCAAATACTTGTGACCGAGTTGAAAAAAGATTAAAAGAAACTGTTGATTGCACAATAATCAAACCTCAAGATAAAAATTCTTTTTCATCGCGACGCAGTCTTGATGATAGACCATTTATTGAAACTTTTTTTAGAACATTGGCTGGCGGCGGATCCGGTTTGCATAATTTATCTAATTCAACCAAATCAAAGCCAGCTGATCTAAAGGGCGATGTTGAGCCCGCAAAAAAAGCTTACGAACTTCAGTTTCAAGTTGAATATATTTACGAACTTCTAGATGTAATAATTGCAAATTACAATGCAACCCCGCATCATGGCATAGGCTATCGCACCCCTCTTGCGCAAATGAAGTTTCTTAATGGCGGGAAAAACTCAGTTTGCATTAGGAAAGCCGACCCTCGTCAAGTCGCGCGTCTTGGCGCCACCCGAAAGCTATGCAAATTGCTTGGGGGAAAAAATTCGGGACGTCGCCCACATTTTCATTTTAAAAACGCCCGATACTCCTCCGAAGATTTGGCACATCGACTTGATCTTGTGGGGGGCGATTTCTGGCTGACTATTGAAAATGAAGATGATGCACGATGGGCTACTGTTAGTACTCAAGAAGGACTTTATATATGTACGGTCCGTGCTGCACCTCCTTGGCATCACACGCCTCACTCCCTTTATGTCCGTAGTGCTATTCGGGCACTTGCGCGCCAGAGATTTATACACTTGACATCTTCAAATGATGCAATAGATGAGTTAATTAAATACAGCGAAAATCAAAGGGATAAGAAATTGCCAGTCCATCCGGCCTATCTTGAGCTTCGGAGGATTTTGCAAGCCTATTCAGAAAATATTGCATTAAACCCGTCCATTGATCCCATATCGCTATGTAGTTACACCCAGCCCGCTCCCGATGAGTTCGACGACTTGTGTGAAATTTCAGAGCTTAATGAGGCGAAAATCGCACAGAAAAATAATCAAATGACTGTAAAAAATACAAATTCCCCCATCGCAGACATCCCCAAGAAGCCGTTGCAACTCACGATGCGCAAGGCGAGAACTTGGTAAGTTTTAATTATTTCTCATGATGGGGATTTTGAAATTAGGAGGAATATTAATGATGGACCCCCCTCTTGTTCCACCTCACTTGCCCAAAGATCATCCATTGGTAACTCGAGACTACTCCCTTTTTACTCCGTCAATTAATGCTATGGTCGCAGGCATTGGTCAATGGCTCGATGATCAAATGGATGGAGGGGTAGTATTTGGCCCCTCCCGATTTGGTAAATCCAGTGGGGTTGATAACTGGCTCGGATCTATGTTAACAGAAAGATGTGGTCAAGTTATCCCTTTAATTATTTGGAGTCACTCGGAATGTAATTCTGCTGGAATAATGTATGGAAGTCTATTGCATGCAGCTCACTATGGCTTGGCTGGTGATGTACGCACTAGTTTGCAACGAAAACATCAGCTTATAGAAAAGGTTGTTCACCTTGCAGTCGAGGGAGGGGGACGCTTTGTCGTTCTTGTTATTGATGAGTCACAAGGGATGACAGAGAGGGAGTGGTTGTGGCTAGTTGAAATACATAGTTTATTGGAGAAAGAAAGAATTCGATTAATGGTAATTTCAATTGCCTCGGTTCAGATTTTCGATCAACCAATGGCTCTTGCTCTTACAGGTGGTGCTCATGCTGCTGCCAGATTTATGCTGTCGCAGTGTCGCTTTTTAGGGATTTCTTCTGAGGAAGAGCTTGAATTTGTGCTGTCGGGATACGACTCCGGCACCGATTGGCCAAGGGGATCAGGAATTTCGTTTACTAAGGGAGTTGCGCCATTGGCATGGGAAAAGGGATTTCGTATGGCTGAGTGTGCGGCTTTAATTTGGGAAACCATGGTTAAGGAGCTGCCCTCGGGTTATTCTGGGCCCATGGAATTTCCCATGAAAACAATATCTCAAGTTTCTAGAAATCTTCTTCTTAGAATTGCATCTGGCGCCGACCCCCTTTCAGTTATTTCACACTCTTCTATTCGCGATGTTGTTATCTACTGTGGACACAAGCAATTAATGTCAATAGTTGGGGCCGCAGCACCACGACTTTTGCGGGGAAAAAAATAGAATCTTAAAAAATTTTTATAAAGAAACACATAAGCTCCTATGTTGCACGTAGTTAAACCTCTAACATGGTATAAAGGAACGGTTTTGCCTTATGCGTCGCTGTGGAGTACTTTACTGCGTGCAACTTGGTTAAATGACCTCCGCAAGGGTGATATATATAAGCTAGCCCAAGTTGAAGATAAAAATATTAATGATATCGAAGCAAGGAGTGGGGGCAGTGCGGAGATTGTTACGCTCGTAGCTGACGTTCTTGGTGAGAATCGCTCTTCATTTTCAAGTTTGTGTTTAAAAAGCCAAATTCCTGAATGGCTTTATCTGGATCATGCCAGTGCACGACCTCGATGCTGCCCCCAATGCATACGACTCGGTTACCACACATGGCTAATGTCGATAAGACTCGTCGTAGAGTGCCCCATACATCATGTGAAGCTGCGACGTAGTTGCGAAAGGTGTGGTGGCGATTTAAAAATGGGCTTGGCGGGACTCGCAGTGCGATCCTTAGGATGTCGATGTGGATCAAAATGGGGGGCAATACCATATTCGATGAGACAGCCAACGCTAGCACAAGAAGGAATTAATGCGTGGTCAGAGGTCGCCCAATGGGTGCATCAGGCGGAGAAAATGCATGTAAATTTTGGAGAAAGCAGACCTGATTCGACAGAGCAGCTTGCACTTACCGAGAGGTGGTGTTCTGACTTAGGCATTCCATATCCAGCTTGTTTTGAAAAATCAGATTATTTTTGGCATTCTGCTAAGTCATCAATTGAGCACTGGACACCTTACACTGCAAATACATCAATTAAGACAAAAAATGTCGTCGGAAAATGTTATGAAGAATTTGAATCCAGCCCTCAACTTTCCGTTTATAAAGCAATGTCGAGGCATCTGAGGAAGCAAGCAAAAGAAAATCTAGATCAAAGGGTCGTCGAGGCATGCCAGACTAAAGATCCCATCAGCCTTTCGAGAGATTTTTATCAAAAAACACCGGTGCGTGATGCGTTTCTCGAGATGCTATGGACCCGTCGAATTGAAACCCATGCATATCTTTGGCGTTGGCCCAGGCGCGAAGTGAAAGATGATAATAAATATCACGTATCTATATTTGAGAGTTTTTTTAGAAAACCGCAAAACTTCGCCTATACAGAATCAGTAAATTATAGGCATGACACTTGGCTCCAGTATCATTATTCCGCGTTGGTATGCCTGCTCGCATGGGGAGAGGCGATTCATCAGGTTGAGAAGTCCATGGATGAAAACTGGGCTGACTGGACGATTAAAAATATTTATTGGAAAAAAGGCAGAATAGCTTGGTATTCGATCGAGAAATCCGACGAGCTTCTATTCGTTGGCTACACAAAAAATATGAAAAAGGCCTCCTTTTCATTTGATATCAAGCTGCAGCCGGTGGCTTCTGAATTAAATTTCAAAAGTCTATATAAAAATACTTATGCTGTTGAGATGGATGAGGAGGACGATATATATTTCAAATCTGTCAAAGCGGTTCGTGGACTGGGTGGTTTTTTAAAAGAAGCAGTTTTTGAGTCTTTTTTCTATTATGAGAATTACAAAATTAAATGCTTCCTATTTGATAGAGTATTCAATTTTGCTGCAACCACTCCGGATGGAATTTTGCAGTCTTGGGGATACGACAAAGAAAGCGCGCTAGAAGCTATCAGGGATGCGGCGTTGATCTTTTGCAAAAATTATGGTTGCGTTGCACCATCTGGGGTGAGGTATTCAATAGGTTTTGAATCAAGTAATGTATATACTCTGAATTTATTGGCTGAAGGAAATTTTTTTCGATTCAACAGCAGGTTGGTTACCTAGGTGTCGCATCCGGGACGATCATATGGTCTCTTGTGAAACAGATGTGGGTGAGATGCGTACCACTCTTTCATCGTCTGCATAGGCGTCTTGCTTTTGAGTGCCGATTGCGGCAGCTGGTGGTTGTACAGGGTCACATAACGCAACAAGGTCTGCTCCATATCCTCACGGCTGTTGAACCTGTGGGTCTTCAGAACGTCCACTATGCGACCGTTGAAGCGCTCCACCATGCCGTTGGTTCTCGGGGTTCGTGGCTTGGTCAGCCGGTGCTCCTGGTTGCAATACCCCCACCTGTATTCGACTCATGCAAAGCTCCCTCTCTGGTTGGATGCCTGTAGATATTAACGATGGACTTAAAAATCGGGGAAGTTGCGTTGGCTTCGGGCAGGCGCAACTGGCCGGAGATCAGGCGGGGGAGCAGGGTGTCGCGGAGGGTGGAGAAGGTTTGGGCTTGCTCAGCGTTGTGAGCCCGGCGCGCTTCGAGCCCTGAAACGATCTCCTCAAACGCGATGACCACTTCGCGGGCTGGCATCACGACGGGGACCGACCCAAGAATGCCCGTATTGAGGTTTGGCATAGTCGCGCCTACGGCGTGGCGCACAAGCCAAAGCCTTGACTGTGGCAAGTCCAACAGCAGAGACAAAAAGTTGGGCGAAGGCCAGCGGCGTCCAGCGTGGGCCATCGGTGTAGTCTCCTGTGTGGAAGCTACTCTGACCTGCAATCTCAAAAATAATTCAAATTACTTTTGAGACACCACACTAGCAGGCTGCTGAAATACTCCCCGCCGTCACTTCCCAGTTGACGGCTTACCAGGACAATTGAGGCAACAGATAGGACCGTCGGCAAGCATTCAATCTGTCTACTCCACACTGTCAAGATTCAATCGGCGCCAACATTTCAGGAGAAATTGAACACCAATGAGACTAGTTGGTCGTGGTCTTTTTAGTCCCATTGGGCGGAAATCGGGGAGATGTCTTCCCGAAAGCGTGTTCCACCCCAAGCCGACTTTGGTCGAGCGCTGCGACAATTGCGCGAGGCACGCGGTATGGTGCAGGAAGACATGCTGCTGGCCACCAGCCGCCGTCACATTAGCCGCATTGAGCAGGGTCACCAGGTTCCAAGTGTCCGCACCCTTGAGGTCTTGGCCGAGCAGATGCAGATCCATCCTTTGACTCTGATCGCCGTAGCCTACTGCCCGGAGTTGGATGCAACCTCAGTGAGTCAGCTGCTCAAAACCCTCAAAACAGACTTCAAAGACCTCGTTGCCGATTAGGCGTTGCAATCTGATTCCGCTTCCTCTTTGGCATGCTGAACCAGCATTTGAAGTCCCCGTATCAGTCCAGTGCCAATGGGTATGGCATCTTTGCGCTGCAGCATGCGGTTGACGATCTCGCGGTCAACGGCCGTGTTAAGTAAGCACAGTGCTTCGTGCAAAGTCTCTAGGCCGACCTCAAAGCCATCCCCTGATCGGTTGACTCCGGCCTTTGTGAGCAGCAACAAGGTCAGCGGCAGAGCTGCGCTCGGAGGTTCCCGGTCACCACCGTTCCAGCCACCGCCAGAAAGAAGTTCTCTGATTTGGTCCGACATAAGTACCAGGTGGTGGTCCTGGAGTGCATCGGGCAAGACGGCTTCCCAGCCCTGTGACGTGATCAGGCTCACGATGTCCTGTGCACCGAATTTTCCGAGAGTTGCTTTTTCTAATCGCAGCATTGATCTTTATTCAAGTTAATATGAGACTAATTGGTCCCATCTGGGACCTGGGCTGCGACGATATCTGAACGGGGCTGGCACTCCTCGTTTCTCATTGCCCCAGTATGCAAATGGAAACGAACTGGTTGCTCTATGGTGCCCGCTGAAGCAACCGGTTTGTTACCTCATTGGGTTCCCCCTTGAAGAACAGACTGGATCTCAATCGCTTGGCTGAGCTTGATAGGCAGCTTTGCGACTTTGCGAAATTGCAGGGCCAAGGCATGCCGAGATGTGGCTGGACGAAGACACTAAGACTGGCTTTGGGCATGAGCTCTACCGCCCTTGGAGCACGCTCTGGAATGACAGGTCAAGGTGTTCGAAAGTTGGAGAAAGCTGAGGCGGATGGTGCGATAACGCTCAACACCCTCAGGCGTCTTGCTGAAGGGCTGGACTGCGAGGTTCACTATGTATTTGTTCCTAGAACGAGCCTCGTGGAACAGGTCCTCCGTCGTACCCATGAGGTCACGGGCGCACCGATACCGTCACTACCCAAGATTGCTGCAGCGCTGACAGAGCCGCAGACGCTTGCCGCTCTGTCTACTGTATTCGCTCAAGTTAACAAGCGCGGTCTTTGGTAGTTGTCATCGACTTCACAACTTACGTAAGTAACCATCCGATCCAGAAGAACAAGCCGGTGTGCCCTTCGCAGGCCCTCTCGAGAACCAGCGCATCAGAACAACCACTGCCCGCTGGACCAACGCCCCACATGAAAAATCCGCACTATGAGTATCTGGGAAGGCGCATGCGCGAGTACCACCGCACGCACCAGTGGCGCCTGTCGGAGGGCGGTCTGTTCATTCCTCACGCCTACTGGAACATGGGGCCTGACAGCCTGTCGACCTGGGATGACGTTGGATTCATTCTCAATGGACGGCGCGTGATCGTCTGGTGGCAACACCCCAGACGGATTTATGGGGAAGCAATTTCCTCCATGGCATGGAAGGAAGCAGGAGATGGCCCTCGCGATGACTGGCTCTTCGAGGGAGGGACCAAGAACTACAAGTTGGTTGGAAAGTCGAAAAGGCGTAAAAAGCTGTTCACCACCACCAGTCGCGCTCCCTCTGAAGCCCAGACGGAGCATTACGCAAAGCTTCAGGCAATTGAAGAACGGCTGACGCGGGATGGGATTGACTTGGAGGTCCGCCCGTCATGGAAATGGGAGCGTCTCAATTGGGCGATGGGCGTCAGCCTTGTGGCGCCGCTTGAAGTCCGAAATGAAAAGGAACTGGCGGAAGTGGCGCACCTGGCCCGAGCGCTTATCTTGCAGAAAACCAGTTTGGCCGACGAGTTCCCCGGCTTTGTTTACGACAAAGCAAGCTGGCTTCGTGAGCAGGCGTTATTGACTCACACCCGTGACGCGAAAGCCTGACGAGGCGCTTGAGGTGTCATGGGAGATACCCACTGTACGAGGCAATTTGAAAGGAATTGATATGACGACTGACCGCGCCAGCTATCCAGGCGTGCCGGAAGATTTTCCGGTGAGTGCAATTACATCTGCCATTGGTGGAGCTCATCCAAAAATGAGCCTTGTTGAGGAAAATGGAAAGTTCTATGCACCGGGCACTGCGCCCTCAGAGGTCACTGCTGCTTTCCACATGTGTGACGATCTGGTCTCACAGATGGTCCCGTACTGTCAGCGAAAGCTGGCGACCTTCGAAGGGGACCAGCAAGCAACCGTGAAGGCTGCATTCAAAGGTCTCTTGGCCAAGCGATGGTGCTCGGATGCGCAGTGCGTCTGGATCATGCGCAGAGTTGTTCGAGAACTGCAGTGGCCTGTGGGCGACAGTGCTTTGGAAATTTGAACCCATGGGCTTGTCATCCCTGCGGGGAATGATGACCATGTCACGCCGCAGGCTATGAGCCCGTACGAAGCTGCAGAACATTCCCTATTTAAATGGGTGCCTGTCTTGGAGTCTGTGCTCCAATCCGTCCCACCCGACGCCCGGTATGCCGTTGACAGGAAACAACTAAAAACCTTTTTGACTGTCCCGCTCTTGGACTGGCAAAGCCTCAATCCCGTTCATGAAATCCGTGCTGGCCCGGCTCCCCGACGACAACAGGATTGACATGACTTTGTCAAACCCAGCGGGGCTTCGCGCCACCTCCTCAGGGCAAGCTCCATCAAGTTGCGAGTTCGGCGCGGTCAGCCAATCCTGCACCTTATTCCACGAGTGGAAGGCCACGAAAGCTGCGTGATCAAGCGCCATCAATCTCTCATAGTCCGGACTTCCAAATTCGCGGCCTACAGGTGGCACATCCAGCCAAGCACTGTCCTCACTCGAATCAGGGAGCGAGAAATTCCTCCAGTGTTTCCGGGCTTGGTTTTTCGACATGGTCCCATGTTACTTGTGGCGACGTTTTTTGTGCAATGCCAGCAGCTCGCTCATGGTGAATCGCCATTTGGGGGACAAGCGAGCCTGGAGGCTGGGCAAGGCCCGAGGCACAGCAGGGCGATCTCAAAACCATGACCAGATGCGGCGCAACAATGCGGGAGCTGGTCTGGCAGGACGGAATACGTAACGGGCTGGTTTGTACATGGCAATATCTGTGCGGGATTTCACGATACTGTACAAAACAAAGGGGTATCTATTTAGCTCCAGTGGCGCCAAAATAGCTGGATGGAAACCCAGATGCCAACGCCAACTCCTGGACAGGACTACCCTCGCACCTGGAACGAATTTCTTGACTGGTTTGCCACCGAAGAGGCCTGCCAGGCGTTCCTGGAGAAGCTGCGCTGGCCCCAAGGCTTCGTCTGCCCGCGTTGCGGCAATGCAGGTGATGTGTACCGCGCCAGCCGCACCCGCCTGATGTGCCGCTCATGCCAGTACCAAGGCACAGTGACCTCTGGAACCATCTTTGACAAGACGCGCACACCGCTGCGTGTCTGGCTGGCGGCAGCTTGGTACCTGACCAATCAGAAGCAGGGCGTGAGCGCCCTGGGGCTGCAGCGCGTATTGGGTTTGGGTAGCTATCAGACTGCTTGGACGATGCTGCATCGGTTTCGGCGCGCCATGGTTCGCCCGGGCCGGGACAAGCTCAAGGGGCTTGTCGAGGTGGATGAAACGTACCTGTCCATTACGGATCGTAAAAATCCCGCCACTCCAGCAGGGCGCAAGAGCAGCACCACCAAAGTGTTGATGGTCATGGCGGTAGAGATCATGGAACCCAAGGGGTTCGGGCGCATCCGGTTGCGCCGCATTGACCGAGACTCCGCCACCCACGTCATCCCCTTCGTGCAAGAGGTGGTCGAGCCCGGAGCCCAGGTACGCACGGACGGTTCGGCGGCATACCGCGCACTGGGAGAACTGGGTTACACCCACCAGCGCACCGTCATGCTCGGTTCAGGTGTACCTGCCCATGTCTCCATGGCGGGAGTGCACAGGGTCGCCTCACTGGTACAGCGCTGGGTGCTGGGAACGCACCACGGCTCTGTACAGCCCGAGCACCTGGATGCCTACCTCGATGAATTCGTGTTCCGCTTCAACCGGCGCACATCCAGCTCGCGCAGGATGCTGTTTTACCGCCTACTGCAGCAAGCGGTGGTCACGCCGCCGGTGACATATGCGGATGTCGTGAATAAGAACACCGGGGATAGGCAATCGGATACTATTGCTGGATGAAATCACAGTATCAATGGGGCTGCTGGAGCTAAATAGATACCCCTTACAAAACATCAGTATTTTGCACAAGCCCGCCACTGTACCCCCAGGCACGTCGCCAAAGGCATCAGAATCTCCGCGCTAGCGTTCCCTGCACCGCCGGATTTAAGCCTGTACGGCCACGAGGTGATGATGCTCAGGAGGACATTCGCCGTGCACTGCGTATCCCGGTCCACTTGAACACTCGGTCTGGCTTCATGACCACCTGGTCTGTTGATCATGAATGGCGGCGAGACTCGCTCACCACTACTTTTTTGGGGGGACAGCAGTTGCACCATGCGCGTGTTATGCACCACGCGCGTGGTAGTCTGGGCCTAAACGTGTCTCCGCACAATTGATCACTGGCGCCGCCACCCCTCTGTACCTGACAAGGGCCGTGCACATTGGGAATCTGATGCAGCGAATGTCCACGCAACGTCACCATCGAGTTCAACGCAGAAAGCTCAGAAAACCCAGTTCGGCCGCAGCCCGGCTGGCATCACAGCGGTGGTGGAAATTTGGGTTTTCCGAGAGCGGGCTTAACAAAGCCAAGTTGCTGTTTGGTGTGCTGATTGCAATCGTTGCACTCGCTTCCGGACTGCTGACCCTGCTCAAAATCTACGCCAGCGATGAGGCGACTTTTAAGCGATATGCAGATCGCGCTGTGGCATGGCACTACAAAACAGATCTGTGGAACGGGTACTTCAGTAGTTCGTACGAGGGAATGGTGAACATTGTCGAGCTGAATCTCTCAGAGTCCTCGATGGCGCTTGCTTTGCAGGCCTCCGGCAACACGATTGACGGTGGCATGTCGGAGAAACAACTGTGCGGAATTTTTCCGCCTCAGGATTTCAAGCTCGTTCGCGGAACCATCTCCCATTTCGGAAACAGTGCGGAGATACAGATTTTTGAGTTCGTTGGGGGTCGTACCACGGTGTACGCAGAGTTCACGCTACATCACGATGGTCTTGTTCTTGAAGTCACCCCGAAGAGAAACTCGCGTTGGTTCGGCAGGGATACCCTTCGCTTGCTTCAACACCCGGAATCCACGATAGACACTGGGTTCAAAGCGATGAAAGGCGCCTGCAAGGTAGAGATTGCGGAACACCGCGAATGGCTGCGAAAAGAGTTTGATCGAATGGTGGAGACGGGGGAGATCAAGCGGCGCGTGCCGCCTGACCAGCCGGCCAATCCTTCACATACCCCAGTGAAGTGATCGACGCAGCCCAGTTGAGGTCATCCGCCCTGGCCAGAGTCTGCAGGGGGAGCGACCGCAAGCAATGCAAGAAGCGCTGCCGCACCCAAGCCCGCCGACACCCAGAGCGCGCCAGCGCCTAGTCGGTCCAAGAAGATCCCAAACACCCAAGGCGAGGATGCTTGAGCAATGCGCGCCGGCACCATGAGCAAGCCCTGACGGTGTCCATACCCCGCCGGTCCGAACAGCACCAGCGGCAGTGTCCCCTTGGCAATCGTCAGAATGCCATTGCCAGCTCCGTGAAATACTGCAAACACTGCAGCCATCGGAGCACCCGTGATGGCGAGCAACCCGGCCCCCACAGGATGCATCATCGCCGCCAGTCTCGCGGACAGCAGAGGGTGCACGTGCCGCAGAAAACCGAACTCCAGCAGCCGACCCGCCACCTGCGCAGGGCCTACCAGGGCGCCGACTGCCACGGCCGTGGCCAGCGTGGCGCCTCCCTCCTGCAGCAGGCGCGGCAGGTGTGCCGCCATGGCGGTGCTGGTGAACCAGGTGGCCGCAAACACGAAGGCCAGCAGCACGGTGGTGCGGCGCGCATGGAGCGGAGTGGGATCAGGCGCCGGCATCGCGGCATCGGCTCCCGTCGAGGGCAGTGCCGGGCTTTCGACCCGTGTTCGGCGCGGCGTCCAGGCATTGAGCGGCAAGCCCACCACCAGGTGCAGCGCCGCCCAGGCCCAGCAGGCCCCACGCCATCCCCACTGAGACTCCATCCACATCGACAGCGGCCATCCGACCGTGCTCGCAAAGCCTGCGATCAGCGTGATGCCCGTGATCTGGTTGCGGGCGTTCTTGCCATGCAGGTGCACCAGCGCCGCGAACGCAGCCTCGTACAGCCCACTGCCCATGCCGACTCCGAGCAGGAGCCACGCCACAAACAGGGTCCAGGGCCCCTGGGCCATGGCAAGGGCTGACAGGCCGAGCGCAAACACGACGCTGGTCGCCATCAGCACCGGCCGTCCACCCAGTGTATCGATGGCACGACCAGCGCGCGGGCCCAGGAGCGCGGAGACGACCAGCGCGCAGGAGAACGCTGCAAACACTGTCGGTGTCGAGACCCCCAGGTCCTTGGCCATCGGTGCCGCCAGGATGGCCGGCAAGTAGTAGGTAGAGGCCCAGGCCAGGGTCTGCGCGGTTCCCAGGCTGGCTACCGTGGTTGCGGACTTGAGGGTGCTCAAAGTGGCTCCTCTTGGAGAAGTGGGTGCGGGTGTTCAGGAGCAGCAGGCCGCGCGGCCGGGAATGACTGCCTGGGCAGGCTCCTTCGCCGCTGGCGCAGGACCCGAGGCACAGCCGCATCCTGCGTTCCCTGCCGACTTCTCCGCCTCATCCAGCGCGCAGCATGCCGACGCATCCTTCACGGCGGGACCGCCGCAGCAACCGGATGCAGGAGCGGGAGCTTGCGGGGCAGGGGCGGCCAGGTCCACGGAGCAGACGCCTGTTTGCGGCAGATCGAGTTGCACTTCATCCGCAGCAGCCCAGTCGCCGGTGAGGGCCGCAACCACCGAGCGGGCCTGTTCGTAACCGGTGGCCATCAGGAAGTTGGGCGCACGGCCGTAGCTCTTGGCGCCGATGGCGTAGAAGCCTGGTTCAGGGTGTGCCAGTTCCTTGTGGCCATGCGGTCTCACGGTGCCGCAGCTGTGCAGGTTCGGGTCGATCAGGTCGGCCAGCGCCTCGGTGCTCTCGATCCACGGGTCCAGCCTGGTGCGCAGTTCGCGCGCCAGCGCCAGATCCGGGCGCGAGCCCGCCGCCACGATGATCTCGTCGATGCCTTCCACGGGCGGCAGGCTCGGATCGAGGGCGCGTACCGTCATGCCATCGCCAGTCTGCTCAATGGACTGCACGCCAAAGCCCTGGTGCGGGGTGAGCAACTGCTGATCCACCAGGCGGCGAAGATTCAAGCCCAGCGCGCCGCGTGCAGGAAGCCCATCCGCGCTGCCGCCGCCAAAAATCTTGCGCAGGTCCTTGCTGCGCACCACCCAGTGCACGCGGGTGCCCGGATGCTCCGCAGCCAGGGCCGCCAGCGCGAGCAGGTTGCCTGCAGCCGAGTGGCCGGCCCCCACCACCATCACGGATTTGCCCGCATAGGCCGCGCGGCGTGATCCCAGAATGTCGGGCATGCCGTAGGCAATGTGGTCCTGGGCCTCAACCTCTCCCATCGCGGGGTAGCCGTGGATGCCCATGGGATTGGGCTGTGCCCAGGTGCCCGACGCATCAATCACGGCCTGGGCCCGGACCTCCTTCACCCCATGGGGCGTCTCCACCAGCAGCATGAAGTCGGCCTGCTCCCGTCCCGCCGTCTTGAGTTTGTCGAAACCGGCACGGGAAACACGCAGTACCCGGTGCTCAAACCGGATGTGGGGGGCCAGGGCGCTGGACGATGCCAAGGGTTGGAGGTAGTGCTCCACCAACTCGCCTGCCGTGGGCAGCCCGTCTGGCGCCGGCATGGACCATCCAGCGTCCTGCAGCAGTTCCCGTGCGGCCGAATCCACGTTGTAGCGCCACGGCGAGAACAGGCGCACATGGGCATAGGACTCCAGGTGGGTGGCGACGCTGGCCCCGGCCTCGAACACCTCCACGCCGATACCCCGCCGAACGAGATGAGCCGCCGCGGCCAGACCGATCGGGCCCGCGCCGATCACGGCCACCTTGAATGCGCGCGTTGTGGAATCACTCATGGTTGGCTCCTTCGTAGTTCGTAGATTAACGAATAAATGTGACAAAAAAAAGAGAAGCTCTCGCCTCTCGCTACAGAGCCTGAACCAACTGCTTGAGTTCTGTCAGCCGCTCCGGATTGACGCAGTAGCAGGTCCGCTGTTCTTCGGCAGAACCCAGAATCAGGCCGGCCTCCTTGAGAACCTTCACATGCTGAGACGTGGTGGACGGCGCCAGGCCCACCACATCGGACAGACTCCCAAAATAGCACTGCCCATAACTGGACAGGTGGCGCAGCAGCTGGATGCGGGCTGGGTGGGCCAGGGCTTTGAGGAGCATTACCAGTTCCGTGGTACGGTCGCCGTCCAGCACCACCAGACCAGTTTTTTCACCGCCAGGACAACAGGACATATCGCAGTTCTCTTAATTCGTAATTTTACGAATGATCTCTTTTGAAGCTGGGCTTGTCAAGCACTGCCGCCTCAGGCGCGGCAGCACTCCGGCAAGAACATGGATTTGAGCTGCGTCCAGTAGCCCGCATGCGCCGGGTAGTCCGTGGTGGACGAGAACAGGCCGACCTGCGCAGGATTGTTCTGTCCTGGCTGGTAGCGGAAGGTGCCAAAGACCTGGTCCCAGAGAATGAGTGCACTGCCGAAGTTCGCATCGGCCTCGGCGCTTTCGGTGGAGTGGTGCCAGCGGTGCAGTTTGTTGGTGCTGAAGACGTAGTTGGCCCAGCCGCTGCGCAAGTCCAGGTTGGCGTGCTGGAGCATCAGCACCGGCTGGGTCAGCGCGAGATAGGCAAGGATGGCCTCTGCCTAGAAGGCCAGCAGCATGGCCGGGAGCATCGACACAGCGAAATTGATGATGTAGCTGAGCGGGCCATACGTCAGCACATTGAACTGAACAACGCCAACCCCAAACCATTTGTATGGTCCAAGACCGCTGATGATATCCTCGCCAGCATCGGGCGGTTTTGTGTGCGAATTTCAGACTTAGGACACTAGTCTTCGCATTCAAAGCGTACTCACAAAACTGGTCACCTCGGGGTGTCGGCGCTGGGTCTTGCGTTCCGATGCGGTGCCGATGTTCAGAAAGCAGATCGCTTCTTCGCCTGCTTTGAGATCAAATAGCTGACGCATGCGGTTCGACTGCATCGCCTGGCCGCTCGTGAGACTGCAGCCGAAGCCCTGGCCATGTGCCATCAGTAGCATGTTTTGCACAGCCGCACCCACGGATACCAGGCGCTCCATCGCAGGAATTGGAGGCTCGCAGACGCCCAACTGAGCCACCACCAGCATCAGCATAGGGGCGCGGTACGCTTTCTCTCGTGCGGCTTCGATCTGTTCGAGTGTTGCGCCTGGATCGCGGTCCACCAAGGCTATGGCAAAGACCTCGGCCAGCAACGCACGTTTGTCCTGCGGCACGATCACGAACCTCCAGGGCTTGACCAGCCCATGGTCGGGAGCCGAAGCGGCACTTCGAAAAATCTGATCCAACTGTAAAAAATTAGGGCCGGGTTCTACCAAGCGTTTGGGGGAGACGTTCTGGCGGGATGTGATCAGAGCATCCGCAAACGAAGAGACGGACGCTCTCGAATCGGGAACATGAACGGACGCCTGGACAGGCGAAAAAGGCGAGGTTTCAGGTTCGACATGTCCCATGCTCATATCTCCAAGGGAGGACGCCGATGAGAGATCGGCGCCCTCGTTAAATCACTTGCTGGAGAGAATCCATTTGGCCAGTGTTTTGGCGTCGGTCTCGCTAAGTGCAGCTTGTGCAGGCATAGGAATCGCACCCCATTTGCCCGATCCACCCTTCTTGATGCTGGCGACCAAAGTGGCTTCAGCGTCTTTTTGGCCCGCGTATTTCTTGGCCACATCGGCATAGGCGGGACCAACCAATTTCTTATCCACGGCATGGCAGGTCATGCAAGCGTTCTTTTGTGCCAGTTCCATACTGGCGTGGCCCACCGTGGGCAGAAAAGCTGAAAAACCGAGTGCTATCGCTGCAACGTACTTGCGAAAAATCATGCTATCTCCGATTGTTTTCAAAAATAGGCGGGCAGCCATAGGAGCTGCCCGCGTCCGGGTCAGCCTTAAGCGAAGCGGCGGTCCTTAAACGAGATGGACTTCTTGTAGTCGTCCACGGTACCCACACGCTTGATGCCGCCCCAGGTTCCTTTGTAATAGGGCACCACGTTGCGGTCCACCCAGGAGGTCACCACGTCACCGGCCACGCCCTTGATGTAGCCAAAGAGCATGAAGGTCTGTCCCGCCTTGATCGCCGCGAGCGGATAGGCCATGGCGTAGGTGCTGCCGAAGTCGTTGTAGATCTCGACCACGTCGCCCGCCGCCACACCCAACGCCTTTGCATCGTCCGGGTTCATCTCGATGTAGGCCATCGGATAGCGGTCACGCACGAAGCTGTTGTATTGATCGTGGTACGCGGTTTGCCAGACTTCGTTGGCCCGGCCTTGATTGATCCAGAACTTGTACTTTGCCTTCTGGTCCGCCACCATCTTCGGCAGGCCGTTCCAGGGCGCAGGCTTGAATTGAGCCTTGCCATCGCTGGTGCTGAATTTGCCATCAGCGTATTCCATTTCGGTGCCGATCAGCTTACCGTCCTTGACCTCCTTGATGGGTAGTTGCACGCCGTTGTTTCCGGCCTTGCGCAGCAGTTCGTAGGTGGCGAGGTATCCGGTGGGCCCTCCCTGGCTGTCAATGGGCTCCACCCCCGGGCGCCCGGCGCGGCGGAAGCCGTCGTTGAAAGCATCTTCTTCGGTCTTCCAGTTGAAGCCCTCGAAGCGCTTCGCCATATCAGCCTTGCCGTCTTTCTGGTACATCGCCTTGAGCGTGTTGGCGATGTCGGCGGCGATCAAGCAATCTGGTTTGGCCGAACCGGGAGGGTCCATGAATTTCTCGGACAGGCGGATGCGACGCTCGCCGTTCATGGAGGTCAGGTTCATTTCTCCGGGATGGGTTGCCGGGAACAGCAGGTGTGCGTCGTCGGCGAGCTGCGTGGGGTAGAGGTTCATGGCCGCTACAAACATGCCTCCCTGGTACTTGCAGGCGTTGTAGATCACATCGACCAGTTGTTCGGCGCTCGCTCCGCGAGCTCGCGCGATCGCCTCGTCCACGATCTTGGCGCGCTTGCTCAGTGCCAGCCGGTGTTGTTCAGCGTTGACCGTGGTCTGATAGGGGTTGGTGCCCCAAAGCGTGTACATCAGGCCCTTGCCGTTGATGACTTCCTGGTCCAGATAAATCTTGCCGTTCCCCGGGTAGGGCGGGCGCGCATAACCCTCCTGGTGTCCTCCCAGGCGGCACACGCCAGTACCACGGCGGCCGACGTTTTCGGTGGCCAACACCAGGCTCACCAACGCGCTCTGAATGACGTAGTTGTCGTTGCCCCAGATGATGCCCTTCTCGTAGGGGTGGAAGGTGCGTGGGCGATGGCCGCTGGCCTTGGGTTTATAGGCCCATTCGGCGGCCTGTTTGATCTGAGCCACGGTGAGACCAGTAGCTTTGGCTCCGTCCTCCAGGGTCATACGGTTTGTCTTAACCGCATCGTCAAAGCCGGTGGTGTGTTTGGCGATGAAGCTCTTGGCTATCCAGCCTTGTTGAACGACGTAGGTGAACAGCGTGTTGAACAGCGCCGTGTCTGTGCCCGGCTGGATGTCGAGGTGCAGCACGTTCTCTTTGCCGGCCACCTGTTCGCAGATCGCCACCGTCGCCGAGCGGCGCGGGTCCACGATGATGACCTTGGCAGCCGCCGCCGTTTCGCCCGGGAACCACTTCTTCTTCTTGTCCACCGTGGCGCCGGAGAGGTTGGCCACCCAATGGTTCAGGAAGTAGTTGGTCTGTGTCTCGTAGGGGTTGGCACCGGTGCACAGGATGCAGTCGGCCAGTTGCGCGTCTTCGTAGCTGTTGTTCAGCTCGCCCACGCCCATGTCGCGCGTGGCGTGGCACTCGGAGTTGTAAGCCGGGCGATTGTGGATGCGCACCATCTGGGTTTTCAGTGCGCTGAACATCAGCTTTCCGGTGCCCCAGGTATTTTCGAAGCCGCCGCCAGCGCCGCCGTGGTCGAAGCAGTCGTAGAACAGGCCATCCGGGCCGTCGTTGTCGAGGATTTTCTTGGTCAGGCCTGCGTAGATCGAGAGGGCCTGCTCCCAGCTGGTGTCGAGCCATTGGTCGCCACGCTTGATGCGGGGGTGCTTCAGGCGCTCGCGACCTATGCCGTCGTGTGTGTACATGTAGCTGGCCATCTTGCCGCCGCGCGTGCTTGAGAGGCCGCTGTTCACGACACATTCCTTGTCTGGAACAATCATGATGTTCCACTTCTTTCCGCCCTTGTCGGTGATGGTGTTGGTCATCGCCCGGGTCAGGGTGGTGGCAAACGGTGGCAACTGGGTTCGGAAGTCCAGGCCCAATGCGTTTTGGTCTGGGGCGCGGCCACCTTCGGTGTTGTGGTCCCACTTGTAAGCGTGATAGCCACATCCAACAATGCAGAAGTGGCAGGTCATGTTGGTCTTTTGCGCGTCTTTCGGAGGCAACGCGATGCGGTCATTGATCTGCGTGGTCATGCTGCGCTCCTCAAAGGATGTTGGACTGGCGACCGTAGATCAGGCCATCGACCCCGACAGCATGGATGCTGTCGGTGGCCGCGTCGTAAGCCAGCAGAATGCGCGGGAGGTCTTCAGTGGCCTGACCGGTCACCATCTGACCGCTGTTCTCGGGATCGAAGATGGAGAAGTGGCACCCGCACTTGAAGGTCCGCGTGCCCGGTTCGTAGCCAACAGGGCAACCCATGTGAGTGCAGTAAGAGCTGTAAGCAACGATGTCGCCATTGGGGCCGACGCCGCCAGGCACGGGCGAGCCCATGCGGATCGCAAGGCAGGGCGAGCTGTCATCGGGGTAGGCAAAACTCACCGCCTGGTTCAGCGGCATGCCCTTGGCCGCACCGACGGATTTTTTGGGGTAAGGCAGGGTGGTGCCGCTGGACGCAGCCGAGGTGGCTGCATTCGCGTTGCGAATCGGGATGACGGTGGCGCCTGCCACGGCTGCTGCGGCTCCACCCGATTTCAGAAAAAATCGGCGACCAATCTTGATGTCTTCCATTTTGTCTCCTGGTTTTGAACAAAGGCGATCTCACACCGCAATGGCTGTGCCAGGAGTCGATCTGTTTAAAAACAAGGACTTGCGCCCTTAGGGTTTGTTCGCTGTGTACTTTTCGTAACCATGATGAAAATCAATGTTACGAAAACGTAACGCAGGAATACCGTGAACCGAAGACGCTATCTGGCCGCTGGAGCCTGCGGCGCCGCAGCGACGGCTGTGTCCCTCCCCGGTTGGGGAGCGGATCGGTTGCGCATCGGTCTGACTCCGGTGATCCTGGCCGACCAAGTGGCCTTTCTCTCTCGCTGGAGCCAGTATCTGAGTGCGCGCGTAGGTGCGGAAGTGGGGTTCGTGGCTCGGGAGTCTTACCAGTCGGTGTTGGACTTGCTGTTCTCCGACCAAGTGGATGCAGCGTGGATCTGCGGCTACCCCTACATCCGCTTTGAAGCGGACCTGAGCTTGTTGGCCGTGCCTTTGTACATGGGGCAGCCGTTGTATCAGGCCTATCTCATCAGGTCTAAGGCATTTTCCCCTGCGTCCTCAATCAAAGGCTGGGGCGATCTGAGGCAACGGGTACTCGCGTACTCCGATCCCTTGTCCAATTCCGGGTGGTTGGTCGCGCAAGCCCAGCTCGCGAAAGCGGGTGTGAAGCCGCGCGAGCTCAAGCGGGCCTTCTTCGCGCACAGCCATCGCAACGTGGCCGAAGCCGTGGCGGCCGGGCTGGCCCAGGCAGGGTCGATCGATGGGTATGTGTGGGAAACCATGCGGTCGCAAAAAATGCCCGCTATCGAGAAAACCGAGGTAGTCTGGAAATCGGATGCATTTGGATTTCCGCCGCTGGTGACCCGGCGTCGGCCTCCCTCCGCGTCCACCGAGTCGCTCCGGCAGGCACTGCTGGGGATGGCCGACGACAAGGTGGGGCAGGATCTGCTGGCTTCGCTGAACCTGTCGGGTTTCACTGCGGGCACACATACCCTTTTTGAGTCTATCCGGCGCCAGGCGTTAATGGTCTCCGGAAGCGGCGTGGTGGGCTGATGCTCAGGCGTTTGCCCTATCGGGTGCAAATCCCCTTGGGTCTGTCGTTGGCCGTGCTGATCGCGGCCCTGCTGGTGACTTCGGTCACCGCGCGGGTGTCTGCCCAGAACGCCCGGAAAGAAACGCTCTCTCTGCTCGACCGGGCCGTGGTGCTGCTGATCGCCCAAGTGCGCCCCATGCTGGTAGCGGACGACACATGGCGGGTTTTTTCGCTGCTGAGAGACACAGCAGAACTGATTCCCGGTGCCGCTGAAGGGCATGCGCGCCTGGCCATTTTGGACACTGAAGGCCGAATCTTTGCCGCGTCGGCCCCCGCTCAGCTAGAGACTGGCCGCCTGTTGCTTGGCGAAACCTGGCACGGCCAGCCCCTGCTGATGCCCTCCAGAATCGCAGCGAGGGTGCGGGTGGAGCAGCACGACGGATCGGTGCTGCTGTTGGACCCGATCCGCAGTGAAGACGGTCAAACCCTCGGCTTTGTACTGATGGAAGTGGACGCGGCGGTGTTCGTCCCCGACTGGGTATCGCTCGCCCAGACGGCGCTGATCGGCATCGCCCTCGCTGTCGCCTTGCTGGTGCCCATGGGCTGGTGGGTCGGGCAGCGCATGACGAAACCCGTCGAGCGCCTGGTCGCTTTGATCGAACGCATCGGCCGGGAAGACCCCGGCCTATTGCGCACTCAGTTGCCCAAGACCTCCGACCCGGAACTGGCTCGCATTGGTGAAGCCATCGCCCAGCTCATGCGGGAGCTGGAGCGAAACAAATGGGCTGAAGAGCGCGCACTTTCTGCCGAACGCCTGGCCGCCGTCGGGCGCATGACAGCGGCTGTGGCCCATGAAATCAACAACCCGCTGGCGGGCCTGCTGACGGCAACGCAGACCCTGCGCCTGCACGGTGGCTCCAGCGACATCCGCGCCCGCACCATCGACCTCATTGATCGCGGGCTGCAGCAGATTCGCACCACGGTCGCCGCCCTGTTGCCGCAGGCGCGCATGGAAGACCGTCCTCTGGAGCCAGGTGACCTCGACGACATTGTGACCCTGGTGCAAGGCACTGCGGCCAAGTTGAGGGTGGAAATTGCCACCCGCGTCGACGTCGACACCGCGTTGCGCGTACCGTCCGCCCCCCTGCGGCAGGTGATGCTCAACCTGCTGCTCAACGCGCTCAAGGCGGCCGGGGAACACGGCTCCATCCAGGCCGAGCTCAAGGCAAACGAGGTGGAGATGGTTTTCAGCGTCACCAACAGCGGCGCGCCCTTGAGTGCAGAGCGCTTTCGCAGCACGCTGGCGGCTGAAAGCGGGCGCGATCCCAGAGGCTTCGGACTGTGGGTCTGCCAGGAACTGGCCAGCCACCTGCGCGGCCAGTTTCGCCTCGACGCTGCCGAGACCGGTCAGACCCGGCTGGTGTTTCAAGTGCCCAACAGAGAGGCCCCGGAGAAGATCACATGAACACGGTTCTGGTTATCGAAGACGACGCGATCATGGGCGAGTCGCTGGTCCAGCGATTCGAGTTGGAGGGACTGCGGGTGCACTGGTGCAGGCGACTGGCCGAGGCACGCGAGCCGCTGGACCGGCATCCGTCGGCCATCGTGAGCGATGTGCGCCTGGCGGACGGCCTGGCCACGGAATGGTTTGTGGAGCTGCCCGCCAGCCTTCGGGCCTTGCCTTGGTTTTTCCTCACCGGCTATGGCAGCGTCAACGACGCGGTCACTGCCGTGAGAGCGGGTGCCAGGGAATACCTCACCAAACCTTTTGACATCGAAAACCTGGTGGCCATGGTGCACGCGGCGGTGTCGGTGGCGCCGAGCGCAGAAGACACTGCGGTGCTGGGCGTTTCGCCCGCCATGCGACGCGTCGAGGCCATGGTGCACAAAGTGGCGGGCCAGCGTGTGTCCACCTTGCTCACGGGAGAGTCCGGGGTGGGCAAGGAGGTTGCCGCCCAGCTGATCCACCAGCTGGATCCGCGCAGCGGGAGGGGCGAGTTTGTGGCGGTCAACTGCGCCGCCATCCCCGAAACCATGATGGAGGCCGAGTTTTTTGGCTATGAGAAGGGAGCATTTTCTGGCGCTATGCGTGCGCACAAAGGCTATCTGGAGCGCGCCAACGGCGGGACCCTGTTCCTCGATGAGGTGGGGGAGTTGCCAGCCAGCATGCAAGCCAAGCTGCTGCGGGCCTTGCAGGAGAAGTGCTTTTTCAGGCTCGGTGCCGAGCGCACCACCCAAAGCGACTTTCGCATCCTGGCGGCGACGAACCGCGATCTCTACGCCGACATGGGTGCTGGCAAGTTCCGCGAAGACCTCTTTTACCGTCTGGCGGTCATCAAGATCGCCTTGCCTCCCCTACGGGAGCGCCCCGAAGACATCCGCTGGCTGACCGAGCGGCTGCTGGCGTCGCTGGTGCTGGAGCAAGGTCGACCGCTGGCAATGTCCGAGACCTTCTTGCGCGACATCATGGGACGCGAATGGCGGGGCAATGTGCGCGAGCTGCGTTCGTATCTGGAGCAAGCCCTGGTGATGAGCGATGGTGGCTTGCTCGACACGCCCCTGGCGTTGGAGAGCGCGAACGCACCGCCGAACGGCGCCAACACAGAACCGATAGAGCCGCTGCAGATCATTCTTGAAGGTGTGGAGCGCACACACATTCGCAAAGCTCTTTCACACTGCGAAGGAAGCGTCGGAAAGACAGCTGAGGTGCTGGGCATCAGCCGAAAGACACTTTGGGAGAAAATGAAAAAGCTATCGATCACGGCCTGAGGCTAGTGATCCGCCTCCGCTCAAGACCAACCGCCTTCACACAGCCTTGCTGACTTCAAAATGAACACCCTGTTGTCTGCTTGGTCCCGCCACGAAGCCGAGCTGCGCCGCTGGCTGATGTCGCGGGCGCCGGTGAAGAGCGAAGTGGACGATCTTCTGCAGGACGTGTTTCTCAAGACCCTCAAACAAGGTGACCGTTTCGACGCCATTGCGCAACCGCGAGCCTGGCTGTTTGAGATCACCCGCAATACCCTCACCGACCGCATGCGCGTGTCACGCGACAGCCTGCCTTTGCCCGAGGGGCTGGACGAGCTACCCGCACCGGTTGAGCAGACCGACCCGGTCGACTCGCTTGCCCAGGCCTGCTTGCCCCGAGTCCTGTCCGAGTTAGACCCGCAGGACCGAGAAGCCATCGAGTTGTGCGATCTACAGGGCATGGAGCAAGGGGACTTTGCCCGACTCAAGAACCTGAGCCTGTCGGCGGCCAAGTCCCGCGTGCAGCGGGCTCGCAAGCGCATGCGCGAACGCATGACCACGGCCTGCCAGATTTCGTTCGACGATGTCGGCCGCATCGACGATTTCGTGCCCCGTCCGCCGCTGTCGGCGGACGTCGCTGCACCCAACTGCGAGGCCCAGCCCGGCAACAACCCCGCTTGTCGCAAAGGCGCTCCGTGAAACCACGCCACACAACCACAGACACCTCAACCGACCTCATCGCGGGTGGCTGATGCCGCCGCGCCTGGTTTGGTGCCACCGCCGTGCTTGCCAGTCCATAGCCCGCCGCCTGGGCCAGCCGGTATCGGTCGCCAGCTAGGAGGTGAATGCGTCACCGCTGACCTCGCTCGCCTGCGAGGTCAAGCAGCCGCGGATCACGCTCCTTGATGGTTTGGGGTTCGGAGTGGTCCAAGCCCAGGGCAAACCGCGGCTTGTGTGCTGGAGGTCCTGCCCCTGCCCGTTTCGCGCGCGGCCAGGGGCTGCGGATGGTGGCGCTGTCCATCGACAAGAAAACCGTGGACGTTGTGAGCTGCCCGAGAAAGAAGGGCTACAGCTTCCGTGCCTCCAGGGATCGGCCCAGACTGGCGCAAGGACTTCCCCAAACCCCGGTGGCAACCCAGCACTTTGCTGCGCGGAGCGGGCAAGCGGCCGTTGGTCGAAAAAGGCCGGATGTTTGCCGAAGAGGTGTAAGTCGTCACCGGACTGATAAGAGGCCGAACGGGCCATCGGCGGAAGGTTTCATTATTTTATGAACCAACCTGCATCTTTTGGCGAGGTGCCGCGTCTTCTGTGGCATGAACACCTCGCCGTCTCCCTTGCCCGTACAGGGCTGGCCGCTTCGCCAGCCGGTCTTGTTCTTGATCCTGGCGGCGCTGGGCTGGTTTGGCCTTTATCAGACCCTGCTGCCGGGCTCTGAGGCGCTGGTCGCGGCCTTGCCAGTAGACCGGACCAGCCACCTGGGCGGTGCGCTGCAGTTCTTCCTCTACGACACCCCCAAGGTGCTGATGCTGCTCACGGGGGTGGTGTTCGTGATGGGCATGATAAATAGCTACTTCACGCCCGAGCGCACCCGCGCGCTGCTGGCCGGGCGCACCGAGGGGGTGGCCAATGTGATGGCTGCCTCGCTCGGCATCGTCACACCGTTCTGCTCGTGCTCGGCGGTGCCGCTGTTCATCGGTTTTGTGCAGGCGGGCGTGCCGCTGGGCGTGACCTTCTCATTCCTGATCTCGGCGCCCATGGTGAACGAGGTGGCTCTAGCGCTGCTGTTCGGCATGTTCGGTTGGGAGATCGCTGCGCTGTATCTAGGCCTGGGTCTGTCGGTCGCCGTCGTGTCCGGCTGGATCATTGGCCGTCTGAAAATGGAGGCGTACCTCGAAGACTGGGTACGCGACATGCCCAAGATGTCGGCGGGTTACGAGGCGGCTGAAACGACGCTGGCCGACCGGGTGCAGGCGGGTTTCGCATCGGTGCGGGAGATCGTGGGCAAGGTCTGGCCCTACATCCTTGTCGGTATTGCCATCGGCGCCGGCATCCACGGCTGGGTGCCGCAGGACTTCATGGCCAGTTTCATGGGCAAGGAGTCCTGGTGGTCGGTGCCGCTGGCGGTGCTGATCGGTGTGCCCATGTACACCAACGCAGCTGGCGTTATCCCCATAGTGCAGGCCCTGCTGGCCAAGGGCGCAGCACTGGGCACAGTGCTGGCTTTCATGATGAGCGTGATCGCGCTCTCGCTGCCCGAAATGATCATCCTGCGCAAGGTGCTCAAGGTGAGGCTCATCGCCACCTTCGTGGCTGTGGTCGCCACCGGCATCCTGATCGTGGGTTTTGTATTCAACGCGGTTCTTTGAGCCTTGCCGAATACCCAACACGGAGGCCCGTCAGCATGCGCATCGCGACGACGCAGTTAAGAGCTTTGACGCTGCCCTACAAGCATCTCAAGCATATGGAGGACTGGCTGCCCCAGACAGCCAATCTCACCGATCTCGAAATGGAACAGGAGTAAATCATGGACATCAAGGTACTCGGCACAGGTTGTGCCAACTGCAAAAGCACCATCGCGCTGATCGACCAGGTGGCGAAAGCCAAGGGCGTCGAGGTCAAGCTGGAGAAGGTGGAAGAGCTGCGCGACATCATGGGCTACGGCGTCATGAGCACGCCCGGCGTGGTCATCAATGGCAAGGTGGTACACGCCGGCGGCGTGCCCACCCGCGAAAAAATTGAACAGTGGCTCGCTGCCTGAACGGAGAACACACCATGCTGGAAGAAGCGAAACAGATCTGCCCCACCACCACGCGCCGCCTGGTGGGCGAGGGTGCTTTGCTGGTGGACGTTCGCGAGCGCACCGAAGTGGCCCGCACGGCGTTTGACGTGCCGGCCATCGTGAACATCCCGCTCTCCGAGCTGGAGCAGCGCTGGAGCGAACTGCCCAAGGACCGCGATCTGGTGATGGTGTGCGAGGTCGGTGCTCGCAGCCTCAAAGCAGCCTACTTCATGCAGTATCACGGCTACACCCGTGTGAGCAACATGGAAGACGGTCTGCTCAAGTGGATGCGCAAGGGGTTCCCGGTGATCGGTGAGCGCTACGAGGAACCGGCTGCTGCTACTGCTTCGTCTTGCTGCGGTGACAATGCAGCGCCTGAACCAGCGGCCAGCGCCTGCTGTGGCAGTGCGGCGACCGCACAGGAAGCCACCGCGTCGGCAACGGGCTACTGCGGCTCGGTAGCGGCGCAAAGCACCAAAGCCGGTTGCTGCTGACCGTGGCGGTGAACCGAGCGACCTGGTGGGTCGCAGCCGGGTTGCCGCTCGCGCTGGCCGCGGGTGTCGGTCTGTACCAGCGGGTGGGGCAGGAGGCTGTTGCTCCGCAGCCAGCCGCAGAGGCCTATCCGGTGGCTGATCCCGTGGTGAGAGCCCTGGCGGCTGGAAAGCCGGCGATCATCGAGTTCGGCGCCAACGCCTGCCAGAGCTGCCGCGAGATGAAGCCGGTGCTGGCCGCACTGGTGCAATCGCATGGCGACCGCATCACGGTGGCCGACGTGGACATTCTCAAAGAGCGCGACTTCATTAGCCGCTACCAGATCCGTCTCATGCCGACACAGGTGTTCTTCGATGCGCAGGGCCAGGAAATCGGACGCCACATGGGCAAGATCAGCGGCGACGAGATTCTGGTTCGCCTGGGTGTGGCAGCGGCAGTGCCATGACGGGTCTTGAAGGACTGGCCGCCGCCTGGCTGGGCGGCCTGCTGACATCGGCATCGCCCTGTGTGTTGGCGGCGGTGCCTGTGGCGGTGGGGTTCGTGGGCGGGCAGACCAGCAGTCCACGCCGGGCATGGACGCTGTCGCTCGCGTTTGTGGCGGGCATGAACCTCGCGTTGCTGGCCATGGGCCTGCTGGCGGCGCGACTGGGGTTGTTGATGGGTGTGCTGCCCGGCCCCTGGCTGGTGGTGGTCGGTGCCCTGGTGATGGGTCTGGCGGCCTGGTTGTGGTGGTCCACGGCCTCCACGTGCGGAATCACCCTGCCGGTGGCCATGCAGCAGCGTCTGGCCCGCTCGGGTTACTGGGGTGCGCTGGTGCTGGGCGGTTTGATCGGCACCGTGATGAGCCCCTGCGCCACGCCGGCATTGGCCGCTGCGCTGACGATGGCGGGGTCTGGTGCTTTGTTGGGGACCTCGGTGGCCTGGGGTGCGGCGCTGCTGCTGGCCTACGGCCTGGGGCACAGCGTTTTGATTCTGCTGGCGGGCGCCATGCCTTCGGCCGCGTCATCCATGATCGCCCGCTTCAGCCGCTGGGACGCCTGGTTGCCCGGCCGACGTGCCTTTGCCCTCGTGATGGGGCTGGCGGGCGCGTGGTGGATGAGCCAGGGTTTGGGCTTTCCGCTGCCATTCAACTGAAGCCGTGTTGGGGTGCCCTGCACAACAGTCAGACCCAAACAGCTTGTCGGCCGGTCAATTGGCTTTGCGCGCCAACGCATCAAACACCGGTTCGGCATCGCCAATGACCTTGGTGGCCATTGCCAAGCGCACGATGTGCACGGTCTCGATGACTTTGTTGGCGGCAATGCCTTGCTGGGCAATCTTGTTGGCCATGGCTTTCACGCAGGCCGGACTCGTGCCCGCCAGCGCCGCAGCCAGGTAAATCAGCGTCCGTGTGTCTTCGTCCAGGGCCGGGTTGTCGGTTGGCATGGCAAAGGCCTTGGAGCGCACATGCTCCTGTATCAGCGCCGGGTCCACGGGGACAGATTTTTCAATCGCGGCGGGCACCTGGCCCATGCCTTTGCGCATCATGTCAAGGATGTCGTTGGCGTTCATGGCTTTCTCCTGTGGGGTTGAGTGACGGTTTTCGAAGAAGACGCAGAGGCCATGCAAAAGATGCAGAGCCATGCCATCCGCGAGCAGAGCCGCCCAGCTTTCCTTTGAACCGGGTACCCGGTCTGTGCGTCTGCCCACAGAACACATCGCAACACGGTGCGATGATTTGGCCTGCATCTCTTCGGCGCTGTCGCCGTCTTCTGTGCATGAACCAAGAACCGGGGCTGATCTGCACCACCAACGCCTATGCGGACGCTATGTCAGGCGCGGTGCTGCTCGACGTTCGTAAGAAAGATGAAGTCCAGGCGCTGGCCTTTGATGTGCCCGAATGGATCCACCTGCCTTTCAGCGAGTTGACCCAGCGCTGGCGTGAGCTGCCCACCGACCGCGATGTGTTGGTGGTTTGCCAGAACGGCACCCAAAGCGCCGAAGCGGCTCTGTATTTGCAGCGCATGGGCTTGTCACGGGTCAAACCTGTGCGCGGCGGCCTGCTTCTTTGGATGCAGAAGGGGTACCCTGTCAAGGGGCAACGCATGGATACAGCGCCGCTGTCTCATCCATCCTCGGCTTCACCCTATCCAACAGGCAAGACATGACCGACACCCCCACCAAGATGACCTTTCACGTGAGCTCGCGCCGCGTGGATGCCCATGGCAGCCTCTCGCGCTGCAAGAACGCTGAGATTGCGCTGGACACCGACATGGCGGGCAATCCCGATGCCTTCAACCCCGCCGAGCTGCTGCTCGCAGCGCTGTCGGCCTGCATGATCAAGGGCATCGAGCGTGTCGTGCCGATCCTGAAGTTCGAGCTGCGTGGCGTGCAGGTGATCGTGGACGGGGTTCGTCAGGACGTGCCACCCAAGATGGAAAGCATCCGCTATGAAATCGTGGTGGACACCGATGAACCAGACCGGCGCATCGACCTGTTGCACGACAACGTGAAGAAGTACGGCACCGTCTTCAACACCGTGGCGCCCGGCACTGATCTGAGCGGCGTGATGCGCCGCGCGTGAGAGAGAAAAACACCGATGAACGCCGGACACGAACACAGCCATGCCCCCGCCAACTTCAACAAGGCCTTTGCAATCGGCATTGGCCTGAACATCGTCTTCGTGTTGATTGAGGCGTTTTACGGCTGGAAGATCAATTCGCTCGCTTTGCTGGCCGATGCGGGTCACAACCTGAGCGATGTGGCCGGGCTGGTGCTGGCCTGGGGTGGCGCGCTGGCTGGGAAGCTCAAGCCCAACTCCCGGCATACCTACGGTTGGAAGCGCGGCAGCATCCTGGCCGCATTTGCCAACGCTTTGCTGCTGCTCGTGGCCATGGGTGCGCTGGTCTGGGAGGCCACGGGGCGCCTGATGTCACCCGATCCGCTGGCGGGATCGGAGGGCGTGACGATCATGGCGGTGGCGGGGGTGGGCATCCTGGTCAACACCGCGACCGCCTTGCTGTTCATGCGGGGACGCGAGAGCGACCTGAACATCCGAGGCGCCTTCCTGCACATGGCGGCGGATGCGCTGGTGTCGGCCGGTGTGGTGGTGGCCGGCGCGCTCACCCTGTGGATGGGCTGGGTGTGGCTCGATCCGGTGGTCAGCCTGCTGATCGCCGCCGTGATTCTGGTGGGTACGTGGAACCTGTTCCGGCAGTCCTTGCACCTGCTGTTTGATGGCGTTCCCGACAGCGTTGACCCGCAAGCGGTGCACGACTACCTGGCAACGCTGCCGGGCATCAGCCACGTGCACGACCTGCACATCTGGGCCATGGACACGGCGGAGGTGGCCATGACGGCCCACCTGGTGATGCCACAGGGTCATGCGGACGATGGGTTTCTGAAGGGTGCCACGGAGCAACTGCATGATCGCTTCGAGATATCCCATGTCACCTTGCAGGTGGTGAACGAGCCGTTCACCGAGCCTTGTGGTGTGTGGCAGGCTGGATCGGGTAGGAACCGCGATCCGGCGGGTCATTCAGGCCCTGCCTCAGAGCACGGTCACGTGCACAGCCACTGAACGTGGGCGCCCCTGACGACGTCTTTCAATCCACCAGAACCCGCTCCGGCGTTGAACGACATGCACACATCCCAAGGTGATAGACGCACGCTTGACGCCAACGAGGCCGTGGCCAGCGTGGCCTACCGCGCCAGTGAGGTCATTGCGATCTACCCGATCACGCCTGCTTCGGCCATGGGTGAGTTGGCCGATGTCTGGGCAGCCGATCACAAGCCCAACCTGTCGGGGTCCGTGCCGAAGGTGGTCGAGATGCAGTCCGAAGGCGGCGCGGCCGGCGCCGTGCACGGCGCGCTGCAGGCGGGGGCGCTGGTCACGACCTTCACGGCATCGCAAGGGCTTTTGCTGATGCTGCCGGACATGTACAAGATCGCCGGGGAGCTGACTTCGTTCTGCATGCACGTGGCAGCGCGCAGCGTCGCCACCCACGCGCTGTCGATCTTTGGCGACCACTCCGATGTGATGGCCGCTCGCGGCACCGGCTTCGCGCTGCTGGCTTCCGGCTCGGCTCAAGAGGCGCAGGACCTGGCTGCTGTGGGGCATGCGGTCACCCTGAAGGTCCGCATACCGGTGCTGCATTTTTTCGACGGCTTCCGGACCTCGCACGAGATCGGCACCGTGGCCGTTCTCGACGATCAGACCCTGCGCGCGCTGCTGCCGGCCAACGGCATCGCGGCGCACCGGCAGCGGGCGCTGGACCCGGAGCGCCCCGTCATCCGGGGCACGTCGCAGAACCCGGACACTTTCTTCCAGGGTCGCGAAGCCGTCGAGCCGTTTTACACGGCTTTTCCGGAAGCACTGGAGGCCACTTTCTCGCACTTCGCGGCGCTCACGGGTCGCCAGTACCACCTGTTCGACTATGTGGGTGATCCGGCGGCGGAGCGGGTCATCGTGCTGATGGGGTCGGGTGCCGAGTGCGCACACGAAGTGGTCGAGCATCTGGTTGCTCAGGGCGAACGCGTCGGCGCGGTCAAGGTGCGGCTGTTCCGTCCGTTCTCGGTGGAGCATTTGCTGCAGGCCTTGCCAACCACCGTGCAGGCCATTGCCGTGCTGGACCGGACCAAGGAGCCCGGGTCGTCGGGCGAGCCCTTGCTGCAGGAAGTGACCACGGGGTTGGTGCAGGCGGTGGCCGACGGGCGCCGCACCGCATTGCCCCGGATCAGCGGGGGCCGCTACGGCCTGGCGGGCAAGGAGTTCACGCCCGCCATGGTCAAGGCGGTGTTCGACGCCCTGGCGCTGCCACGTCCTCCGGCCCGTTTCACCGTGGGCATCCGGGACGACGTGTCCGGTTCATCATTGGCATGGGACTCGGCGTTCGACCGCGAGCTGGAGGCTCCCGACGTGATGCGCGCGGTGTTTTTCGGCCTCGGCTCGGACGGCACCGTATCGGCCAACAAGGCCAGCATCAAGCTCATCGGTGAACAGGCGGGCCTGTTTGCCCAAGGCTATTTCGAGCTGGATTCGCGCAAGGCCGGATCGACCACGGTGTCCCACCTGCGCTTCGGCCCCCGGCCGATCCACTCCACCTACCGCATCACCCAGGCGCAATTTGTCGCCATCCACGCACCGGAGTTTCTGGAGCGGCGCGATGTGCTCAACATCGCCGCGCCGGGTGCGACCGTGCTGCTCAACACCGAGGTGCCCGCTGCGCGTGTGTGGGACACGCTCCCGAGCGAGGTCCAGCAGCAGCTGATCCAGCGCCGCTGTCGCCTGTACGCCATTGATGGCTACGCCCAGGCCGAGCGTGCCGGGCTGGGCCGGCGGATCAACACGGTGATGCAACTGTGCTTCTTCGCTTTGTCGAAGGTGCTGCCCATGGACGAGGCGATGGTGCACCTGCGCCGTTCACTCGAAGAGCACTGGGGACGGCGTGGTCCCGAGGTGGTGCGGCGCAACCTGTTGGCGCTGGAAGGCACGCTGGAGGCCCTGACTGAGATCGCCGTGCCCGAACAGGCCACGGCCACGCGCGCTCGTCCGTCGGCCGTTCCAGTCCAGGCGGCTGACTTCATTCAGCGCGTCACCCGCCTGCTGCTGGAGGGCCGGGGCGACGAACTGCCTGTGAGCGCGTTTCCGCCCGATGGCACCTGGCCCAGTGGCACGAGCCGCTGGGAGAAGCGCGCGATCGCGCTGGACATCCCCATCTGGCAGCCCGACCTGTGCGTGCAGTGCAACCGCTGCGTGACGATCTGCCCGCACGCAGCGATCCGCGCCAAGGTGTACGACCCCGCAGCGTTGGGCGATGCGCCAGCGGGTTTTCCATCGCTCATGGAGGCGTTCGAGCCTTCGCTGGAGGGCCTGGCCTACACGGTGCAGGTGGCGCCCGAAGACTGCACGGGTTGCGGGCTGTGTATCGAGGTCTGCCCGGCCAAGGACCGGCACGACACCCGCCGCAGGGCCCTGGTCTCCAAGCCGCTGGTTGAACACCGTGCCGTGCAGCGCGCGGCGTTTGACTACTTCGAACAGATCCCGCTGGCCGAGCTGCGGCATCTGCCGCTGGAGCCGCGCAACGTGGCTTTTCGCCAGCCCTTGTTCGAGTTCTCCGGGGCCTGCGCGGGTTGTGGCGAGACGCCGTACCTGCGTTTGTTGACCCAGCTCTTCGGTGACCGGCTGCTGGTGGCCAACGCCACGGGTTGCTCGTCCATCTACGGTGGCAACCTGCCGACCACGCCCTGGACCGTCAACGCACAAGGGCGGGGACCGGCCTGGTCGAACTCGCTGTTCGAAGATAACGCCGAGTTCGGGCTGGGCATGCGCCTGGCGCTGGATGCGGCCACCGATCGCGCCCGCGCGCTGCTGGAATCGCTTGCCCCACGGCTCCCCGCGGAACTCGTGGCCGGTCTGCTCCAGCCGCCGGATCGTGAGGGCACCGGCGAGACTTGGGCTCTGGCCCAGCGTCAACGGGTCAGCGAACTGGAACACCTGCTGGCGCAGGATACCTCGCCTGAAGCCACCGCACTGCGTGACGCGGCGCCAGCCCTGTTGCCGCGCAGCGTCTGGATCGTCGGTGGTGATGGCTGGGCCTACGACATCGGCTACGGCGGGCTGGACCACGTGCTGGCCTCGCACCACAAGGTCAACGTTCTGGTGCTGGACACCGAGGTCTATTCCAACACCGGAGGGCAGCAGTCCAAGGCCACACCATTGGGGGCATCGGCCAAGTTCGCCATCGCGGGCAAGGCGGTGCGCAAGAAGGACCTGGGCCTGCTGGCCATGGGCTACGGCCATGTGTATGTGGCGTAGATCGGCATGCAGTCGCACCCCGAACAGGCCGTGCGAGCCATGCTGGAGGCCGAGCGCCATCCGGGCCCATCGCTGGTGATCGCACACAGTCCCTGCATCGCCCATGGCTACGACCTGGTGCAGTCACCGCATCAGCAACGGCGGACGGTGGACAGCGGTCTGTGGCCGCTGTACCGCTTCGATCCGCAGCGCGTCGATCAGGGCGAGACGCCGCTGATGCTGGACTCGGGTGCGCCGACGCTTGATGTGGCCGACGCCATGGCCGCAGAAGGGCGCTTCCGCATGGTCGAGTTGCGTGACCCGGATCGCTACCGCCAGCTGTTGCAGGCCGCCCGCGACGCGGTGCGGCAGCGGCAGGCTTTGTACGAACAGTTGTCCCACATCCATTTGCCGCCCGAACACCATGGCTGACCTCACCACATCCTGGATGGGCCTGCGGCTCAAAAGCCCGCTGGTCTTGGCCGCTTCGCCCCTGGCCCTCGATCCCCAAGCCACAGCACAGGCGGTGGCCGCCGGGGCTGGCGCCATCGCCATGCCTTCGTTGTTCGAGGAGCAACTGAGCGAAGAGCAGATGAAGGCCCATCGGTTCCTCGACAACCATGCCGACATGAACGCCGAGGCCGGCCACTTCATGCCGGACACGGCGGTCTTTGGCCAGGGTGCCGCACACCACCTGGCGCAGATGCGGGCACTGAAACAGGTGGTGGATGTGCCCCTGATCGCGTCACTGAACGGAACCACGCCCGGAGGCTGGACCCGCTACGCCCGGCAACTGGCCGATGCGGGTGCCGATGCGCTGGAACTTAATCTCTACGAGGTCGTCACCCAGACCGCAGAGACTGGCGCCGAGGTGGAATCGCGACAGCTCGCGGTGGTGGCTGCGGTCGTGGCTGCCGTGTCCATTCCTGTGGCCGTCAAGCTAACGCCGTTCTATGCATCGCTACCGGCCTTTGTGCAAAGGCTGGAGCAGGTGGGTGCACGGGGCGTGACCCTGTTCAACCGCTTCTACGAACCGAGCATCGACCTCGACGACCTGTCCGTGTACCGCAGCCTTTCTTCGTCCACTTCATCAGAGCTGCCGCTGCGCCTGCACGCGCTGGCCGTGCTGTCAGGCTCCTCCAGGCTGGATATGGCTTGCTCCGGTGGCGTGCACACCGGTGAGGACATGGCCCGTGCGGTCCTGTGTGGGGGTCGTCTCAGAAAACGGAAAATTAAGCACGTTAAGCTCCAATTTCGCGCAGGTACTGGTACAACGTTTCGCGGCTGATGCCAAATTCACGGGCCAGCTTTGCCTTTTGCTCGCCGGTCTTGACGCGTTGCAGAAGTTCAGCGGCGCGTTCGGGCGAAAGCGCTTTCTTGCGGCCCCTGTATGTTCCGCGCTGTTTGGCGAGCGCGATGCCTTCCCTCTGCCGCTCGCGGATCAATGCTCGCTCGAACTCGGCGAACGCGCCCATGACCGACAACATCAAGTTTGCCATCGGCGAATCCTCGCCGGTGAAGGTCAGGCATTCTTTGACGAACTCGATACGCACACCGCGCCTGGTCAGCTTTTGCACAAGGCGGCGCAGGTCATCGAGGTTGCGAGCCAAGCGATCCATGCTGTGCACCACCACCGTATCTCCTTCGCGCACGAAGGCCAGCAGCGAGTCAAGTTCTGGGCGCTGGGTGTCCTTGCCCGATGCCTTGTCGGTGAATACCTTTCCGACTTCGACCTGTTCCAGTTGCCGCTTCGGGTTTTGGTCGAAGCTGCTGACCCGGACGTAGCCGATACGTTGACCTTGCAAGATGCCCCCAAACAGAAAAGTGTCAGGAATAAATCTATGACCTTGCGCAGCTTGTGTCAGTAAATTAAGCGATGGAGTCTATCCGGACGTTTCTGGGTAGGCTGTCCTGACGTCAGGTTAGGGCATAGCCTAATCGGACACGACGACATGATTGCATCATTTCGATAGTTGTAGTATTATTTGATGATGAAAAAGCAAGCCGCAACATCGATCTTCGAATCCCTCTCCTCGGGCCTGCGCTTGGATGTGTTCAGGCTGTTGGTCAAGAAGGGGCCGGGCGGCATGGTGGCAGGCGAGATTGCTAACGCGCTGGACATACCGCCGGCCAACCTTTCATTTCACCTCAAGGCGCTGTCACAAGCTCATCTGGTGACGGTTGAGCAGGAGGGTCGCTTCCAACGTTACCGAGCGGACATCCCGTTAATGTTGGATTTGATTGCGTACCTCACCGAAGAATGCTGTTCGGGTAGCCCCGATCAATGCCTTGAACTGCGTACCGCCTCGAAGTGTTCCGAGGAGTTCTTGCCGCTCCTGTCACCCACTCCAGCGAAAGCGACAACATGAATATTCTGTTTCTTTGTACCGGTAACTCCTGCCGTTCCATCCTGGCGGAAGCGACCTTTAACCACTTGGCTCCGACAGGATGGAAAGCGATGAGTGCGGGAAGTCAGCCGACCGGGACCGTCCATCCGCGTTCCCTGGCGCTCTTGGCGCGTGAAGGTATCGACACGAACGGACTGCACAGTAAATCGTGGGACAACCTGCCGCTGGCTCCGGATGTGGTCATCACCGTGTGCTCGAATGCTGCTGGGGAAACCTGTCCGGCGTATCTTGGCTCGGTACTGCGTGCGCATTGGGGTGTTGACGATCCCGCTCATGCCACAGGGACCGAAGCGGAAATCGAAGCCGCGTTCACGACGGCCTACCGTATCTTGCGGCGTCGCATCGAAGCCTTCCACGCGCTGCCGTTGGCGCAACTTGCGCACGACCGGACACGCTTGAAGGCGGAACTGGATCGGATTGGGGTGCTTTCGGCGTAGTTTTTTTGACTTATATTTGAATACTTGATGGAGAGTTTAAATGAAGAAGATCGAAGTGTTTGACCCATCGCTGTGTTGCAGCACCGGCGTCTGCGGCGTGGAGGTTGACCAAGCCTTGGTGACTTTTGCTGCTGATGTTGATTGGGCGAAGCAGAACGGCGCGCACATCGAACGCTACAACCTGGCGCAGCAGCCACAGATGTTTGCCGAAAATGCGACCGTAAAAGGTTTTTTGCAGCGCTCCGGTCAGGATGCGCTGCCACTGATCCTGGTCGATGGTGAAGTGGCCCTCGCAGGGCGTTATCCAAAGCGGGCTGAATTGTCCCTCTGGATCGGCATTGATCAACCTGCAGATGCCGCCATACCGGCGACGGGCGGTTGCTGCTCCGGCCCGCGTGGCTGCTGCTGAACAACATGGAGAAAACAATGATGAAATTCCTGCAACTTCCTCCCCGTTTTCTGTTTTTCACGGGCAAGGGTGGCGTCGGCAAGACCTCGATTGCCTGCGCCACGGCCATTCAGTTAGCCGAAGCCGGAAAGCGCGTCCTCCTGGTCAGTACCGACCCGGCATCCAATGTCGGGCAGGTATTTGGTGTCGATATCGGTAATCGCGTCACACCGATTCCGGCGGTTCCACGTCTTTCTGCTCTGGAGATTGATCCCGAGGCAGCGGCCAGTGCCTATCGGGAGCGCCTGGTCGGCCCGGTCCGCGGCGTGCTTCCTGATGACGTGGTAAAGGGCATCGAAGAATCGTTGTCCGGCGCGTGCACCACCGAAATTGCCGCATTTGACGAGTTCACCGCGCTACTGACCAACGCGGCACTCACGGCTGATTACGAGCACATCATCTTTGACACAGCGCCCACCGGCCACACTATCCGCTTGCTGCAACTGCCGGGCGCGTGGAGCGGCTTCCTAGAAGCCGGCAAGGGCGATGCCTCGTGCCTCGGCCCGCTGGCCGGTCTGGAAAAGCAGCGTACTCAGTACAAGTCGGCTGTTGAAGCCTTGGCCGATCCGCTGCAAACCCGTCTGGTGCTGGTCGCTCGCGCCCAGCAGGCGACCTTGCGCGAGGTCGCCCGAACCCACGAAGAACTGGCAGCCATAGGCCTCAAACAGCAACATCTCGTCATCAACGGCATCCTGCCTCACATCGAAGCCGCTACCGACCCACTCGCCGCTGCAATCCACGAACGGGAACAAACGGCGCTGAAGAACATCCCGGCTAAGTTGACTGCGCTTCCGCGTGATCATGTAGAACTCAAGCCCTTCAATCTCGTCGGCCTTGAAGCACTGCGGCAGTTGCTGACCGACCTTCCTCCACAAGCACCCACAGCGGTTGATTCCCCGATCGAACTCGACGAGCCCAGCGTGGCCGAGCTGATCGACGGCATCGCGGCGGATGGACACGGGCTGGTCATGTTGATGGGCAAGGGTGGTGTAGGCAAGACAACCCTGGCGGCCGCCATCGCGGTCGAACTGGCGCATCGCGGCTTACCGGTGCATCTGACGACCTCCGATCCTGCTGCCCACTTGACCGACACACTGGATTCCTCGCTCGATAATCTGACCGTGAGCCGAATCGATCCGCATGCCGAGACCGAGCGCTATCGCCAGCACGTCCTGGAAACCAAGGGCGCTCAACTCGATGCCGAAGGCCGCGCGCTGTTGGAAGAGGATCTGCGTTCGCCCTGCACGGAAGAGATTGCGGTCTTCCAGGCGTTCTCCCGCATCATTCGCGAGGCCGGTAAAAAGTTCGTCGTCATGGACACGGCCCCGACCGGGCACACCTTGCTCCTGCTCGACGCGACGGGTGCGTATCACCGCGAAGTGTCACGACAAATGGGCAAGACCGGCGTGCACTTCACGACGCCGATGATGCAATTGCAGGACCCGAAGCAAACGAAGGTACTCGTCGTCACGCTGGCAGAGACGACGCCGGTATTGGAGGCCGCCAACCTGCAAGCTGACTTGCGCCGTGCCGGGATCGAGCCATGGGCCTGGATCATCAACACAAGCGTGGCGGCGGCTTCGGCCAAGTCGCCGTTACTGCGTCAGCGTGCGGCCAACGAGCTACGCGAAATCAGCGCCGTGGCCAATCAGCACGCGGACCGTTACGCGGTTGTCCCGCTTCTGAAGGAAGAACCGATCGGTGCAGAACGACTGCGTGCGCTCATCCATCCCCAAACATAGGAGATCGACCATGTTGATCCGGAATTACATGACGCCCGATCCGGTAACCATTCAACCTGAAACACCGGTTGAGGACATCGCGAGGCTGCTGCTTGCCCATCGCATCAACGGCGTTCCGGTGGTCGACGGCGCTGGTCGGCTGATCGGCGTTGTGACTGCGGAGGACTTGATTCACCGGGGAGCGGACGAACGGCTTGAACCCCGTGAATCGATTTGGAAGGAGAACTTCTGGGTTTCCTTTCTTGGCCCAAAGGGGACGCAGCGCGACAAGGCCGAGGGGCGTACTGCCGCAGAGGTAATGACCACGGAAGTGCACAGCGTCGCGCCTGCCATGCATTCCTCCGTTGCAGCCCGGCTGATGGTGGACCATCACTTAACGTCCCTTCCTGTCGTGGAGGATGGGAAAGTGATCGGCGTCATTTCCCGGATTGACCTCTTAAGCCTTCTTAAAGAACTAGAAAACCCGCTGGAAAGAGAGAATTGACGTGATTGCTGCCCTACTGATTTTTCTTGCCACTATCGTCCTGGTGATCTGGCAACCGCGCGGGCTGGGCATTGGCTGGAGTGCGACGCTTGGCGCTGTCGTGGCGTTACTGTCCGGTGTCGTTCACATCGGTGACATTCCTGTCGTCTGGCAGATCGTCTGGAACGCCACAGCCGCATTCATTGCCATCATCATCATTAGCCTGTTACTCGATGAGGCCGGGTTTTTCGAATGGGCAGCCTTGCACGTCGCACGCTGGGGCGGAGGGAAAGGACGTCTGCTGTTTGCGCTGATCATCTTGCTTGGTGCAGCCGTCGCCGCGCTTTTTGCCAACGATGGCGCAGCGCTGATTCTCACGCCAATCGTCATGGCCATGTTGTTGGCACTGGGTTTCACTCCGGCCGGAACGCTCGCCTTTGTCATGGCAGCCGGTTTCATCGCAGATGCCGCCAGCCTGCCGCTTGTCGTATCCAACCTGGTCAACATCGTCTCTGCCGACTTTTTCAATATCGGGTTCAATGACTACGCTGCGGTGATGGTTCCAGTGAATATTGTCGCCATCATTGCCTCTCTGGCCGTGCTGTCGATCTATTTCCGCCGCAGCATCCCCGCACGCTACGACGTGAATCAGTTGAAACAGCCGAATGAGGCCATTCGCGATGTGGCTACGTTTCGTTTCGGCTGGGTGGTTCTGGCCCTGCTGCTGGTCGGATTCTTCGGCCTTGAGCCGCTAGGCGTGCCGGTTAGCGCCGTGGCTGCCGCAGGCGCCCTGCTGTTGCTCGTCGTCGCTGCGCGCGGGCATGTCATCAGCACCCGCAAGGTGATCCGTGAAGCGCCTTGGCAAATTGTCGTTTTCTCGCTGGGAATGTATCTCGTGGTCTATGGGTTGCGTAACCAAGGCCTGACGGAGCATATCGCAAGGCTGCTGGATTACTTCGCACAAGGCGGTGTATGGGGCGCCGCCTTTGGAACTGGCTTCCTCACAGCGCTGCTGTCCTCGGCCATGAACAACATGCCGACGGTACTGGTGGGCGCCCTGTCCATTGATGCCACAAGCGCAACGGGCGTGGTAAAGGACGCGATGATCTACGCCAATGTGATCGGTAGTGACCTGGGGCCAAAGGTCACCCCGATCGGCTCGCTGGCGACGTTGCTTTGGCTGCATGTGCTGGCGCGCAAGGGAATGACAATCACATGGGGGTATTACTTCAAGGTGGGCATTGTGCTAACCGTCCCCGTACTTGCGGCGACCCTGGCAGCGCTGGCACTGCGCCTGAGTCTCGCTTAATGCGAGCGGAGCGCTGTTTGCGGACATGCATGCAGTATTGGAGTAAAGAAGGGTGAGCGGCTTGGCGTATGGCTATTCTTTTGAGTGCGGTCATCGGGATACCGCTCTATATCGCCTTTTTTAGCGGAACTGGATTTACTCGGCCATAGAAAGAAAAAGAGCATCCATGCCACGCCGTTCGATCCTGTCCGCCGCCGAGCGTGACAACCTGCTGGCATTGCCGGACGCCAAGGAAGAACTGATCCGTCACTACACGTTCAGCGACACCGACCTGTCCATCATCCGGCAGAGGCGCGGTCCGGTCAACCGGCTGGGCTTCGCCGTGCAGCTCTGCTACCTGCGCTTTCCTGGTGTCATCCTTGGCGTCGATGAGCCACCGTTTTCGCCCTTGTTGAAGCTGGTCGCCGACCAGCTCAAGGTCAGCATCGAAAGCTGGGACGAGTACGGCCAGCGGGAACAGACACGGCGCGAGCACCTGGTGGAGCTTCAAACGGTGTTCGGCTTCCAGCCCTTCACCATGAGCCACTATCGGCAGGCCGTTCAGTTGCTGACCGAGCTGGCCATGCAGACCGACAAGGGCGTCGTGCTGGCCAGCGCCTTGATCGAGCACCTGCGGCGGCAGTCGGTCATTCTGCCCTCCCTCAACGCCGTCGAACGAGCGACCGCCGAAGCGATTACCCGCGCGAACCGGCGCATCTAAGATGCCCTGGCCGAACCGCTATCGGACGCGCATCGCCGCCGCCTCGACGATCTGCTCAAACGCCGGGACAACGGCAAGACGACCTGGTTGGCCTGGCTGCGCCAGTCACCGGCCAAGCCGAATTCCAGGCACATGCTCGAACACATCGAACGCCTCAAGGCGTGGCAGGCGCTCGACTTGCCTTCGGGCATCGAGCGCTTGGTTCACCAGAATCGGCTGCTCAAGATCGCCCGCGAGGGCGGTCAGATGACGCCCGCGGACCTGGCCAAGTTCGAGGCGCAGCGCCGCTACGCGACCCTGGTGGCGCTCGCCATCGAGGGCATGGCCACCGTCACCGACGAAATCATCGACCTGCATGACCGCATCCTGGGCAAGCTGTTCAACGCCGCCAAGAACAAGCATCAGCAGCAGTTCCAGGCGTCCGGCAAGGCGATCAACGCCAAGGTGCGGCTGTTCGGGCGCATCGGTCAGGCGCTGATCGAGGCCAAGCAAGCAGGCCGCGATCCGTTCGCCGCCATCGAGGCCGTCATGTCCTGGGATGCCTTCGCCGAGAGCGTCACCGAAGCGCAGAAGCTCGCGCAGCCCGAGGACTTCGATTTCTTGCACCGCATCGGCGAGAGCTACGCCACGCTGCGCCGCTACGCGCCGGAATTTCTCGGCGTACTCAAGCTGCGGGCCGCGCCTGCCGCCAAGGACGTACTCGACGCCATTGAGGTGCTGCGCGGCATGAACAGCGACAACGCCCGCAAGGTGCCTGCCGACGCGCCGACCGACTTCATCAAGCCGCGCTGGCAGAAGCTGGTGATGACCGACGCCGGCATCGACCGGCGTTACTACGAGCTGTGCGCGTTGTCGGAGATGAAGAACGCACTGCGCTCCGGCGACATCTGGGTGCAAGGCTCCCGCCAGTTCAAGGATTTCGAGGACTACCTGGTGCCGCCGGCCAAATTCGCCAGCCTCAAACAGGCCAGCGAATTGCCGCTGGCTGTGGCCACCGATTGCGACCAGTACCTGCATGAACGGCTGACGCTGCTGGAAACGCAGCTCACCACCGTAAACCGCATGGCGCTGGCCAACGAGTTGCCGGATGCCATCATCACCGAATCGGGACTGAAGATCACGCCACTCGACGCGGCGGTGCCCGACACCGCGCAGGCGCTGATCGACCAGACGGCGATGATCCTGCCGCACGTCAAGATCACCGAACTGCTGCTGGAGGTGGACGAGTGGACAGGTTTTACCCGGCACTTCGCGCACCTGAAATCGGGCGACCTGGTCAAGGACAAGAACCTGCTCCTGACCACGATCCTGGCCGATGCAATCAACTTGGGCCTGACCAAGATGGCGGAATCGTGCCCCGGAACAACCTATGCCAAGCTGGCATGGCTGCAAGCCTGGCACATCCGAGATGAAACCTATGGGGCGGCACTGGCCGAGCTGGTCAACGCGCAATTCCGCCACCCCTTCGCCGAGCATTGGGGCTACGGCACCACGTCATCGTCGGACGGGCAGAATTTCCGCACCGGCAGCAAGGCCGAGAGCACCGGCCATATCAATCCTAAATACGGCAGCAGCCCAGGGCGGACGTTCTACACCCACATCTCTGACCAGTACGCGCCGTTCCACACCAAGGTGGTGAATGTCGGCGTGCGCGACTCGACCTACGTGCTCGATGGCTTGCTGCACCACGAATCCGACCTGCGCATCGAGGAGCACTACACTGACACGGCGGGCTTCACCGATCATGTCTTCGCCCTGATGCACCTCTTGGGCTTCCGCTTCGCGCCGCGCATCCGCGACCTGGGCGATACCAAGCTCTACATCCCGAAGGGCGATGCCGCCTATGACGCACTCAAGTCGATGATCGCCGGCACGCTCAACATCAAACACGTCCGCGCCCATTGGGACGAAATTTTGCGGCTGGCCACCTCGATCAAGCAGGGCACGGTGACGGCCTCGCTGATGCTGCGGAAACTCGGCAGCTACCCGCGCCAGAACGGCCTGGCCGTGGCTCTGCGTGAGCTGGGCCGCATCGAGCGCACGCTGTTCATCCTGGACTGGCTGCAAAGCGTCGAGCTGCGTCGCCGCGTGCATGCCGGGCTGAACAAAGGCGAGGCGCGCAACGCGCTGGCTCGCGCCGTGTTCTTCAACCGCCTGGGCGAAATTCGTGACCGCAGCTTCGAGCAGCAGCGCTACCGGGCCAGCGGCCTCAACCTGGTGACGGCAGCCATCGTGCTGTGGAACACGGTTTATCTGGAACGGGCCGCGAATGCCCTGCGTGGCCACGGCAAGCCCGTTGATGACTCTCTATTGCAGCATCTGTCGCCGCTGGGTTGGGAGCACATCAACCTGACTGGCGATTACCTCTGGCGCAGCAACGCCAAGATCGGCGCGGGCAAGTTCAGGCCGCTACGGCCGCTGCAGCCAGCTTAACGTGCTTTATTTTCCGTTTTCTGAGACGACCCCCACCACGGCAACAGCAGCAGCCAGCGCAAACACCGTGTCCGGGCTCTGGATGCCCAGCGTTTTGAGGGGCTCGGCCCCAAACGTCCAACCCAGCGCGGTCAGTAGGAACACGCCCAGTGTCAGAACCCGTGGCCAGGACCAGGGCACGTCGGTGGCGGTGATGGCGATGCGCCGGTCCAGGTGCGGGCGCAGCACCAGCCGCAGGGTGAACACCATCAAGGGCATGAGCACCAGCACCAGGGGCAAACCGATCCAGAGCCACTGGGCGAAATCGATGCCGGCCGCGCGCGCCGCAATCGCGTTGGGCGGCGAGCCGACCAGGGTGCCCATGCCCCCGATGCTGGCGGAATAGGCCACACCCAGCAGCACAAAGGCAAAGGTCCGCCTCTCCCGCTGCGGGTCGAGCGGACCGAGGATGCCCAAAGTCAGCGGCAGCACCATGGCCGCCGTGGCCGTGTTGCTGATGCCCATGGACAACACCGCCGTGACCGCAAACAGCAACCACACGGCACGGCCCAGATGCCCACCCGAAAGTGTCAGCAGGAAGCCGGCCATCTTGCGGTCCAGCTGCTGGGCACGCAGGGCGCTGGCCAGGGCGAAGCCGCCCAGAAACAGGAACACGATGGGGTCGGCAAAGGGCGCCAGGACCTTGACTGTGGTGAGGCCCGGGAACCCCAGCGCCAGCGCACCAACCGGCACCAGCAGCGCCGTCACCGGTAGGGGAATCGCTTCGGTCAGCCAGAGCGCCCCGATGAAGACCAGCAGGCACAGGCCCTTGGTGACCGAGGCCTCGTAGGGCAGCCATGCGTACAAAGCCAGCGACAGCGCCAGCGCGACCAGAAACGAGAGCACGGCCCGGCGGGCCGACACCACACCCCCGTCGGAAGCGGCTTCTGGGCTCATCCGTGAATCGGGGTCATGCTGCGTCTGCCGTGGCGTCGGAGGTCAGACTGCCTTGGGCAGATTGACCCGCCGCATGAGTTCTTCGGCGCTTTCCTTGCGCTCGCTGTAGCGGTCCACCAGGTAGGGCGAGACGTCGCGGGTCAGCCAGGTGAACTTGACCAGTTCTTCCATGACATCGACCACCCGGTCGTGGTAGCTGGACGGCTTCATGCGGTCGTGGTCATCGAACTCCTGGAAGGCCTTGGCCACCGACGACTGGTTCGGGACGGTGATCATGCGCATCCAGCGGCCGAGCACGCGCATCTGGTTCACCGCGTTGAAGGACTGCGAGCCACCGCACACCTGCATCACCGCAAGTGTCTTGCCTTGGGTGGGGCGCACGGCGCCGGCCGCCAGAGGGATCCAGTCGATCTGGGCTTTCATGATGCCGGTCATGGCACCGTGACGTTCGGGCGAACACCAGACCATGCCCTCGGACCACAGCGCCAGCTCGCGCAGTTCCTGCACCTTGGGGTTGGTGTCTGGCGCATCATCAGGCAACGGCAATCCACTGGGATTGAAGATGCGGGTCTCCGCACCCATGGCCTGCAGCAGCCGGGCGGATTCTTCCACCACCAGCCTGCTGAAGGAGCGAGGGCGCAGGGAGCCGTACAGCAACAAGATGCGCGGCGCGTGAGCCGAGTGCGGACGCAGCAGCCGCGACGGATCGGGCACCCGGAAATGTTCGTCCTGCACCTGCGGCAGATCGGTCAAGGGTTTGGTGACGGACTTAGACACGGCGACCCTTTGCGTCGATGACCACTTCGCCATCTTCCTTGATGAAGGGGCCTTGCTGCGGATAGGGCAGGATGTCGAGCACGACTTCGGACGGTCGGCACAGGCGCACCCCCAGCGGCGTGATCACAAAGGGGCGGTTGAGCAGGATGGGATGTTGCTGGATGAAGGCCAGCAACTGTTCATCGGTCCACTTGGGGTTGCCCAAGTCCAGCTCGGCGTAAGGCGTGCCCTTTTCTCGAAGGACTTGGCGAACCGTGGCGCCCATGGCGCTCAGCCAGGCCTGGATCTGCTCCGTGCTGGGCGGGTTCTTGAGGTACTCGATAACCGTGGGTTCCACGCCGCTGTTGCGGACCATGGCCAGCACGTTGCGCGAGGTCCCGCAGGCGGGGTTGTGATAGATGGTGATGTTGGGCATGAAAGAAGGTCTGGTACGGGTTCAGGCGGTCCGGGGTTTCCAGGCGTTGACGATGGCTACCAGTGAAAGCATCACGGGCACCTCCACCAGCACGCCGACGACGGTGGCCAGTGCCGCGCCTGAGTTCAGGCCGAACAGCGAAATCGCTACGGCCACCGCCAGTTCGAAAAAGTTGGAGGTACCGATGAGGCAGGCCGGGCCGGCGATGTTGTGCGGCAGCTTGAGCCACTTGGCGCCCCACCAAGTGATGAAAAATATGCCGTAGGACTGCAAGATAAGGGGCACGGCGATCAGCACAATCACGCCGGGTTTCTCGACGATGGTACCGGCCTGGAAGCCGAATAGCAGCACCACGGTGGCGATCAGGCCCACCACCGACCAGGGTTTGAGGCGGGCCACGAACTGAACCAGCGCTTCAGACGACTGTTTCACCAGCAGCTGCCGGGTAACCATGCCCGCCAGCAGCGGCAGCACTACGTACAGCACTGTGGAGAGCAGCAGCGTCTCCCACGGCACGGTCACGTTGGTCACGCCGAGCAGAAAGGCCGCGATCGGTGCGAAGGCGACGACCATGATCAGGTCGTTTACAGACACTTGGACCAGGGTGTAGTTGGCATCGCCTTTGACGAGCTGGCTCCAGACGAACACCATGGCGGTGCAAGGCGCAACGCCCAGTAGGATCACGCCGGCAATGTACTCGCTGGCCGATTGCGGATCGATCCAGCCTGCAAATAGGTACTGGAAGAACAGTACGCCCAGTGCGGCCATGGTGAAGGGCTTTATCAGCCAGTTGACCACCAGGGTGAGCAACAGACCCTGGGGCCGCTTGCCCACATCCTTTACAGCATGCCAGTCGATCTGGATCATCATCGGATAAATCATGATCCATATGAAGACGGCGACCACTAGGTTAACTTGCGCGATTTCCATCGCAGCCACGGACTGGAACACGCCGGGCATGACCAGCCCAAGGCCCACCCCGGCCAGAATACCCAGACCGACCCACACCGTCAGGAAGCGCTCAAAGACACCCATCGAATACACCTCACAAATGAAAACACCCGGTCGCTGGGCGACCGGGCCATGGCTTTCGAATGAACCGTCAGTCCTTTTGACTGCCGATGTCTACCAGTTCCTTTTGCAGCGCCAGTCGGTCAAGCTTTTCAAACGGCAGGTTCACCATTAGAGCGATCCGGCGACTGAGCACCATAAAGGTGTCTGTAAAGGCCTTCTTGACCGCCTCGTCGTCACCTTCGACTTCGGCGGGATCGGGCACGCCCCAGTGCGCTGACATTGGCTGACCCGGCCACAGTGGGCACATCTCGCCAGCGGCCTTGTCACAGACGGTGAGCACAAAGTTCATGTGAGGCGCATCAGCTTGAGCGAATTCGCTCCAGTTTTTACTGCGCAAAGTCTCGGTTTTGTAGTGGTTCCGTTTCAGCAGTTCGATCGCGTGCGGATTGACCTTGCCCGCCGGATGGCTGCCCGCACTAAAGGCCCGAAAGCGCCCCCCACCCAGGTGGTTGAGAATGGATTCGGCCATGATGCTTCGGGCCGAGTTGCCGGTGCATAAGAAGAGCACGTTGTAGAAGGACATGGGGAAAACCTTTCAGCAGCAGCGGGTTGTAGAGGATGGGAGGGAAGTGGGCGTAGCGCACGCGTCTACCGTGACGGCAGAATGCGTTGTGCAACCCCCGGTCATTGATGGACCAAGGAGTAGAAATCGATGTTCTTGCCGAGATGGTTGACATGCAGGTGACGGGAACCGTTTCATGGTGGTCTCCGCTCAGGCTGACAAAGAAGCTGTGTCGAGGCGTGAGGCAGTAGCTGGCAGCACTACCACCGGCGAGAAGCCGCCGCCTTCGGTGCGGAAGTTGGTAGTCTGGCCTGCCCAGGTGCGGGCGGCCAGCAACTGCACCTGGCCACGGTAGGTGTAAGCGCGCAAGTCCAGCTTGAGCCGGACTGTCTGCCCCTCTACCGACACCAGCCGCTCGCTGGGCGGCACGGTGGTCTGCGCCACATAGCCGCCCGCGAGGATTTCGTCCCACACGCGCCGGGTGAGCTTGTCACCGCGGTAGGCCGCGCGCGCGCCAAAGCCGGCTGCGGGTTTGAAGAACAGCCCGCGCCGCTGGGCCCAGAGAGCGTCGGCATCTTCGGCCATGACACGCTGTGTCGCGGGAACGACCCGGCGCAGGAGGGCGCGGTCCGCTTCGCTCACACCCCAGCTTTCGAGCAACGCCGCGTCGGACAGAGAGATCAGGTTGCGTTTGTCGGCGTAGAGTGCGTGAGTGCGCGGGTGTGGCGTGACCACGGCGGCTCCCGCACGATAGGCTAATTTCAACGCCTCGTGATCTAGGTCTTGCAGATAGAAGTCAGTCAGCCGGTTGTAAACCAGGTCCACTGGCATATCGGAAGGCAGGGCAGGGTGCCAGAGCGCGCCATTGCGCCACTGCAGTTCGCGGGCATCGCCCACCGCGGCGATCAAGCCATGCGAGTCGAAGAGCGCTCGCGCCATCTGGAACTCGGGCGCCAGGTACTGTGCGTCGGGATCATCGTCTACGATCAGAATGTTCCGCAGCGGAGCGCTTCCGCGTTGCGCATGCCATTCGGCGCGGAACATGTTTACAAACACCTCGTCCAGCTTCCGCAGGGTGTCCTTCGCGTCGAACACCTGCTGAAACGATTCACAGCAGGCGCGGTGCGCTCGCGCCAGGGCGGCGTTGAGGAAAGCGCCCCCGGCGTTGCTGTTTATCTCGATCAGACGCGGTCCGTCGTCGGCCAAATGGAAGTCGTAGCCCATGAAAACGCCGGCCGGTCCGTGGTCCAGGTCGGCGATCTGCGGTGCGCGTTCGAGTGCCTGCTGCCGCCAGGCGGGCAAGGCAATCACGCGCTCCAGTGCAGCTACCGCGTCGGTAATCTGCGCCATCACCGTCGGATCGAGGAACACCGCCGTGCGCGAAAACAGGTGCGGGTGGCTCTCGGACAGGCGTGCGGTCAGACCGGCCAGCGCCGGTTCGGTTTCCAGCTGTTCGCGCAGGCGCGGTGTCTCCAGCGTCTGGCACGCACAGCCGAGGTTCAGCGTATCAGCGAGGTTCACGGCTGTTCTCCACAATCGGGACAGACCGAGGGGACGACTTCACACACTTGCCCCGCGCAGCAGTGCTCGGTCAGGTAACCGATAAGGGTGTTCATGCGGTCGAAATGAGCGTGGTAAATCAGATTGCGGCCTTCACGCTCGACGTCGATAAGGCCCGAATGGCTCAGCTCTTTGAGGTGGAAAGACAGCGCGGTTGGCGATGCACCCAGTTCTTCCGCCATGTGACCTGGGGTCATGCCTCCCGGTCCGGCAACCACCAGCAAACGAAAGATACGCAAGCGCGTTTCCTGCGCAAGCGCTCCCAGCGCCTTTACGACTTCGACTTCTTCCATGGCGTCTCCTCAGGTAGCTTTCGGGCTTGGCTGGGCGAGGCTGGTGGGCAACAGCAGTGTGAGCAGCCAGCAGGTGAACAGCATCAGGGCCGAACCGACCAGCGCATACAGTAGGCCGCCCCACTGATAGAGCAGGCCCGACATCAGCGTGCCGAAGAAGCGGCCCAGCGCGTTGGCGGCGTAGTAGAAGCCCACGTCTTCGGCCGCTTTCTCGCTGCCGGCGTAGGCTAGGATCAGGTAGGAGTGCACGGACGAATTGACCGCGAAGGCGAAGCCGAACAGGCCCAGCCCACCGACCACCCACCACTGCAGATTAGGCAGGTCCAGCCACACTGCGGCGGCGATGCCGACTGGGATCAGCGCTAGCGCCAGCGACCACCCGCGCGCAGCCGGCACCTCGCTGCTCAGACCGTCGGGGCTGCGTTTGACGAGGCTGGGCGCGAACGCCTGCACCAGCCCGTAGCCGATGGTCCAGGCCGCCAAAAAGCCGCCGACCATGGTGAAGTTCCACCCCTGCGAGTACAGGAACACGGGCACGCCGACCACGAACCATACGTCGCGGGCGCCGAACAGCGCCACGCGCGCGGCGGCCAAGCCGTTGATGCCGGCGTTCTTGGCGAACAGTTCCTTGGCCGACTTCGAGGCCTTGGCCTTGCCCATCATCGGCGGCACCGACAACACCACCCCCATCAGCACCAGCACCAACAAGCCGGCCATGGCCCACAGCGACCGCTGGAAACCCAGTGCCTGCAGCAGCACGCCACCGAGGAAGAAGCCGAAGCCCTTCATGGCGTTCTTGCTGCCGGTGAACCAGGCCACCCACTTGAAGAGCTGGTTGTTGCCACCGACTTCGGCCTTGGCCTGCGCCTGCGTGACCTTGATCGCCGATTTGCTGGCGGTCTTGGTAAGGTCTTTGGCCACGCCGCAGATGCCTTGCGCCACCACCACCCAGGCCACGGACATCGCCGCCGTCCAGGCCGGGTTGAGCAGCGAGAGCAGGGTGAAGCCCGTGATCTGCGTCACCAGGCCCACGGTCAGCATGCGCTGGATGCCGTATCGCGTGGCCAGCCAGCCACCGATCAGGTTGGCTAGCACGCCGGCCGCTTCATACAGTAGGAACAGGAAAGCCAGCGTGAAGGGTGAGTAGCCCAGCTTGTAGAAGTGCAGCAGCACCAGCATTCGCAGCGCGCCGTCGGTGAGTGTGAAGCCCCAGTAAGCGGCGGTGACGATGGCGTAGTTGCGCACCGCGTGGCTGACGGTGGTCGTCGAAGCGTTCATCAGATGCCGACCGATTCAAGATGGCAAGCGAGGTCTACCATGCGCGTGGCGTAGCCCATTTCGTTGTCGTACCAGGCGTAGACCTTGAGCAGAGTGCCGTCGGTCACCATGGTCGAGAGGCCGTCCACGATGGAGCTGCGCGTGTCTCGGGCGTAGTCGGCGCTGACCAGTGGGCGGCTTTCGTACCCGAGAATGCCGGCCAGAGGGCCTTTTGCAGCAGCTTCGAACATGGCATTCACTTCCTCAGCCGTGGTGGCGCGGTTGAGTTCGAACACGCAATCGGTCAGCGAGGCGTTAAGCGCAGGCACACGCACTGCGTGGCCGTCGAGCTTGCCTTTGAGTTCGGGGTAGATCAGCGCAATGGCTGTGGCACTTCCTGTGGTCGTTGGCGCCAAGTTGACCATGGCGCTGCGTGCGCGGCGCAGGTCCTTGTGCGGTGCGTCAACCACCAGGTTGGTATTGGTTGGGTTGTGCAGCGTCGTGATCTGACCGTGCTCAATGCCGATCCCTTCGTGAATGACCTTCACGACCGGGGCGAGACAATTGGTGGTGCAACTGGCGGCAGTCACAATGCGGTCGCGCGTCGGGTTATAGAGGTGCTCGTTGACGCCGACCACGATGTTCAACACGTCGCCCACCTTCACTGGTGCGGCCACGATGACACGCTTGGCGCCGCGGTCCAGGTGGCCCTGCAAGGTTTCGGGAGTGAGGAATTTGCCGGTGCACTCAAGCACCAGGTCCACACCGAGGTCGCCCCACGGAATCTCGACACCGCTGGCGTATTCAGAATAGCCAAGGCGCTGATCGTTGATGCGGATTGAGTCCCCACCATCGGCGCGGACATCAGCGCGCCATCTGCCTTGCACTGTGTCAAACGCCAGTAGGTGGGCAGTGGAAGCCGCACCACCCTTGATTTCGTTCAAGTGAATGACTTCCAGCCGGTTGCCGCTGCGTGGGTCGATCGCTTCGCGCTCGACGGCTCCGAAGGCTGCGCGGAGGGCCAAACGCCCCATGCGGCCCATACCGTTGATACCAACTTTCATGCGTATGTCCCAACACAATAATTCATTAATTGTTGAATTATTGATCAAAAGAATGACAGTGGTGTGACATTCAGGGATAGGTGTTAGAAATGACTGAATCTTGCCCTCTAGTACGCCAGTTTTGCTCGGTACCGACAAGGCGCATCAGGAATGCAAAGCCGCCAGCCTCAGCAGCGCAGGTCGCTAACGCAGCCACTGCGGATGACGCCCGAAACGCTGTGGCCGCAAAGTTTCAGCAGCGAATAGGCTCGCTACGCACCAGATGGCATTCAGCAAGCGCCACTCGCCCGTCCACCCGGAGCAATAGCAACGATTCAATGGCCTCCATGAACGGCTTCTCGACCGGGATGCACCAAACGCGGTGAGCTGCGGGGAACGGCTGAAACCCTCAATAAGTGCTCCCTGTTCCTAAGCCCGCAAACTGCCAGACTCCGAAGTGTGGGATACAGCCGCCTACTGTGGAGTTTGCCGTGTCTTGGTTAGTGTGTCTTCGACGCACTGGGGCAAATCGATGCCGCAACCCTCTGGGGACCCATCGCAGCAATGTTCGGCAAGAAAGGCCAGGAGCTCATTCATCTGCGGAAACTGGGCACGATAGAAGACGAATTTGCCTTCCTGCCGTCCGCGGATCAAGCCGGCATGCGTAAGTTCTTTCATGTGAAAGGACAAAGTCGCAGGTGCAAGCTGCAGCTGCTCACCGATCTTTCCGACCGACATCCCAGCCTCGCCAGCTACGACCAACAGGCGATAAATGCCGAGGCGCGATGGTTGGGCCAAAGCGGCAAGGGCAATAACAGCTTGATCAGCATTCATCGGCGAAGTAAATAGGCACAGGAAAGGCCTGCAACTTAGTAGAGCGCGCAATTATCGCTTCAGCGTGTTGCAACTTCATCACGGCTTTGATCCAACTACTCCCCAGGGATGGGAGGTTGCCTGTCACGAATCTGAAACCCAAAACGCACAGAATTCGCCAGAACATATCCACATTTCTAGTTATGTCATTAATTTCCCAACTACCTATCGAGGCTCCCATGGAAAAAATGTCTTTCAAGCTGGCGCTCGCTTGCGCAGCGTTCGCGTCGCTGACCGCAGCCCCTGCATACGCGCAGGTTGTGAAGATCGATGGATCTTCGACTGTTTTCCCTCCTACCGAAGGCGTTGCCGAGGATTTTCAGAAGATGAAGAAGGGTGCCATGAAGGTCACTGTCGGCATCTCCGGAACGGGTGGCGGTTTCAAAAAATTCTGCCGCGGCGAGACGGACATCTCCAATGCATCGCGCCCAATCCTGAAAGCCGAGATGGACGCCTGCAAGGCCGCAGGCGTCGAATACTTCGAACTGCCGGTGGGCTTTGACGCACTGACCGTTGTGGTCAACCCAAAGAACACCTTCCTCAAGCAGTTGTCAGTTGCAGAGCTCAAGATGATGTGGGAGCCTGCAGCGCAGGGCAAAATCACTTCGTGGAAGCAAGTGAACCCTGCCTTCCCTGATGCCCCTCTCAAGTTGTATGGTGCGGGCTCGGACTCCGGTACGTTTGATTACTTCACCGAAGCGATCAACGGGAAGGCCAAGGCCAGTCGCGGTGACTATGCCGCCACCGAAGACGACCACGTCACGGTCAAGGGTGTCGCAGGCGACGTAAATGCCATCGGTTATCTGGGTTTTGCTTATTACGCCGAGAACCAGAGCACGCTCAAGGCACTGCCCATTGTGGAAAAGGCCGGCAAGCCCGCCGTCGCCCCCAACGAGCAGAACGTCATCAACGGCTCCTATCAGCCGCTGGCACGTCCCATCTTCATTTACGTGAATTCCAAGTCGCTGGAGCGCCCTGAGGTCAAGGAATTCGTAGCCTTCTACATGAAGGAAGGCTCGCGGATCATGAAGGAGGTCAAGTACGTGCCACTGCCCGCCAACGCCTACAAGAACAACGAAGAGCATCTGGCCAAGGGCAAGAGGGGCACGGTGTTCGGCGGCGTTGCGGAAGTCGGCGTCACTATCGAAGAGCTGCAAAAGCGCGAAGCCAAGCTCTAAGCACGGCATACCCCGCAGGTCTGCGTCGCAGGCCTGTGGGCTCATCCAAAGCTTTATTCAGGACCACCCTAGTGAGCACTTTGCCAGCCGCCCCCCTTGGCGCCAGGTCCAGCGCGCCCCGTGCAACGGGCGCGGCGAAACTGGCCCAATATGCACGCAACAAGAAGATCCGCAAGCAGAAGGAAGCGCTCATCGAGTTCGTCCTTCTGATGTGCGCATGTGTGTCTGTCTTCACCACCATCGGGATTGTCTACATCCTGGTCAAAGAGTCTGTGGTCTTTTTCCGCGCAGTACCAATCTGGCAGTTCTTGACCGACAAGCAATGGACACCACTTTTCTCTGACGCCCACTTCGGCATCTGGGTGCTGATGTCCGGAACGCTCACAAGCTCACTTGTGGCATTGGCTGTGGCCATCCCGCTGGGCACCATGATCGCCATCTACCTGTCAGAGTTCGCGCAGCACCGAGTCCGTGAGGTGCTCAAGCCAGTGCTAGAGATCCTGTCGGGCATCCCCACCATCATCTATGGCTATTTCGCCCTGATGTTCGTGACGCCATTGATCCAGAAGATCTACCCGGGCCTGCCGACATTCAACATCCTGTCCGCTGGCCTGGTCATGGGGGTGATGATCATCCCCTATGTCTCATCTCTCGCTGAAGACGCGATGCGCGCGGTTCCCATGAGTCTGCGCGAAGGCTCATATGCCATGGGTGGGACGCGGCTGCAGACAGCCATGCGTGTGGTGGTCCCTGCCGCTACATCCGGCATTGCCTCCGCCTACATCCTTGGAATCTCGCGGGCGGTGGGCGAGACCATGATTCTTGCCGTTGCAGCAGGCATGCAGCCTAACCTCACGCTCAACCCCTTGGAGCCGGCCGCAACGATCACCGCCTACATCGTGCAGGTGGCTCTGGGAGACCTTCCCCATGGAAGTGTCGGTTACCAGACGATCTTTGCCGCAGGGCTGTCCTTGATGGTGCTTACCTTGACATTCAATCTGATCGGTCATTGGATGCGCCGCCGCTATCGGGAGGTGTACTGATGAACGCGAAAACGAATGCGGTGCGTGCGTCGATACGCACCAGAAAGCGTTGGGACCTACTGTTTGGCGCGCTCGGGATCCTCTCTATCATGGTCGCGGTGATGACGCTCCTTGTGCTGTTTCTCGACATGGCGATCACGGGAATACCGCGACTGAGCGTCGAGTTCTTCACCTCGTTTCCATCGCGCCGAGCGGCCAATGCAGGCATTCTCTCCTCGTGGGTGGGATCGATTCTGGTGATGATGGTGACTGCTGCAGTGGCGGTTCCGATCGGCATCAGCAGCGCCATCTACTTGGAGGAGTACGCGCGCAAGAACTGGTTTACCGATGTCATCGAAATCAACATTACGAACCTGGCCGGGGTCCCATCCATCATCTACGGCCTGCTTGCACTTGGCCTGTTCATCTATACGTTCGGTCTGGGCCAGAGCATCCTGACCGCCGGGCTGACGCTGGCTTTGCTGATACTTCCGATTGTCATCACGACCACTCGGGAAGCGCTGCGTTCCATACCTGTTCATGTCCGGGAAGGGGCATACGCCTGCGGTGCCTCCAGATTCCAGGTGGTGAGCCACCACTTGGTGCCTTACAGCCTGCCCGGCATCCTGACGGGCGTGATCATTGGGATGTCCCGTGCCATCGGTGAGACGGCGCCGATCATCACCATCGGGGCATTGACGTTCATCGCCTTCCTGCCACCGGTTCCATTCAGCGGCACTCCCCCGGCAGGAATGTTTGATTGGTTGACGTCACCTTTCACTGTGATGCCGATCCAGATCTTCAACTGGACGTCCCGACCCGACCCCGCCTTCCTCCAGAACGCCGCCGCAGCCAGCTTTGTTCTGGTCCTTATGACTCTTTGTATGAACGCGGCGGCCATCTGGTTGAGGTACCGCCTGCGCAAAAACATCAAGTGGTGACCTTCCAATGAATACGAAACTAACCTCACATCGCCGTCCGGCCGCAAGCCACGCCGTGGAAGCAGAAGAACCAGTACCGACGACGAAAGCCGAGTCCCGTAACCTAGAGTTTCATTACGGCGACTTCAAAGCGCTCAAGGGCATTTCCATGCCTGTCTACGAGAACAGGGTGACTGCGTTGATTGGCCCGAGCGGCTGCGGAAAATCCACATACTTACGGTGTTTTAACCGCATGCATGACCTGTACCCAGGCAACAGATACGGAGGCAGCATCCATCTTCTGCCAGACGATGTGGACTTACTGGATCCTTCAGTGGATCCCATCGAAGTGCGCATGCGCATTTCCATGGTCTTCCAGAAACCTAACCCGTTTCCGAAATCGATCTTTGAAAATGTTGCCTACGGACTCAGGGTGCGCGGCGAGAAGTCTGGCAGCTACATGGAAGATAAAGTGGAAGCTGCTTTAAAGAATGCCGCTCTTTGGGACGAAGTCAAAGACCGATTGGGCGAAGTGGCCATGAACCTGTCGGGTGGCCAACAACAACGACTGTGCATCGCAAGGTCGTTGGCGACAGACCCAGAGCTCATTCTTTTCGACGAACCCACTTCGGCGCTCGACCCGATTGCGACCAGCAGTATCGAGGAGCTGATCGCCGAAATGAAGTCGAAGGTCACGGTGCTGATCGTCACCCACAACATGCAGCAGGCTGCACGGGTTTCCGATTACACAGCCTACATGTACCTGGGCGAGTTAATCGAGTTTGGGATGACGAAAGATGTATTCATGAAGCCGCAGCGGCGCGAGACCGAGGACTACATCACCGGCCGTTTCGGTTGAATGCACCAATGTCTGTGCAGCACCTGAATCATCGGTTTGACGCCGAGCTTGAGGGGCTGACCCGTCACGTGCTTAACATGGGTGGGTTGGTGGAGAATCAAGTTTCTCAGGCACTGTACTGTTTGGCGTTTCCTACGCCAGCTGTGGTCGAGAGGGTTCTCAGGAGGGAGCAGGATGTCAACCTCATGGAACTGGAAATTGACCGCGAAGTGTGCGCCATCATTACGCGCAGGCAACCAATAGCTGTTGACCTGCGGCTGCTCATGGCGTTGTCAAAAGCCACGGCCAATCTTGAACGCGCGGGTGACGAAGCGGTGAAGATCGCGTGCATGGCAAGGTCAATGCGCAGTCACAGCTGCAGCCAGGAACTTCCTACATCCGGTCTGCGGCTCTCCGGGGAGCTTGCCTCGGAGCAACTGAGCAAATCCCTGGATGCACTTGCGCGGATGGACGCATCCTCTGCCTTGAACTCGCTCGCCGAAGACCTGGCAATCAAAACAGCGATTGATGGCTTCATACGATCCATGATCAGTCACATGGCAAGCGACAGCCGCAGCATTCCAGCGGGCCTGGACCTGCTGTTTGCAGCCAAGGCCATCGAACGCATTGGAGCCCATGCCAGTAACCTGGCCGAGTTCACGGTCTATGCCGCCAAGGGATTGGATGTAAGGCATGCCAGTGCCGCAGGCCGCCTGCAGCACGCAGCGCTTCCACCGCAAGGGCTGTTATCAGAGGAGAAGAACGCGGAACCTGCTGTCCTTACGCGTCGATAACGAACTCGCCCTCTTCATTTTGCAAAAATAGCCGGGCGGCGTAAGCTGAAGATTGAACACCGCCCAGGAGGCGCGACAATGATGCGAGCCTGCGAGCGAGCGCAGGGAGGGGCATGGTAGCGAAGAATTCGGTGAATTTTTCAGGGCAGGGTCGCGTCTTCGGTTGGCGAGGAGGGCGATCAGTCTTCTATGCTTCTTCCGTGCCACTGCAAACGCGGGGCCAACCACTTTCCGCATGTCTTTCAACGCGTGGGGGCGTGCCACGTACCAGCAGACCATGGTAATTGGTACCGGGGCCGGACTGTCGTCTGGATGATATGTTGCGCGGCGTGCGAGCCGTCACCGGGATGCGAACGCGGGCTCCCGACGACTCACAGCCTTTGTCCTTTGCACCGATGAAGCCGGTAGAGGGCTCGCCTCGCTCGAATCGCTGACCAAGGGATTGCTTGAAAGCCGATAGCCCACAGACCTGACCGTCTGGATCATGAAATCCATTCCAGAAGGTGAAAGCGCTGTCCGGAGGCGCTTGATGTGAGCATCGACCGTTCGCTCATCGACTGTCTGATCTCCACTCCAAACTCGGTTTCGGATTTCCTGTCTGGTATGTGCCACTTCCGGCTTGCTCATGAAGAAGTACAGCATCCGAAACTCCGTAGGACTGATGTCTACACGAACCTCCCTGTCTCCGACCACGCAGGTGACTTCGTGTCGAGTCGGACTCAGCGTTAGTGCATCGATGGTCAACTCACGGTCTGAAATCTCAGGAGCGCGCCGGCGCAAAACAGCCATTGTTCTGGCCATCAACATGGCGGGAGAAAAAGGTCTGATCAAAAAATCATCGGCACCTGATTCCAGCGCATCGATTACCTCGTTTTCTCCGGCGTCTTGGGCTATTCCGATCACAGGCGTATGGTGGTGGGCGAGCGAGGCGCGAAGACTCCGGATCAGTGGCAGTGCACCCATGCCAGCAAAGATCCAATTGACTAGAATGATGTCAGGTTTGATTCCGCACAGACAATCCTTCGCCGCTGAAGGATCAGCTACTTGGAAAACGGTAAAACCGTGCCGTAGCATGCACGCGACAACCATTTGCCTCGCCAAAGTCTCGCCTTCAATGACAAGGACGCTTCGCGGAAGAGTTCGCGCATTCATCAGGTCAAACCTCGCAAAAGGATCACTTTTGGTCACCTTACCCAGCGATCACAGGTAGATCGGCTCGTCATGCCGGAGAGACCACCATTTCTTAGAGGGCTGGCCCATCTGCATGGCCCAGCCCTATCTGACAAAGATCAATGCCTGATCAACTACCGATGCGGCCACCGTCGTTCTTGGTGATCACGATGGTTGCAGAACGTGGTCGCTTGCCGGGACCATAGCCGGCGTTAGTTGGCCATTGGCTTGTGTATTTGGCAGGGTCACCGATGTTGGCGTGCAGGGTGTTCTCGCCCGGGTGCTGAATGTTGATGAACATGGTTTTTCCATCGGGCGTTTCGCACAGACCTGTAATTTCACATCCGACAGGTCCCACGAGAAAGCGTTTGAGCGTCGATGGGGTAGGGGCCTTGCCTACTGCGGTGACGACATCAAGCTTGCTGCCATCGGCCTTGGTGAAACTCAAGGTCTTTTTGCCGCCGTCGCCCACCCGACCAGGGATAGCTGCCAGCATCATGTTGTTTGTGACATCGGTGTACGCTCCATCATCGGTCTGGATCCAGCAGATGCCCGTGGAGGGACTGAAGACCAGACCGTCCGGGCTGGAGAAGTCCTGATCAGCTGTCAGGCTGGAGATGTTCACCACTCCCTTGTCGGCGCCGGCCTCGGCGCCGAACAGGTAGATGTCCCAAGTGAATGTGGTCGCTGCGCCGCCTGCACTGCCTTCCTTCATGCGCAGCAGGTGGCCGTTGGGGTTACCAGGCTGTGCAGTTGAGCCTTTCATGTCGGTGTAGACACGAGGATTGGAGGCATCGGGAGCCAACTGCGTCGAGCCAGAAGGCTCGACACGGCGGTTGCTGTTGTTGGTCAGGGTCTGGTAAATCTCGCCGTTGGCGGGGTTCACGCCACCCCATTCAGGGCGGTCCATCTTGGTGGCTCCTACCGCGTCGCCTGCAATACGTGCGTTCACCACGATGTCGGCTTGATCGGCGAACTTGTAGCCTGCGTAGTTGGCGATCAAAGGATTGGCCAGCGACAACTCAATCCATTGCCCAGAGCCGTCAGCGTTGTACTTGGCGACGTACAGCTTACCGTTGTCCAGGTACTTGTCGCCGGTCGCCATGCGATCAGCGGGGTTGGCGTCTGCAGCGGACCACAGGGCTGTCGAGACATACTTGTAGACGTATTCGTTGCGGGCATCATCGCCCATGTACACCACCAAGGGTTGACCTACCACTGGTGTGCCGAATGCCGCGCTTTCATGTGCAAAGCGGCCCAAGAAAGTACGCTTTTTCGCGGGCCGGGACTTGTCCAGAACGTCGATTTCGACGATGTAGCCCATGCCGTTCATCTCGTTGCGATAGTCGTCGCTTCCGTCGGCAGAGGCGCCCAGCTTGCTGTTGATCCAGCGCGCGTACTTGTCCTCGGTGCCACCGCTTTCCCACCCGTGGCGTGACGCAGCGCCCTGGTTGCGGCCATAGCGCTTGAGCGATGTCACGCTCTTGTCGTTGCCACGAGCGGCATCGTCTGCTGCCCCGCGGGTGAAGTAGCCAAACCAGTTCTCTTCACCGGTCAGGAATGTGCCCCAGGGCGTCTTACCCGTCCCACAGTTGTTAAGCGTGCCGCGGGTTCTAGTGCCGGTGGGCGAGAACTTCGTGACCATCAACGCATTGCCGCGTGCTGGACCTGCGATTTCGATATCGCTCAATGCGGTAAGTCGGAAATTGAATGCCGACGACTGTACGGTAGCCCATTTACCAGAGGTCTTCTTGACTTCCACGACAGATATGCCATGGGCTGCTACCTCTTTGTCGATCTCGCTAGCGGGGCGTGGTAGCGTGGTGGTGCCACCATTGGCATGCATGAAGAATGAGCTTAGCTTTTCGTCAGTCGTGGCTTCGTGGTTGACGGCTAGCAGCCCGCGGTCCGTCGAGGACGCAGAGAGCTTTCCATCGCCGCTCAGGCCAAACCATTCCATGCCGTCGTGATGATCACCCGCACGGTTTTCATAGTCAGCGTCGGTTCCATCGTTCTTGAAAGCGGGAGTCGTGGCCTTTAGCGGATCGCCCAGCGCATAAATCACGCTGGCCGTGTAGCCCGCAGGCACGATGACCGCATCGGCCAGGCTTTTGGAAACTGCATTAAACCCAAGCAGCGTTTCCCCAGGAGCCGCGACCACTTCGTCATCTCCACCACCACAGGCAGCCACGGCGAAGCTGCCGAGCAATGCCGTACCCATCGTGCCCACGCTTCCGCGCAGCAGACCGCGACGGCTCAGGCGCGCTGCCAGGACCGAATCGAAGGTGGGATTGCTGGACGTGTTTGAGTTCTCGTCATTGAAATCAATGGTGGCCGTATCGCTGAGCTTCTTCATCGCACTATCCTTTTAGATATTTGGAAGTGTCGAATTTAAGAGGGGTGTATGACGGCTATGTGACCTTCCAAATCAAGTTCCGGCAGTCACCCAAGCTTCTGCAAGGAACCTAGAATTAAGCGTGCTGTAGTGCAATTCTTCGTATCTCATTTGTCCGGAAGCAAACCGTCAGCAACTCGCGAACCCGAAGTTGCTTGCGGGAATGGAGATCACATCTTTGGCAATTGAGGCAAACGAGTTGCGCGGATCGGTACCCAGAGCTATCGCGATGTATTCCTGCCAATCGCGGTATGCGCTGTCCACCGGCTAGCGCTAGCCCCCAGAATGAACGTGGATTGCCAATTGCGTGTGCAGACCTAGTTGAACGCTAAGTTCCGCTTTTCGAGCAACTTGACTGTTGGTCCTGAACGGTGGAGAACTTGATCGGCAGCATGAGCCCGCTGGAAGCAAGTAGTCTGTAAGAGAGTGCCCAGCTACTGTTGATTTCCACGCAGAAGTGACCCACTAACCGCCAGGAGGGGGTGCGGACGAAAACTTGGACTACTAGAAGGTAGTTCATGTATTCCTACGAAGACCGAATCCGAGCCGTTGAGCTCTACATCAAGCTCGGCAAACGCACCAGCCCGACCATCCGTCAGCTGGGTTACCCAACCAAGAATGCATTGAAGGGGTGGTACCGCGAGTATCAGCAGCGGCTCGACCTGCCGCTGGGATATGCCCGTCGGGAGCCGAAGTTCTCGCAGGGCCAGAAGGCAGCGGCCATCGAGCACTACCTCACACATGATCGATGCATCGCTGCCACCATGAGGGCGCTGGGCTATCCAGGGCGTGGAACGCTAACCAAGTGGGTCCGCGAGGCATTCCCTGAAGCCAGGATGGCCCTTGTCGGCAGTGTGGGCCAGCGAAGATATCCCGAGAGCTTGAAGCACGCGGGAGTGATGGAGCTTTGCACCCGGCAGGAAAGTGCACAGGCTGTTGCCGACAGGCTCGGCGTGTGCCGGCCAACGTTGTACAACTGGAAGAACCAGCTTCTGGGGCGTGAGGCACCCGCATCAATGAAACACACCGATCGATCACCGCAGGCGCAAGAGCGTGAAGAGCTCGAGCGCCAAGTTGAGATACTGCGCCACGAAGTCAGGCAACTGCGCCTTGAGCAGGACCTCTTGAACAAGGCCAATGAACTGTTAAAAAAAGGCCTGGGCGTCGATCTGCAGCTCCTGTCCAACCGGGAGAAGACACTGCTGATTGACGCCCTCAGGGAGCACTATGGCCTGCCAGAGCTCCTTGCACAGTTGGGTCTTGCGCGTAGCTCGTACTTCTACCATCGAGCCCGCGCGGCAATCGGAGACAAGTACGTGAGGGTGCGCCAGTCCATCACCGAGATCTTCGAGTCCAATCACCGCTGCTATGGCTACCGCAGGCTGCAAGCCTCACTGGCCAGAGAGCAAGGCCCGATCTCCGAGAAGGTGATACAGCGGCTGATGAAGCAAGAGAGCCTGGTCGTTGCAAAACCCAAGAGGCGTCGGTATGCGTCTTACCTGGGCGAGATCAGCCCGGCACCAGAGAACATCATCAACCGTGACTTCCAGGCAGCAGCCCCCAACAAGAAATGGCTGACCGACATCACGGAGTTCCAGATCCCTGCAGGCAAGGTCTACCTGTCGCCGATCATCGATTGCTTCGACGGGATGGTGGTGAGCTGGACCATCGGCACGAGTCCGGATGCAGAGCTGGTCAACACCATGCTGGATGCAGCCATCGAGACCGTCACAGAGACAAGCGATCGACCAGTGGTCCACTCAGACCGCGGAGGTCACTACCGCTGGCCTGGCTGGCTATCCAGAATGAGCGAGGCCAAGCTCACCCGCTCGATGTCCCGCAAGGCCTGCTCGCCTGACAACGCAGCGTGCGAGGGCTTCTTCGGTCGGTTGAAGAATGAACTGTTCTATCCTCGGGACTGGAAGAGCGTCACAGTTGAGCAGTTCATTGAGGTGCTCGACGACTACATCCGTTGGTACAACGAGAAGCGGATCAAGATCTCCCTGGGGGCCCTCAGCCCGATCGAATACCGGGTGAGCCTTGGACTTGCGGCATAAAACCAGTCCAAGTTTTTATCCGCACCCCCGGTGGGTTAGGTTTGCGTGGAAATCAACAGGTGGTCTGACCGGGGTTGGGCCGATGACCTTCGATCTGGCCCATCGGCAGCTCCGGGTGGTGCACTCGGGCGAGCCCGCCAGGATCGCCCAGAAGCTGACGCCCCTGAACTTGGGTGCGGTTCTGCTGACAAGCGAGAGGCGCACCGAAGGCGGGCAGTGGAAGACGCGTTTCTCCGTGCCGAAGATGGATTGCCCGTCGGAGGAGAATCTCATTCGGATGGCGCTGGCCGATGCGTCGGCTGTTGCGGCACTGGACTTCGATCTGAAGGACCGTGTACTCACCGTGCAGCATGGGGGAAGTACGCAAGAGCTGCTGGGCCGTCTCATCCCTCTCAACCTCGGCGCGCAAGTGTTGGACAGCGTGCAAAGCGACGAGTCTACGGCCCCAGACGCAGAGGGGAATGCCTCTGAGGCTCGGACCTTAAAGCTGCTGCTCGCTATCAACGGTGCGATGTTTGTCTTTGAGTTGATCGTTGGCCTGATCGCCCAGTCCACAGGTCTCATAGCGGACTCGCTTGACATGTTCGCCGATGCGGCGGTCTACGGACTGGCGCTCTATGCGGTGGGCCGCGCCGCCGCCTTGAAGATGAAGGCAGCGCACATCGCTGGTTGGTTGCAAGTCGTGCTTGCGCTTGGCGCGCTTTTGGAGGTCGTTCGGCGGGCAGTTGTGGGAAGTGAGCCGGCGTCCATGCTCATGATGAGTATCGGGCTGGTCGCATTGATCGCCAACGTCACCTGCCTGGTGCTGATCGCCAAGAAGCGGGATCGGGGCGCCCACATGACGGCAAGCTACATTTTTTCTGCGAATGATGTGATCGCAAACGCGGGGGTGATAGTCGCTGGTGTTTTGGTCGCTTGGACGGGCTCCTCGTACCCTGACCTCGTGATTGGCGCAGTCATTGCGCTGATAGTGCTCAGCGGTGCCCGGCGCATCCTGAACCTCCGATAGCCAATCTAGCGGCATCCCACACCGATGCCTAGCCAAGGTGGGATGGCCGGCCGCTTACTGTCAACGGCCGTGATTGCTCCAACCTTAATCTCGGCTGCCGCTACCCATCCGAGGTTGCGCTCCAAAATCCATTGCGCAGTGACTAATCGCTCATTCGGGGTGCTCATGATCTTTCCTACTCGGTTTTCGGGGTACTTGGGGATTTCAGAGGGCAGTCATCGCAACTATTGCAACAGGCTTTCCCTTCAAACGACTTCCAGAACGATGCCTCCTCAACTTCCCAACCAACCAACGCTATGGCCAGAGTCGAAGCTGCGGCTGCATGCTCGCCACAACGGCGAATCCTCTTCGGCCGCTTTCTCCCACTTGACCCGCAGAAGCAGCGTTGCTTTTGATTGACTACTTTCTTCGACGCACACCACACACTGAAGATGTGCACACCATCCATGTAGAGTTTGTAAATCTTCCTGCGCCGAACGACGTGGAGTCGCTTCTCTTTGAGCGCAGTTGCGAAGTCGACGCTCAATACAGCGGCGGAGGTCTCCGCGGCAAACTGATACTGGGCCGCTAGACCATGAGCCCACTCGCTATCGTTGGGCCACCGCCTGACCTTCTGAGCTCGTACCTGCAAAGTTAGGTATTTCCAAAGGGTGTCCCACCACTCAGCCGCAGTGGCTTCGTCGACGACGTCAAGTGTGGCAGCGCCCCGCCAGTACAGGCAGAACGAGCCATCGTAGTTAACGTGACGCTGAGGGCAAAACGACGGAAGATTAGTAGGCGTGAGCTCTCTGGCAGACACCACCAAACCATTCTCAATGGCTTTGATAGCGTATGGCACAGTCCGGCCATCGCTCAGACTGAGTGAGAACCTGAGGATGACGCCGGCGGCAATGCGTTCAACCGCAGCGTTGTACTGGGGTGCCAGCGCCACGATGAAGTCCACCGCCGAACTCATCATCAGGCCTCCGTTGTGCCGCAGTAAGGGCGCACGACCTTCTCTTGCGCCCTCGCGATTGCCGGTGTCCTCGCGGGCGTTCCGAGGGCGCGCGCACTGCTGGCAGACTTGTCGCCGCTGTCCGCAAGGGCTTCCGTGACTTCAAGGTAGTCAAGGTTTGCCGCCTTGCGCTTGCTACCGAAAATCTTCTTCACGGGGTCAGACGCCTCGTCATATGCGCTCTGGCCAATGGCTGTTTCCGACCCATTACACCGGACCTGCTCATCTTCGGACGCCAGCACACCGCGGCTTACAGAGCACCGCACACGTGTGCCTTTGACTCCAAGACGCGTCACGGTCATCGGGCCGTACTCAAATCCAATAGCTAGGCCAAGCTCGCCGGAGAAGTACCCCTTTTCCTTCAACAGTTCGAGCGCAAGGTCGAAGCTGCTGCGAAAGCCCCCAGCCAGCCGCGTGGCTTCGGAGATGGTTTCTTGGATGTCGGTGATAGCCGCGGTTCCTTCGCAAATCAAGCCATGGACGCAATCGCCAATAAAGCGCACACGCCGGCCTTCAAACTCGGTCGTGAGCACGCGTTCAAGTTCGGCCCTGAGTACGTGCAGTACTCGGACCACATCTTCAGCATTCGACTCGATGTTGTCCGCCACGTAAGCAGTGAATCCATCGATGTCTGCGTAGATGCTCACGGCTTCCTGGCGACGAGAGTTTCCCGGCGTAAGTGACGCGATATCCATCGTCGAGAAGGGCGGCGTGTGGCGCTTGAACTCGAAGGAACCGAGAGGATTGTTCTTGAGGTCCTCGCGCCACTCCTTCACGATTGTCTCAGCGGTGACGTCAAGCGCTGCCGCGTCTTGGCATGCTTGAATTTCATCCTTCGTGAGTGCGACTTTCTCAGGTGCGTCCTCCTCATCTAGGCCAAGCACTTTGCGTGCTGCATTCGTGAGGTAGATGCCCTTGGTCGACAGGTTGCTGGCCAGCTTCGCAGCGTGGTTCGCAGCATCTCCCAGAAACAGCGGCTCACGGTAGCCATTGCGCCCATTGTTCACAGCCAACGTCTCGCCAGTATCAATGCCCACGCGCACAACTGCGCCAGGCAGCTTCGCATCGTCGTCTTTCGTCTCCGCGAGAACGTCAATCATCAGTTGCGCCGTGGCTACGGCTCGCTGAACGCGTTTTTTTTCGGCACCTGTTTCAGAGTTATAGGGCTTCGTAAAGAGGCTGTGCAGTCGCTGATTGTGGAAGTCCACGCGGCGGGCATCCACGCGCTTGAAAATGCGGCTGACAGCCCGGTAGTGTTGGTCCAGGAAGCGCAAGGTGCGCTTGTGGCAGTCAGTGCCCTCGACCGCCGTTTCGTTCAGCATGGCTTTCAGATTCAGGATGTCGGCGTACATGTGCACCCCATCCACACGATATGCGGTGTTGGTCGGTATCGACTCCAAGGACATGTCGCGGCCGTACTTCTTGATGTTTACCGTCTCCACGTCGTCCATCTTTTTCTCGATGTGGGCTTTGGCTCGGTCACTGTTCCAGGTGTGGCTCATGGTCGTCTCCTCGTGTAACCCGCGTGGACAAAGGTGGGTCCGATGCGTATAGTTAAATTATGGGTCTACATTCTAAACCCGTCAAGTAACTATTCTCATCATGCCGTCTGCTGAAAAAATTCGCTGGGGTGCCGAGCGGCGCCTGGAGTTCATCGAGTTCCGTCTCTACTGGGAGGGAGGCATCCGCCGCGCGGACATAACTGAAAAATTCGGGGTGTCTGTCCCACAGGCCTCGGCGGACATCGGTGCATACCAGCTAACGGCTCCTTCAAACTTGGTGTACGACGCCAGTGAGAAGCGGTATGTGAGTACGCCGGATTTTCGCCCGGTGTTTTTGGATTTAAGCGCTGAGAGCTATTTGGTCCATCTGCGCGATGCAGCTGAAGACAGAGTGCGATTGGTCGATTCATGGCTGGGGAGCACGCCGAGTGTTGCAGTAATGCCCCTTCCCTCAAGGCGCGTCAAATCTGACGTTCTGCGAAGTCTCGTAACTGCTATACGTGAAACCCGCTCGGTGGAGGTTCTCTATCAATCCATGAATAAGGAAAACACAGAAAAAACTTGGCGGAGGTTATCGCCTCATTCGCTGGTTAATGATGGAGCAAGGTGGCACGTCAGGGCATACTGCAGCAAAGCCAGTGCATACCGAGATTTCTTACTATCCCGGTGTGAGGAAGCCAAAAACATTGGACCCGCCGAAGGCCTTGTCGTGGATGACAAGTCTTGGAATGAATTGTTTGAAGTCTTGATATGTCCGAACCCGAAATTGACAGAATTTCAGAAGAAGGGAATTGCAGAAGACTATGGAATGATTGACGGAAAAATGTCAATACGCGTACGGAAAGCGCTACTTTTCTACTTTGAGAAAATCCTAAGATTGGATGTACCTGAAATTGAAGGAAAGCCTGCGGCTACACCACTGCGCATGATGAATGGGGAGGAATTCAGGAAGGCATTGCAGGACGTATAGTTATATAGGAGAAGGAAATATGATTGAAAAATTAAAGGGTGAGCAAGGCCGCCGTCTTCGTGTCGAATTGCTTAAGCGACAGCGCATGGTCGCGGGCAATGAGCAGCTTGCAGAGAGACTTGCTGATATCGCCGTCCCAATGGAGCTCCAGGCCGGCGACACCATTATCGAGCAGGATGCGGAAGATAATGACTTGTACTTCATTCTGCATGGTGCTTGCGACATCATCATAAACCACAAAAAGATTCGTTCACGGGTCGCTGGTGATTCGGTGGGTGAAATGGCCGCGGTGGAGCCACTTCAAAAGCGCTCTGCAACCGTTAGGGCAACTGAGTCGACAGTTGTCGCCAAGCTGACCGAGCCGCAACTAACTGAGGTTGCCAAAGACTTCCCAGATATCTGGAGAACCATGGCGCAAGTGCTCTCCAAGCGTCTTTTGGAGCGCAACATGATGGTTGCAGAGGCGCGCGAGAAAATACGGTTGTTTGTTATATCGACATCCGAAAATATAAAAATTGTACGTGCTCTACAAGCGCAGTTCGAACATGATGATTTCAATACCATCCCGTGGCACCAAGGCGTTTTCAAAATTGCAAACTACACCATTGACGACCTAGTTTCGGAACTCGATCAATGCGATTTTGCTGTTGCCATCGCTCACGGGGAGGACCGAGTGGAGAGTAGAGACCAAGATTGGCCAGCGCCGAGGGACAACGTGATATTCGAGCTCGGCTTATTTATGGGTCGTCTTGGGAGAAATCGGGCTATATTGATGGAGCCAAAGGGTGTCCGCATAAAGTTACCCAGCGATCTTGCTGGCCTAACGACAATTCGATACGACTTCGACGAATCGTCACCACACAAGTTTGGACCTGCTTGCGATAAATTGCGAGAACACATTCAAAAGCTCGGCAGTATTGGGCGCGACTAATATTTTGAAAATTTGCCACTCAAGTAGAATTAAAAATCAAACTACTTAAGCCCGGCAATTAAAAAATAGATGCGTTTAAAGGACTTAGCAATGCGTCAGGGATCTGAGGGAGGCCGTGCTGCAACTGAACTTCGTTCAGGGAAAAATTCTGCCAACAAGCTAAAGTAATTTGGTTGCCGGATTGTCTTTCGACGGACGGTAGTACCCGACGACGCTAGCCACACTTCGATGTCCTGTCATTGCCATGGTGTCCGCCAACGGCACCTTCTGAACAGCAGCCTCGGTCACAAATCCAGACCGCAGCGAATGTGCAGAAAACACCTCCGGTAGCCCGGCAAGTTTTGCGCGCTCGCGAACAATATCTCGCACGGCGGCAGGGGAGAGGGGTTCTCCAAGGTGTCCGCCTTTCCTGACCTGCCTGAATATTGCACCGTCCACGATGCCCGAAGCTGTTAACCATGCCTGCAGCGCTTCGCCCGCAATGCCCGCCAGAGGTTTCACGTTCTCCGGACGATCCGCTGCAGTCTGGTTGCTTTTGGAATAGGCGAGGGTGTAGGTGAAGCTGCTGGGCCCCACCCGGTGAAGATTCTTCATCGTCGCCCCCGTCACTTCTGATCGGCGGCGCCCGCCCGATGCCCAGGCAAAGAGGAGGAGGGCGCGGTCACGGATGCCCTTGAGTGATTCGTCGCAGGTGTCGAGGATGGCCATCAATGGGTCCTTGGTCAGCGCATCTTTCTTCTGCGGAAGCGCGCCACGTTTGCCGTAGGCCCGCCGAGTCTTGGCCAGCAGCTCGCGGACTTTGGGGTCCTGGCAAGGATTTTTTAGTTCTCGGAGCTGATGCGCCTTGGACAGCACGGCAATCCGATGGATCAAGGTATTGAGCGCCATTGGGCCTGGCTTGCCTTTGAATCCCGCATCCACCAGCGCTTGGTCAATTGCTGGCGGTAGCTCGTGAGCCAGGCCATCGGTGGTAGTCCGCTGTGCGTGATCCACGATGAACTGCAGGACGGCGTTCGCAGGCAGCGGTAGCGTGATGCCTTGCCCGTACCGAAGGCCAAACCAGGCAGCCCAATAGCGCAGCGCAGAGCGATAGCTGGCCAACGTGTTCAAGGACTCGCCCTCGCGCATCAACTCTTCAACGGCCTGCGCAGTCACAAGCGACAGGGAGGACGGCTCCAGCGAGGGGATATTTCTCAGAGACGGCAGGCGCATGGTTGAAACCGAGGTTGTAAAGGCAAATTTTGATAAAAACTACATATGATGTATTGTTTACAACAAATATAGTTGATAGATCACGATAAGCATCGATTATCGTTGGTAAAAATGTAGTGGAGTAGGGCGATGCAGTCAAAAATTGTTCGAGGTCCGCGTGGTGTGCAAATGGAGGAGGTCTGGGCAGCCGCCGACGCTGTTCTGAATCAGGGTGAGCGTCCCACGATTGAACGGGTGCGCCAGCAGCTCGGTCGCGGATCACCCAATACCGTAGGCCCCATGCTGGATTCATGGTATAGCTCCTTGGCAAAGAGGCTGCTCACCCCTGGGGAGGCACTCGATCAACCAGAAGACCCAGGCGAGCAACTGCCAGGCCCGGTGCTGAGGGCCGCAAAGACGCTTTGGGGACGGGCGGTTCAACACGCTCAAGATGGCGCGACCGCGGCGATGGCCCAGGCACAAGCTGAGCTGGATAAACGAGCGGAGGCCATCAAACAGGCTCAGCAGGAGCTCGATAACGAGCGACAGCGCCTTAAAGACCGCAGTGAGGCCTTTGAGGTGGCCATGCAAGCCAAGGATGCTCAGATCACAGAGATGGCCGGGCAAGTCAGGGAATTGCATGCGCAGGTGCAGGCATTCCAGAGCCAGCTAGATGAGGCTCGGACCCAGAACGTCCAGCTTCAGCAGGCCACGGAGGCACAGCGGCAACGCCAAGAAAGCGCAGAGGCCGAGCACCGGGCGGAGCGCTTGGGGCTTGAAGAGCGCGCCCACGCCAACGAACGCAGGCTCAACACCGAGGTAGACCGGGCACGGCTCGAGTCCAAGAAGCTGGCCGGGCAGCTGGAGGTCGACAACAGAAAGTCGGCCGGCGCACTTGCAGAGGCAACCGAGAAGATGAGAGCCCTGGAGGCTGAGTTGACCTTGCTACAGGCGGATAAGGCCCAGCTGGCGAAAGAGCTTCAGCTGGCCCGGGACGAGACAAGCACCTGGAAATCGAAGTTTGAGGAGAGCCGCCACGACACGTATGCCGTACTCACTGAGCTTCGGGATCGATTGCCACCAAAGAACAGCGAGACAGCAACGCCAGCAGTCGGGTCTCGAAGGAACAGACACAAGCGCTAGATCACCTGCAGGAGCCTGACTCCTTAAACGTACGTCCAATTGACGTCAGGTTACAACTTCTCTTTGAAAATAAACACAACTTCAGTTACGTAAACGATTGCGTATTGAGGAGTGATTGGCGAAACCACGTAATGATATATACGATGTATATTATGTTAACTAAGTGATGCGGCAATCTGTGCGGTGTCGAACAGACACTCCACGCCCCTCAACCGCACCATGCGTCGGCCTTGGGGGCACCTGCTGTGGCGGCGTTCTCCCAAGTCTTCCTTCCGAAAAGTCCGTCTGGACTGGTTCCAACGCCTCCCAACAAAACGCGAGCGCCGCTGCGTTGAAAGAACCCATGACCACTTACCTTGCGTGTTTAGGCACCCGCCCTGAGATCATCAAGATGGCACCGCTGCACCGCGAGCTGAAGCTGCGGGGCCATCGCGTGGTGGTGCTCCACACCGGGCAGCACGCGGAGGTGGCTGAGGTGCTTTACCGGTTTTTTGACATGGGGCCAGACCTGCGCCTGGCACTGGAGCGGCGCACACCGAGGTTGGGCGACCTCACAGCGCTGCTGCTCGAAGGGGTGGACAGGCTGGTGGACGAAACCCAGCCAGATGTGGTGCTGGTGCAGGGCGACACGACGTCTGCGCTGGTCGGAGCCCTGAGTGGCTACTACAACGACAAGCCGGTCGCGCACATCGAGGCGGGTTTGCGCACAGGCACGCGCGAGCCGTTCCCGGAGGAAAAGAACCGGGAGCTGATAGCACGGCTCGCCCACTGGCACTTCGCACCGACGGCACGGACCCGGGATAACCTTTTGCGCGAAGGCATAGCAGACGCCTGTATCTCCGTCGTCGGCAATACGGTGATTGACGCGGCGCGCTGGACGCAGCAGCGCCTGCAGGCCAATGCATCGTCCGCGCCATCCGTCTTGTCTTCCGGTTGGCCTTCAGTGGTGCCAGCGACGGTCGCAGAGTTTCTGAACCAGCAAACAAACCAGCGGCTGCTGTTGGTGACCGCCCACCGCCGAGAGAACTGGGGCGATCCCATACGAAACATCGCCACTGCCATCGGGCAGTTGCTGGCGGCCCATGGCGATCTGGTTGTGGTCTGGCCGCTTCACCCCAACCCGGCGGTCAGCCAGGCGGTAAGGCCGGTGATCGACGCATTGCCGGACGAGCTGCGCCAGCGCGTGTGCCTGACCGATCCCATGGACTACCCTGCCCTCATCAGCCTGCTGCAACGCTGTTACTTCACGCTGACGGATTCAGGCGGCATCCAGGAAGAAGCCTCTGCGCTAAAACGGCCAGTGCTGATTGCGCGCGACAGCACGGAGCGGCAGGAGCTTGTGGAGGCTGGTGGTGCGGTACTGGTTGGCACAGACATCCACCGCATCGTGACTGAGGCGGCACGCCTGCTGCGCGACGATGGGGCATACCGCAGCATGCAGCTGGAAAGCAGCCCGTTTGGCGATGGCCACACGGCGCAGCACATTGCAGACCGGCTCTGCATGGCGGACTGACAGCGCTTGCGGCCCCACAACCATCCAGGTTGGCGTGCCAGGATGGTGCGCAGACGGGGGCTGTTCAGGCAGTAACTGCATCCTGCGCTGCGGGCGCTGTCAGCAGTTGGCTGACCTCTTTGGCAAACCGGCTGGCCATCCGCTGCGCCCTGAGTGCAGTACGGCACTCCACCAGCACGCGCACAACAGGCTCGGTGCCCGAGGCACGCAGCAGCACCCGCCCATCGTCGCCCAGCAACTTTTCCGCCCGCAACTGGAAGTGGGGCATCCAGGTGTTGTCGGCCATCCCCGTACCACGGGTCACGGGCACATTGACCAGGCACTGAGCGTTCATGCGCAGATCGCTGCACAGCTGCGACAAGCTGCGCTGCGAGCGTTTCATGGCTGCGACCACCCGCAAGGCAGACATCACGCCGTCGCCGGTGCTGTGCCAGTCCAGCCCGATCAGGTGGCCCGAGCCCTCGCCGCCCAAGCGCCAACCCCGCTGCTTGAGCAGCTCCAGCACATGCCGGTCACCCACGGCAGACCGTGCAAAACCCAGCCCACGGCGCAGCAGCGCTTGCTCCAGTCCCTGGTTGCTCATCACCGTGCCCACCACCCCACCCTGCAAGCCATCGTTGGTCTGGGCATCCACGGCCAGCACGTACAGCAACTCGTCACCCGCATAGATGCGGCCCTCGCTGTCCACCATCACCAACCGGTCTCCATCCCCGTCCAGCGCCACGCCGACATCTGCCTGGTGGGCCAGCACGGCCTCGCTCAGGTGCTTGGGCGACGTGGCGCCCACGTTGTCGTTGATGTTCTGCCCATCGGGCGAGGCGCCCACCGCAATCACCTCAGCGCCCAACTGTCGGAACACCTCGGGGGCGATGCGGTGGCAGGCGCCATGGGCGGCGTCGATGACGATCTTCATACCCTGCAGGTGCAAACCTGCCGGCAGTGCCTGCCTGCAAAACTGGATGTACAGAACGGAGGCCTCCGGCAGCAGGGAAACGCGGCCCAACCGAGATGAAGGCAAACAGACCATGGGCTGGTCCATGGTGCGCTCGATCTCGGCCTCCATACCATCGGGCAGCTTGTCGCCCGTGGCCGAAAAGAACTTCACACCGTTGTCCTCACAAGGGTTGTGCGATGCACTCACCACCACACCCGCCTGGTAGCCGCGCAAGCGCGTCAAGTAGGCCACGCCGGGTGTGGGCAACTCGCCGCACATCACCGTGTCCACACCGGCCGCAGAAAACCCCGCCTGCAAGGCCGCCTCGAACATGGTGGCCGACCCGCGCGTGTCGGTGCCCACTGCCACCGCAGGTCGCGGGTTCAGTCCCGTGTGCTGGCGGCTGAGCAGCTGGCCGCAGGCGTGCGCCAGCCGCATGATGGTCTGGGGGGTCATGGGCTCCATACCCACTGGGGCGCGCACGCCGTCGGTTCCGAACATTTTTTGTGTATTCATGGGTAGTCCTGTTGGATGAGATTCGCCAGATAACCCGCACCCCAGGCCAAGGCGAACGCCGACGGTAGGGGGCTTGGGCAGAGACGGTCTGTGCGCTATCGAACCCGCCGCGTTATGTACGGTATCGAACAGACAGCTCTGTGCCTGCACGCTGACCATGACTTTCCATGCCACGGATCACCCATTGACCCCCGACTCTCTAACTCCCCAGTGCCTTCATTCGTCGCAGACCCACTCTGGCCTGAAGCGCTGGATAGGCAACGCTCTGGCGTGCGCCGTTCTTGCAGCTCCACTTGGCGCATCGGCGGCTGTGCTGGATCTGGAGGGGTATGCCGATGCTTCGGGCGCCATCTCGGTGCAGCGCCAGGGCGACACGGTAGACCCCTACTTTGCCTTGCAGGCACTGCTTCTGGCTCACAGCCATGGGCTGGATATCTCCACGCCTGCCAAGGCCTGGGGCGCATGGCTGGTACAGCGGCAAAAGCCCGACGCGACCTTTGACCGTTTTTGCCGCAACGGCCCCGTGTGGGCCCCGTGCAAAACAGCAGATGCCGACGACTCTGTACTCGGCCTGTGGCTGGCATTCATGGACAGCATGCCAGCCGCGCAACGCAGCCAGGCCAATTGGGTGCGCAGCCGGACGGTCACCAGTGCGGCGCTGGCCAGGCTCGTAGACCCCAATCGGGGCATTTACCTGGTCTCGCCGGTGTACCAATATGGGTTGTTCATGGACAACCTGGAGCTGTGGGCCTACCCCCTCACGCACAAGGCGGTACAAAACGCCCGCCACCCCAACTTCACCAAAACTCTGGCGGCCGTGTTCTGGGACGATCAGCGCAAGCGCTACCTGGTTTCCACCCAGCCCGGCCAGCGTGACACCGCACATGCCTTCTATCCCGACGCCGTGGCGCAGATCTTTCCGCTGCTGGTGCGCTTTCCGCTGATCCCAGGTGGGGCGCCCGCGCATTACCGCCGCTGGATGGCAGAGCACCGCGATGAGTGGCTGGCCCAGGTGAAGGACGACTTTGCCTGGGGTCTGGTGGCTGTGGTGGCACTGCAGCAAGGTGACATCCCTTCTGCCCGCTGTTGGCTGCGGACCGCCCTGCCCCATCGGCACGGCGCCCACTGGACGGTGACCGACGAAGTCGCCGCGCAAATCCTGCAGGCCAAAGCCATCACTGCTGCCCTGGACACAACCAACTGCACCAGTCCTCGTGAAAACCCAAAACGGTCACCATGAACGCCCACTACATCCTCCGCCCTGCCCCTGCCCTTGTTCTGTCGCTGGGGTTGCTGGCCAATGGCTTGCCCGCAGCTCATGCGCAAGACGCCGCAGACCAGCCCGTCCCAGTCCGGAGCATTGAGGCCTACGCCAGCCGCCCCACCCTCACCAACGGGTATGGCAACTGGCATGAAGCTGGCGTGCGCGGCCAATGGGGCGTAAACAACCACTTGCTCGGCATGGAAGTCGCCACCATGCGGCGGTTTGGAGAGTCGGGCCGGTTCATCGGGCTGTCAGACACCATGACCTGGAACGAAGACTGGTTCTCCATGATGTCGGTGGGCGCAGGCGATGGTGCGGCCTATCTGCCACGCTACCGTGTGGACGGGTTCATCAACCGCAAGTTGCTCCCCACGCGCCAATGGGTGGCCACGCTGGGCGCAGGTTACTACCGAGCACCAGACGGGCACATCGACCGCAACATCAGCCTCGGGTCCACTTACTATTTCGATCAGCCGTGGGTGGTGCAAGCAGAAATACGCTTCAATAACAGCTCCCCCGGTGGCGTGCGCACCCATCAGCAGTTTGTGGCGGCCACCTGGGGGCGCGCGCACCACACGCAGATCATTGCCCGCCATGCCTGGGGGGCTGAGGGCTACCAAGCCATTGGAAGCGGGGTGGCTCTCATCAACTTTGACAGTCGGCAGTCACAGCTCACGCTGCGCCAGTGGCTGGGCCCACAGTGGGGCTTTACAGCAGGCGTAGAGCGCTACCGCAACCCCTACTATTCCCGCAACGGCGCCAAGCTGTCGCTGTTTTGGGAATTGCCGTAGGTACCGCGGGCCTGCCGCGCTTAAGCGACAGCGCCTGACATGACCCGTTCATAGGTCTCCAGGTCCTGGTCAAAGCACCCACAGCTTTGCGCCAGCAAGGCCTTCCGGTCCAGCACCAGAATATGCCCCCTTGTGTACTGGATTACGCCGCTGTCTTGCAGCTTGCCGGCCGCCAGCGTCACACCGGCCCGGCGGACCCCCAGCAGGTGCGCCAGCGTCTCGTGGGTCATCTGAATGTCGGGGGTGCGCAGCCGCGTTTCGCTCATCAGCAGAAATCGCGCCAGACGCTGCTCCAGCGAATGAAAGTGTCCGCAGGCCACCATCGTGCCCATTTGCGACAGCTCGACATAAAGATAGCGGGTGGTCAGCAGGCTCAGCGTCCGGCTGGCCAGACAATGGCTGCGCCAGGCATCTAGCTGGATCCGCCAGGCCTGGCCTGCTCCCGAAACCACCGCATCAAAGGCCGAGGCCGTCACCCCCAGGCCTGCACTGGCACCCAGCATGCCCTCAAAGCCGATCTGTCCGGCCTCGAAGTGGCGCGCGCCCTCCAGGTTGGAGAGCAGCGAGATCATGCTGTTGGTGGGAAAGTACACATGGCTCAACCGTTCGCCGGCGCGCCCGAGCGTTTGTTGGCTCTCCAGCTCCACCCAGTCGGCTACCGACAGCAGGCGTGACCGCTCTGTAGGTCGTAACGAGGACAGTAGTCGATTGGCAAGGGATTGATCGATGTGTGGCTTCTTGAGATCGGGACGGGGACGCTTTGAATTCTGGAGGGGCATACCGTCTCTATCTGTCTGTTGGCGAACATTGCGCTTGCGAAATTTGGCTTCATGGCGCAGTGCCGCCGTTCAAAACGGATCTGGTACGCAGGTAAAAACCCAGTTCATTGATGGTGACCAGGCTGCGGTTGGCGGCAAAGGTTTTGTCTATGGCCACCAGTTGCGTACGCGCCAGGCTGCTTTGTCCGCGCAGCGCAGCGACATACCCCAAGATGGCCCAGGGGAAAGGATCGTGACGCCCGGTTTCCCAGCCTGGCGTATGGATGTTGAGGTAGTTCCACCCGGCAGAAAACTGCGTCGTCAGCTCGCGCAGCCCAAAGGCTTGCGGGTACACCTGACAGGTGGTGCCGGGGTAAAACTCGGTACTGGGTACCAGCGTGGCGTCGCTGGCCAAAAATGCCTGTGCGGAGCCCTTGAAAAGGTGGCGCGCGATGCCGTCGGCGGTATTTGTTGCCAGGAGGTCGTAGTAGTTGGCCTCGGACAGTTCACTGCGGGACCGCAACACCGCCGCAAAGTCACGCAGACCTCGGTAGCCTTCGCAGTTGTCCATGAGGTAGCCGCTGGCGTTGGTCTGGCTGCGCGGCGCCTGGAACACGGCAGTCAGCCCCGAAGGCTTGGCGGTCAGTGCCAGGTTGCGGTAAGCGATGTTTTTGAGGGCCGCTTTGCGCGCCTCCCACCAAGACCAGTTGCCACTGGCTGCCACATAGCGCGACGCCAGCGACAGAAAGGTGGACGCATAGGCGTCGTCCGAGTCAGCCAATACCTTCTTGACCACCGAGGTATTGGCTCGGCCATAGGGGAACTCAATGTCCGCAATGGTGCTGGTGGCGGGGTCGGTGCTGGCCAGGTACAGATTCAGGTACGGCAGGATGTATGTTTGCAAATCGGCCGCACTGAGCATGGGCACCAAGGGCAACAATCCCAGGTTGGCGAAGTACCAGTTCAGGCGTCCATTGGGCGCCAACTCGTAGCCACCGGCATAGGGGCCCGACAGGATCCGCAACGCCTTGGGCAATGCTGATCAAGTAGCGTCAACTCCATTGCACAGCCATTTGAATGCCAAATGGCCCGCAAAGATGCCGGACTTTGCCCCACAGGGCCTGTTTCGGGAGCCTTTGAGCCCCCTTCAGACCCTTACGGGCGCACCTGTCCCTGCAGGCGCCCTCGGGCAAGGTAGATGTTGGCCAGCGCCAAGGCCGTGAACGCGCGCGTGGCGTTCTTTTGCAGCCCGCGATAGCGCACCTTGCCAAAGCCCCACAGCCGCTTGACCACCCCGAATAGATGCTCTACGCGAGCGCGGATGCGGGACTTGTTGCGGTTCTTGGACCGCTGCGTCTGGTCGACCACCCCGCACCTGCGTGTGCGCTGGTTGGTGAAGTCTTTGGCTTGGGGCGCCTTGCCCCGGATCAGAGCCTTCTGGCTGGCGTAGGCCGAGTCGCCGTACACGCGCTGCTCGTTGCCATGCAGCAGATCGGGCAGCGGGTGTTTGTCATGCACGTTGGCCGCCGTCACCACGGCGCTGTGCGCCAGCCCGCTTTGGCTGTCCACGCCAATGTGCAGCTTCATGCCGAAATACCATTGCTGGCCTTTGCGGGTCTGGTGCATGTCGGGGTCGCGCGCCTTGTCGGCGTTCTTGGTAGAACTGGGCGCGGCGATGATGGTGGCATCCACGATGGTGCCGGTGTTGACCTTGAAGCCGCGCTCTTGCAGTTGCTGGCCTACCTGGGCAAACAGGGCTTCACCCAGTTTGTGCTCATTGAGCAGCTTGCGAAACTTCAGCAGCGTGGTGGCATCGGGCACGCGCTCGCGGCCCAGGTCAATGCCCACAAAGCGGCGCAGGCTGGCACTGTCGTACAGGGCCTCTTCGCACGCCAGATCGGCCAGGTTGAACCAGTGCTGCAGGAAGTGGATGCGCAGCATGCGCTCAAGGCCAATGGGCGGGCGGCCGTTGCCTGCTTTGGGGTAGTGCGGCTCTATCACCTGGCACAGAGCGGCCCATGGCACTATTGTCTCCATGGTCCGCAAGAACTCTTCGCGTCGGGTGGGTTTGCGCGAATGCTCGAATCCGTTGTCTTGATCTGCGGCCATTGCCAAGGTCTGCTGCTTCATCTGCGGATAACGTTTGACCCCTCTCAATGGTGGACCTTAATCAGCGTTGCCCTTGATCTCCGCCACTGCGTCAATGGGCGCGGACGCTTCTGCCGCCCAGCTGGACGAGCACAAAAACCAACCAGCACCCAAGACGGGCACCTTTTCTAGCAATGAACGACGCCGCATGTGCACGATCTCCGAACGAAGCCCGGACACCGCTTTCAATATCTGGAGAGCAACAGCGCAAAAATGAAGCGCACTGCCAGGAAGGCCGACACCCCCGGGTAAAGGGTGACGTACTTATTTTGCAGATAATGCTTTCGTTTTTCTCGCTGCGTACGCAGGCGTACAGACAAGTGCCTCTGGCCGCGTCGCAGAGGATACAGCTGCGTACACGGGAAAGGGACGATTACCCTAATGTGTGGCGGACAAGGGCGCCGTGCTGGCCGCCCATGCATACAGAGCCACAAACACCATCATGTCGAACAGCGCCCCGAAGCACAGGTACAGCACGGGCATGAACACCACCGACAAATGCTGAAGGACCAGCAGGTGCACCATGGCTTGCTGCGGCACCATGACCCCAAAAAACAACAAGATGAGCAGGGTGTGAACGACCTTGGCCTGCCAGCTTATCTGAAGCGGGTAGTACCCGAGAGCCATCAGCACGGGTATGGCCAGAATGAGCAGATAGCCAGCATTCAGCAAGTCCATCACATGGTTCAGCACCAGGTGCGGGAACGGCATCGGCGCAAACCAGAAGTACAGCAGCGCCAGCGCCTGCACCACGCACAGCACCCGCACCAGATACTGCGCTGGAAGCCATCGCCCTCGCAGGCGCATTGCCAGCCCCCAGGCCACCACCGTCAGCACGGCAGCCAATGCCGCACCGGTGGTGATGGACAGCCCCAGGTCGCCCGCGCCGGGCAACCAGCTCATTCCCAACAGGTCTTGGCGTGATGACACTGCCGCTGGCTGCAGTGGCACCTGCAGCCAGCGCGCCCAGGTGAGCAAGTAGCTGCGCCAAAAATCGTAAAGAGGTTCCCGCAACCCGTAGATCAGAAATAACCAAACCACCGGCAGCCCTGCCATTTGCAAGAGCAGCCATGGGTTGAGCCTGATGCGGCTGAGCGCGCGGTGGGGCAACTGGTGGCTGTGTGCTTGTTGGGCCTGCGCCAACAGGCCGCGCGCAGCATTGAAAGCCAGCTCGCGGTCTTGGCGGCTGTGAGAAGTGACAGTGGGGTGTGGCAAGGGGAGGCCCTCTGTGGCGGTTCAGCGGATCGAACAATGGGAGGGTGCGGGCCGCCAACCAGCCGTGCACTGCGGGTGCGCCGCGTTCAGGCCGACCACACTATGCCCAGTTGGCGGGCCCACACGGTGCCATGCGCCCGGGCGCCCGCCTCCGCCATGATGGTTTCTGCGCTGACCGTGGTGAGGGCCTGTGGCGAGCCCACATGCACCCCGGCGCCGAGCAGGATGCCCGACTCGGACACCACGGGCCCCGCCACCCGGGCATGGTCCAGGAGCTGGATCTGCTTTTCACTGCACAGCGAGCCCTGCACCCGCGCGTTGACGCCCATGACGATGCCGCCACGGGCTTTCACGTCGCCTTCGATCACGGTGCTAGCCCCAATGAGCAAACGCCCCGTGACCACCAGCGAGCCGTGATACCGGTGCATGCGCGGCAATTTGCAGTCGCCGCGCACGAGCGTCACATGCTCGCTCTGGCGCAGAGCACCTTCCAACCGGTCAAAGCTCGCCTCGATCAAAGGCGCATGCTCGCGCTCAGCCTGCAGGGCCGCATCACCACCAAAGCGGATGTGTGGCGCCTGGATCCGCTCAAAACAGCAGTCGGCCTCCAGCTCCACGGCGGTCGACGAAGACAGGCGTCGCAGCCCCGAACAGCCCTGGGCCAGATGCAGGGATGCATCGGCATGTACCCATTGCCCCACATCACTGCCCGCGCCGAGCCGGATACGGCCCTGCGCCAAGAGGCCCACAAAGCGGCTATGGGCTGGCGCTTCGAAGTCACCATGCACGAACAGCGGCGCAGCACATTGAATCGCTGTCTGCGGCTTGACCGAGCCAAGGCAAACCAGGGGTCGCAGCATGCCGCCCCAGTCCACACCCTCCAGTGACACCGGCGCAAAATCAAACTCGTTGGCAGAAGGACCCGGCACTTGTCCCTGGTGTGCCTGCACCAGCGCGCGAAACCGGTCAGCGAAATGGTCGATGTCGGTGGTGTAGTGTGGCAACACCTGCAACGCCTCGGTATCGGTGGGGTGCCGCCACTCCCGCCAGGTGGGCCCGAAGGCAATCACCATCAATCCCATGCTGATCAACACAAAGGCCAGGTAGAGCAAGGCGGTGTTCATTGTTCGACGCTCGGTTGGCGGTAACGCACCGTCTTATCCCATACCATGTCGCGGCGCAGGAGTTTGTCCATCAACTGCCCCCATACCGATGACGATATGGCAAACAGGCTGATCACGAAGCCCAGCAAGCTGAGGGGCAGCAGCCGCAACCGCCTGCGTTTGCCGTCCAACAGGACCGCCACGGCAATCTCGAAGAACGCTGCAAAGTTGCCCAGCGTGCCGTAGGCCATCAGCGCAAACAAGGAGATCAGCCCCGTCAGCATGTCCCCAGCATTGAAGAAATACAGGCCCAGTGCCAGCAGCCAGCCCATCAGCAGCAACGGCGGCAGCACAAAAACAAACAAAAGCAGCAGCCCATCCAGACGTTCGCGCCAGCTCAAATAAGGACTGAACGCAAAGCGCAAGCCATAGCGCACCATCACCTGGTTGTGCCCCTTGGCCCAGCGCTTGATCTGCTTGATGCGTACCTGCCAGTCCTGCGGCACCTCCTCGTAGCACTCGGACCGGTTGGTGTAGACGGTCTTCCAGCCGTTGAGCAACAGGCGGTAGGTGATGTCCGTGTCTTCGGCCAGCGTATCGTCGTGCCAGCCACCCACCGCAGCCACGGCTGAGCAGCGCACGCCGCCCACGGTACCGCCGTACTGGGGCACCAGGCGCAGGTTCATACGGGCCTGCTGGTCCACCTGGTAGCCGCCGCTGCGCTCGAGGTCCAGCATGCGCGTGAGCAGATTCACCCCCGTATTCACTGGCACCACACGGCCCATCACCGCTCCCACCTCGGGGTCAAAAAACGGCGCCACCAACTGCTTGAGCAGCCCACGGCCAGGCACATAGTCGGCATCGAAGATGATCACAATGTCGCCCTGCGCGTGCTGCAGGGCATCCTTGAGCGCTGCGGCCTTGCCTGGCTTTCCCTTGGTGCGGTGAAACGGCACGATGCGCCCCGGGTACCGGCCTACCCAGTCGTCGATGATGGCGCGTGTGCCATCGGTAGAGCGGTCGTTCACCGGAACCACCTTCAGCCGGTCGAGCGGGTAATTGGTGTCCAGCAGGGCATGCAGGCACCCGGCGATCACCTGTTCCTCGTTATGGGCGGCAATGAACACCGTGATAAGCGGCCAGTCTGCCTGGTCGATGTCCAGGTACGGATGGCGCTGGTGCCCCAGCAGTCGGTTGAGTGTCAGTACACCGTGCCGTGCGGCATACACCATCATCACCAAGATGATCATGGCCAGCAGCGCCGCCATGGTGGACAGTGCAGCGTAAGCCACTGGCCCTGGTACCCACCGTTGTGCCAGTCCTTCCGAAGAGTTGAGGGGCTGCGCTAACGCGGCAGCCCATCCATTGGAGCCTCCCACCATGGTGGCAAACGCCGTCGCGCTCCACCGCCACATCGCAGGGCGGGTGTGGGTTGCACCGCTGCGCTCAGCGGCACCAAGCCGCCGCCTCTCTCGATTCAAGTGCATAGAACGCCTTTTGCTTCGACCATCGCAGGACCCGGCGCAAAGGATGGGTGGCGGCTTCTTGCGAACCCGTTACGTCACACCCTGCAGGGATGTGAGACGGAATGTAAGCAGCGGTTCGGGGCCGGTCTGTTCGATGGCGAACACAGGCAGCTCCCACGTAGGCCGTCGAGCGCCTTCAAAGGAGGAATGCAGCCCGTCGCCCATCACCTGCGGCTGAGCTATGGGGCCAACGATGGTGATGGAATTGACGGGGCATTCGCCCTGTGGTGTGCAAACTCAAACGCCGCATGGGTGCTCATAAACACCCTGCCCTCCAGACGCTGCCCGAGCTGAGTGGTCTGCAGGCGATCCAGCACTGGCCCTTTGACTTCTGCCAGGAGGAGCGCCACGCCGCGCTGGGCCAGACTGCGCTCCAGATCGGTCAGTACGCCCAATGCAGTGGTGTCGATCTGGTTGATGGCTGAGCACACCAGAAGCACATGGCGGGTATCGGGTTGGGCGCCCACCAATTCCTCCACACGGTCCAGCAAAGCGTCGGAGTTGGCGAAATACAGGCTTTCATCCACCCGCACGGCAATCAGGCCCGGCTCTGTGTTCACCGTGTGTCGGGTCACGTTGCGAAAGTGCTCCGTACCTGGCACGCGCCCCACCACCGCGATGTGCGGATGGCTGCTGCGCCACACCAAGGTGCCCAGCGACAACGCCACCCCCATCAGGATGCCGGCTTCCACGCCAAAAGCGATCACGCCCCCTGCTGTGGCCAGCAGGGCCATGGCGTCGGCCTTGTCGTAGTGCCAGGCTTCGCGCAGCGTCTCCATATCGATCAGGGAAACCACCGCCACGATGATGGTGGCTGCCAGCACGGCATGGGGCAGATAGTGAAAAAGCCCGGTCAGCGCTGCGATCACCACACCCATCAGCACGGCCGAAATGACGCCTGCCAGGGGCGTATTTGCACCCGCCGCAAAATTGACGACAGACCGCGCAAAGCCGCCCGTGACGGGGAAACCACCCGACAGCGCACTGGCGACATTGGCAGCCCCCAGACCCAGCAGCTCACGGTTGGGCTGAATGCGCTGCTGCCGCTTGAGCGCCAGAGACTGCGCTACCGACACGCTTTCCACAAAGCCCACCAGCGAGATCAGCAGCGCAGGCAGCCACAGCGAGCCCACGGACGCCATCGACACCGCCGGCAGCCCGAGCTGCGGCAGGCCCTGGGGCACCGTGCCCACAATGCTGACCCCCGCCGTCTGGTCCCACCGCATGGCGGCCACCAAGGCGGTGGAGACCATTACCGCCAGCATCGGCGCCAGTTTGGATGCGATGTCTGCCAAGCGTTGGCTGGCGCCCAGACGGACCAGCCATGGGGACAAGGACCTGCGCGCAAGCACCAGAAACAACACGCTGCCGGCGCCGATGCCCAGAGTGACCAGGTTGATTCCGGGCGCTGCGTGGGCCAGTTGCACCACGGTGTCAAAGACATCGGTACCACCGGCCTTCACGCCCAGCAGGTGCTTGACCTGCCCCACAGCGATGAGCACTGCCGAGCCAGAGATAAACCCGCTGATCACAGGATGGCTCAGAAAGTGCGCCAGAAAACCCAACCGCAATACGCCAAACAGCAGCAACATGCCCCCTGAGAGCAGTGACAGCAGCATGGCCAGCGCAATGTAGTCGGGCGAGCCAGCGGCAGCCAGCGGCTGCAGGGCGCTCGCCGTCATGAGCGAGGCCACCGCCACGGGCCCCACAGCCAGCGTCATGCTGGAGCCCAGCGCGGCATAGGCAATGATGGGCAGGATGCTGGCGTACAAGCCCACCTCGGGGGGCAAGCCCGCCAAAAGCGCGTAGGCCAGGCTCTGCGGGATCAGCATCACCGTAACAATCACCCCGGCGACCATGTCTCCGGAGAGCCAGGACTTCTGGTAGTTGCGGATCCAGCCGGGGATGAGGTGCATCGTGGTTCCCGGGTGATCAGGACGCGTCGGCGTCCAGGTTCTGCGCCAGCCCGAACAACTGGGCAGACCGGGCGCCCGAACGGCAAAACGCCAACGTGGGCTTGGGGGCGGTGATCAGGACCTTGTGCATGGCCTGCACCTGTTCCGGCGTGATGGAGCCACTCACTACGGGCAGGTACACATAGTGCAGCCCTGCGACTGTGGCAGCGCGCTCCATTTCAGGGCTGGTGGGTTGTGCGCCACCGCCCTCCCCGTCCGGCCGGTTGTTGATGATGGTCTTGAAGCCCTGCTGGGCCAAAGAGGCAAAGTCCGTAGTGGCGAGCTGGGGAGACACTGCGAAGTCGGGGGTCAGGGCAATGATCTGCAGCGGCATGTCAGCGGGCTCCGGTCCGGGTGGATGGGGTGCGGCGTGACATGCGTTCGGCCAGTTCAAACAGCCACATGCCTGCCAGCATGGCGATCACGAACACGATGGCTTTGGGCTGGCCTGCGCCCGCCGAAACGATGGCCGGGCCGGGGCAGAAGCCCGCAATACCCCAGCCTGCGCCGAAGATGAGGCTTCCGATCACCAGGCGGCGATCAATGTCGCGCGACGTGGGCAAATGCATGGCGCCCCCCAGGAAACTGGTGGTGCGCTTCTTGGCCGCGGCAAACGCAAAGACGCCCACCGCAATCGCGCCGCCCATCACGAAGGCCAGCGATGGGTCCCACAAGCCCGCCAGGTCCAGAAAGCCCAGCACCTTGCCGGGGTCGGTCATGCCCGAGACGATCAGGCCCAGTCCGAAGATCAGGCCCACCACAAACTCTGAAATACGATTTTTCATAACGATCAATGCTCCGATGGGATGGGAGGTCAGGCCAGCACGTGCCGGATGAGGAAGACGGTGACGAACCCGGCACCCATGAAGGCCAGGGTGGCGACCAGGGACCGGGGAGACATGCGCGAGAGCCCGCACACGCCGTGGCCGCTCGTGCAGCCCGATCCGTAACGGGTGCCGACACCCACCAGCAGGCCGGCGATCACCACCATGGCCCAGGTCGCGTCAATGCGCGGCTGCGTGGGGCCGATCACCAGCCAGTAGAGGCCAGGAGCCACCAGCATGCCCAGTACAAAAGCCACGCGCCAGCCAATGTCACCATCGCGGGGGCGCAGCAGCCCTCCCACAATGCCGCTGATGCCCAGAATGCGACCATTGAGGAGCACAAAAAGCGCCGAGGCAAGCCCCAGCAAAACGCCGCCCGCAAGGGCAGCCCAGGGGGTGAAATGGGTCCAATCGATCAGCATGGTGCGCTCTCCTGGGCGGGGCCACAAAATTGCTCAAACAGCACGTTCATCACCGCCAGGGCCTGGGGACTGGCGATCTCGTAATAGATGTTTTTGCCCTCGCGTCGCGTGTTGACGAGTGCCTCATCGCGCAATACGCCCAGTTGCTGCGACAAGGTGGGCTGGGAAATGCCCACCAGTTCTTCCAGTTCACCCACCCGCTTTTCACCCTGGGTCAGCTGACACAGCAGCAGCAGGCGGTCGGGGTTGGACAAAACTTTCATCAAGCGGCAAGCGCTGTCGGCGGACCTGCGCAAGGCTTCCAGGTCCATTTGTATCTCTGCGTGCATGGTGGCGCACTCCTTTTCAAATTCGATGTCGATATTCTATTGACATACATTATATTTGTCAATAAACTATCTGCATGGAAATTAGATACGGAGCCCTTTGATGAAACCCCAGATAGAAGCCTTCTTTGATGACGCCACCTGGACGGTGAGCTATGTGGTGTTCGATCAGCCTGGCGGCCACTGCGCCGTGGTGGATTCGGTGCTGGACTACGACCCGAAGTCGGGCCGCACCCGCACGCGGTCTGCCGACAAGATCGTGTCGTTTGTGCAGAGCCAGGGGCTGACAGTGCAATGGATTCTGGAGACCCATGCCCACGCAGACCATCTGTCGGCCGCACACTACCTTCGCGACAAGCTGGGGGGAAAAATTGCCATTGGCGCGTCGATCACCCAGGTGCAGGACGTGTTCAAGAAGGTCTTTCATCTGGAGCCCGAGTTCCGTCCGGATGGCACCCAGTTCGACCAGCTGCTGCACGACAACGAGGTGTTCCACATCGGCCAGCTGGAAGCACATGCGCTGGCAGTGCCCGGCCATACCCCCGCCTGCATGGCCTACCAGGTGGGCGACGCGGTGTTCGTGGGTGACACCCTCTTCATGCCCGACGTGGGCACCGCGCGCTGCGACTTTCCCGGCGGCAATGCCCATACGCTGTACCAGTCAGTGCGCAAATTGCTCAGCCTGCCGGATGAAACCCGCCTGTTCATGTGCCACGACTACCCTCCCGCAGGGCGCCCCGTAGCTTGGCAAACCACTGTTGCGGACCAGCGTGCCAGGAACATCCACATCCACGACGGAGTGATCGAGGAGGCTTTCGTGGCACTGCGCACCCAGCGCGATGCAACGCTGCAGATGCCCGTGCTCATCCTGCCCTCGGTGCAGGTCAACATCAGGGCGGGAGAAATGCCGCCACCGGAAGCCAATGGCGTGACTTATCTCAAGATTCCCGTCAACGCGCTGTGACACGCTCAAATCCAATCCAAGGACCACGCCATGAAAACTGCCCATGACCTTGTCGCTGCAGCCAAAGCCCAGATCCAGGAAACCCCGGTGGACGAGGCCGAGCAAGCCATTCGTGCAGCCGACGTGTTGATCGATGTCCGGGAAGCCGATGAATACCAGGCGGGACACATCCCCGGCGCAATCCATGCCTCACGCGGTGTGCTGGAGTTCAAACTCAGCAGCACGCCCGCACTCACCCCGCGCGACCTGAAGGTGGTGGTGTATTGCAAAACCAGCGGGCGAGCTGCGCTGGCGGCGCGCGCCATGCACGATATGGGCTACCTCCAGGTGCAGTCCATCGCCGGCGGCTTTGACGCTTGGCTCGCGGCCGGCAAGCCCGTCGTGGTGCCGGAATCTCCGGCTTTCGATTGACCTGTGCAGTGCGTGCATGCCGCACCTACTGCCCAGGTCAAACAGGGGCCCCACATGGGGCCGGTAAATTAACCCAAGGAGTCATCATGAAAGTCAATGTTGGAACGTTGGATCGCGCGCTGCGCGTCGTGGCAGGGCTGGTCCTGATAGCACTGGCAGCCACGGGCACTGTCGGCTGGTGGGGATGGCTGGGCGTGGTGCCCCTGGCCACCGGCCTGTTTCGATTTTGCCCGGCCTATACCTTGTTGGGCGTCAACACCTGCCCCATGAAGAAATGAATCACCCGAAGGCATTGCGCCAATGCGTGCATGCCCCTGCAACGTTCGAGGAAGGACCCCTTCGATGAGTACGTTTGATCACGCAGGCCTGATCCAAGGCATCAATGAAAGCTTGGCACCTTTCCGCAAGGCGCAGCCGGATGCCATGCGGGGTTTTGCCCAGCTCGCACAAGCGTCCATGGCAGAGGGTACGCTGAGCGCCAAGCACAAGGAGCTGATTGCACTGGCCATCGGCGTCACACAGCGGTGCTCCGGCTGCATCGGCTTTCATGTCAAGGCACTGCAAAAACTGGGCGCCACCCGCAATGAGCTGGAGGAAATGCTGGCCGTCTGTGTTTACATGGGCGGGGGCCCTGCACTCATGTACGCAGCGGAGACGCTGAAGGCGTGGGACACCATGGCCGCGGCCAGCGGCGGCAACTGACCGACCCTGACCAACGCCCCATCTGAGCGGCCCCGCCCCTCACTGACATCAGCAACCGTAAAGCTCTGCGCCCCACCGCAAATCGGTTTACATTTTGAGCACCAGTCCATGAGACTGTTGCAAAAAAAGGGGGCGCCATGTCTGCTCGTCTTTCGGGGATACGCGCGGTTGCCGGCGGGGCATGCCGATCCGCTGCGTTTTTGGCGGCGTTCATCGGCTTGGGCGCACACGCGCTGGACAAGCCGGGCGGGCCCGTCGTACTCACTGTTGAAGGGGCTATCAGCCAGACCAATGTCGGCGCCCAGGCGCAGTTCGACATGCAGATGCTGGAAAAATTGCCCCAGCACAGTTTCACCACCCAGACACCCTGGTACCCGAACGCAGTCACGTTCACCGGGCCCTTGCTGCGCGACGTACTGGCCGCCGTGGGCGCACAGGGCACCAGGATCACGGCCGTGGCCCTGAACGACTACAGGACAGAGATACCGGCGGAAGACGCAACGCGACACGATGTCATCGTCGCCCGGCTCATGAACAACCGGCCCATGCGCATCCGCGAAAAAGGCCCGCTTTTCATCGTCTACCCCTTTGACACCAAGGCAGAGCTGCGCAGCGAGCTTTACTACAACCGGGCAGCCTGGCAGCTCAACGCGTTACGCATCCGGTAACGCCTGGCTCCTCCCCACCTATCCCCAGCATGCTGCGCAGCAAACACATCCTGCCGCTGATTGTTACGGGACTGGTGTTCGCGTATGTCGCGATTGCGGCTGTGCAATACAGCCAGTACCGCAACGTAGAGGCGGTGATGCGACGCGGCGATGTAAATGCGCTCTGGTCCTTCCTGCAACTCAACGTCGAATACGAAAAGCTGGACCATGCGCTGCACCAGTTCGAGCTGGACCCGGCCAGCATTACCCTGGACAGGCTGGAGCTGCGGTATGACCTGTTTTTGAGCCGCTTCAGTGCATTGGAGAGCGGCACGTCCCGCACGCTGATGCAGGAGGAGCCGATCTACGACAAGGCCCTGTCGGCACTGCAGCGGTTCGTGGCCGCGGGCGACAGCTACTTCGGCGCCAGCGTGGATGCAGCCTCCAGCCTTGAGAACATGCGGCTCTTGCGCACCGAACTGGACGCCCTTCGCGAGACTGTGCAGGAGCTTTCTCTCGACGCCTCACGCGTGTCGGCCATGCTGGGCGATTCACGCAACGCCGAGGTTAAGCGCCAGACACTGTTGACCACCGGGCTCACCGTGTTCCAGGCGCTGCTCACCTTTCTTCTGGCGTTTGCGATGGCACGGCAGTTTCTGCAGCGCGAGAAGGCCGCGTCCCAGGCGCTGGCCGCGCAAAACGAGCTGGTGGAAGCCCTCAAACGCAACGAAGAGGCCCTGGAAGCCAGGGTGGCCGAGCGCACCCTGGAGCTGCAGAAGGTGAACACCGCCCTGCGCGAGCACGAAGACGAACTGGAGATTGCCCGCGCCCGCGCCGAAGATGCCTCGCAGATGAAATCGGACTTCCTGGCCAATATGAGCCACGAAATACGCACCCCCATGAACGCGGTGATCGGCATGAGCCACCTGGCCCTCGCCACTGACCTCACCCCACGCCAGCGAGACTATGTAGAAAAAATCCAGCGCTCGGGCCAGCACCTGCTCGGCCTGATCAACGACATCCTGGACTTCAGCAAGATCGAAGCAGGCAAACTGGAAGTGGAAGTGGTGGACTTTGACCTGCGCGGCGTGCTGGACAACGTGGCCAATCTGGTCAGCGAAAAGTGCGCCCACAAAGGCCTGGAGCTGCTCTTCGACGTAGACCCTGCCCTTCCCGACCACTTGCGCGGCGATCCGCTGCGGCTGGGGCAGATCCTGGTGAACTACGCCAACAATGCGGTCAAGTTCACCGAGCGCGGCGAGATCATCGTGCGGGTGACCGAAACCGTGCGCGACGACACCGGCGTCCTCCTGCGGTTCGAGGTCCAGGATACGGGAATAGGCCTCACGTCAGAGCAGCAATCGCGGCTATTTAGGTCGTTCGAACAGGCCGACACGTCCACCACCCGCAAATACGGCGGCACCGGCCTGGGCCTGGCAATCTCCAGGAAGCTCGCCGGGCTCATGGGGGGCGAGGTGGGAGTGCAAAGCCAGGCCGGTGTGGGCAGCACCTTCTGGTTCACCGCCCGTCTGGGCCTGGGTACCGCGCACCATGCACCGCTGCTGCCCACCCCCGACCTGCGGGGGCGGCATGTGCTGGTGGTGGATGACAGCGAGCAGGCACGGCATATCCTGGGTGAAATGCTGACCCGCATGAGCTTTACGGTCACCACGGCATCGTCTGGCAAGGAGGCGGTTGCCCTGGCGCGGGCCGCCGAACAGGCCGGGCGCCCCTGCGAGCTCGCGTTTCTCGACTGGATGATGCCGGGAATGGACGGGTTTGACACCCACCGCGCGCTGGCCAGCCTGCAGCGCCCGCCCCACACCATCATCGTCACGGCGGCCGGGCGCGACGATGTGCAAGACGAGCTGCAGCGTGCCGGGCTCACGCTGATGCTGTCCAAGCCTGTCAGCCCCTCTGCCATGTTTGACGCCGCCATGCAGGCACTAGGGGGGCAGGCCCGGTCGGCCGACGGACGCGCGGCGCACGCGCCACGCCACGCTACACATCTGTCGGCCATCGCGGGGGCCCGCGTGCTGCTGGTGGACGACAACGACCTGAACCAGCAGGTGGGCGCCGAACTGCTGAGCGGCGCGGGCCTGGCGGTGGACGTGGCCCACAACGGGCAGGTGGCGCTCGACATGCTGGCCCAAACCTCCTATGACCTGGTGCTGATGGACATGCAGATGCCCGTGATGGATGGCCTGACTGCTACACGGCACCTGCGCCAGAACCCTGCCTGGGCGGACCTGCCCGTGCTGGCGATGACCGCCAACGCCATGAGCCACGACCGCGACCTGTGCATTGCAGCGGGCATGAACGGCCACCTGGCCAAACCCATCGACCCGGATGCACTTTTTGCCACCCTGCTGCAGTGGATCCGGCCGCGCGCCACAGGCAACGCACGTGAGGACCTCGACCAAGCTGTTCGAGCGCATGCCATTGGTGACGTTCCAAATGAATACTCTGGCGCGCGCCACCCCAATTCCGAATCTGCTCCCGATCCTGCACCCGACGATGCCCTGCGGCAGATTGACGGACTCGACGTATCAGCCGGACTGCGGCGTGTGCTGGGCAAACGCATTGCCTACGAGAGCCTTTTGCGCAAGTTCATCCACGGGCAGGCGAATGCCGTGCAGACCACCCGCGCCGCACTGGCTGCGGGCCAGCAGCCGGACGCACTGCGTGCCATGCACACCCTCAAAGGCACCGCAGGCACCATTGGCGCAACGGCCCTGGCTGCCCAGGCGCAAAAGGCCGAAAAGGCCATAGCGCAAAACTTGCCCATCGATGAAGTGGACTCGGTGCTCCACCCTGTCGAAGCAGCATGCAATGCATTGGTGGCTGCTTTGCAGGCTGCCCTGCCCGCTGAGGAGGCAACGCCCCCTGGCGGTGCGAGCGACGGCATGCCGGTGGACGCTGCAGCGGCGCAACAGCTGGTGCACCGGCTCGCCGCCTTGCTGGCGGAGGACGACTCCGATGCCATCGAGCTCTTCAAAGAATCTGCAGGCCCTCTGCACGCGCACCTGGGGCCTGCATACGGCCAGATCAAACGCGCGCTCGACAGCTACGATTTCCTGGAGGCCCTGGCTGCACTGCGCCAGACGGCCCCGACAGACATTCGCAACAATAAGGAGCCCCACCATGAATAGCCCTTTCGCGCCCAGCGGGCGATGCACGGTGCTGGTCGTTGACGATACGCCCGACAACCTGTCGTTGATGAGCGACCTGCTGCGCACGGACTACAAGGTCAAACTGGCCCCCGGCGGAGAGCGCGCGTTGCAGATCGTGGCAGGCGAGAGCAAGCCCGACCTCATCCTGCTGGACATCATGATGCCGGACATGGACGGCTATGAAGTGCTGCGGCGCCTGCAGTTCAACCCCGAGACGGAAGACATCCCCGTGATCTTCCTCACCGCCATGAGTGCTGCCGAGGACGAAAGCATCGGCCTGGAGCTGGGCGCGGTGGACTACATCACCAAGCCCATCAACCCCGCGATCGTGATGGCGCGGGTGCGCAACCACCTGCAGCTCAAGCGCGCACGGGATTTTCTGGCACAGCACAACCAGTTTCTGGAGCAGGAGGTGGCCAACCGCACACGCGCCATGGCCGAATTGCAGGATGCCACCATCCGCGCGATGGCATCTCTCGCGGAAACGCGTGACAACGAAACAGGCAACCACATCCGGCGCACGCAGCACTACATGGAAGCCCTGGCCCGCCACCTGCAAAACCACCCGCGATTCCAACCCGAACTCACCGACACAGCCATCGAAACCATCTTCAAGTCGGCCCCGCTGCATGACATTGGCAAGGTGGGCATCCCCGACCGCATCCTGCTCAAGCCCGGCAAGCTGACGCCGGAAGAGTTCGAGATCATGAAGACGCACACCACCCTGGGGCGCGACGCCATCATTGCGGCCGAAACCGGCACCACGCAGGACAACCCGTTCTTCCGCTACGCCAAGGAGATTGCCTACAGTCACCAGGAGAAATGGGATGGCTCGGGCTACCCAGAGGGCCTGGCCGGCAACACCATCCCGCTGTCAGCGCGTCTGATGGCGGTGGCCGATGTGTATGACGCGCTCATCTCGGAGCGCGTCTACAAAGCTGCGTACACGCACGAAAAAGCCGTGGAAATCATCACCGATGGCAGGGGCAGCCATTTCGACCCGGACATCGTCGATGCCTTCCTGACCCTGTCGGAAGAATTCAGGCGCATCGCGCAGCGGTTTGCCGATGCGGAACCCACCCGGCTGGCGCAGCTGGACCGCCTGGCCGCCGGCCTTCCTGCAGAGCCCCAGTGACTCGGGCGCCGCACAGGCAGTGCCGCTGCCTTTCTACGGGGTGGCGTCAGGCGCAGTGCGTGGGGCCAGCCTCTGTGCTCGCGGTGCGGTGGCCATTCAGCCCCAGCTTGGCAAGCAGTTGCACGTCGGCGTCCACGTCAGGGTTGCCGGTCACCAGCAGCTTGTCGCCGTAAAAAATCGAGTTGGCCCCGGCCAGGAAGCACAAGGCCTGTACGGCCTCGCCCAATTGCTGGCGGCCTGCCGACAGGCGCACGCGCGCCTTGGGCATGGTGATACGGGCCACCGCAATCACGCGCACAAAGTCGAACGGGTCGATGGGTTCGCTGTCGGCCAGCGGTGTGCCCGGCACGCGCACCAGGCTGTTGATGGGCACCGATTCCGGATAGGGCTGAAGGTTGGCCAGCTGCGCAATCAGGCCTGCGCGGTGCACGGGCGCCTCGCCCATGCCCACAATGCCGCCGCAGCACACGCTGATGCCGGCATCGCGCACGTTCTGCAGCGTGTCCAGCCGGTCCTGGTAGGCACGGGTGCTCACCACGTCGGTGTAGTACTCGGGGGCCGTGTCCAGGTTGTGGTTGTAGTAGTCCAGGCCCGCATCTTTGAGCGCCTGCGCCTGGTGCGACTCGAGCATGCCCAGCGTGGCGCAGGTCTGCAGGCCCAGGCCTTTCACCGCGCCAATCAAGGCGCTGACTTTTTCGATGTCGCGGTCCTTGGGCGCACGCCAGGCAGCGCCCATGCAAAACCGCGTTGCGCCCGCGTCCTTGGCGGCCTGGGCTGCGCGTACTACCTCGTCCACCTCCATCAGCTTTTCAGCCTTTACGCCCGTGTCGAACTCGGCCGCCTGCGGGCAGTAGCCGCAGTTTTCAGGGCAGCCGCCGGTCTTGACGGAAAGCAGCGTCGCCAGTTCGATGTCGCCTGCGGGCCAGTGCTGGCGGTGCACGGTTTGCGCTTCGAACAGCAGGTCCATCAGGGGCTTGTCGAGTAGCGCCTGGATGGCCTCTACCGACCAGGGGCCTTGGGCCGCGGGGGCTGGGTTGCGGCGGTGCAACTGAACCGGTTGCGTGGTCTGTACGGTGGCGGGAGCGGCTGGAGCCATGGTGGCGGACATCGGGTGGGTTCCTTCAACAGTCAAGGCATTGGCCCTGCAGCGGCGGGATGCCAGCGGTGGGCCAGGGTTGCTTACTTAGTCATCGTTCATCGGCACGCGCCAGCCGCGCCATGGGGTTCGGGCTGGGTGCGCAGCGGCTGGGGCGGATTCTGGAGGAGAAAACGGCACAAACGCACGCTGCGGGGTCACAAAAAGCGCCAACAAAACGGCGGGCGTAACGGCTCGGAAGTACAAATTTTTTTGCGCGCAGAAGACGGGCATTTCCAGAAATTTGGCGGCCATTGCATGTCGCTGCCTGCCAGCACGCACCACCCGTTGGCAACCAGCTGACATCTGAAGTTAACTGCTGCGCTAGTGAGCTGCCCCCGTCGGGAGATAAGCGCTGTTGCCGAGGGGCTTGAAGCGCGCTGGCCGGACAAAGTGTAGCAGAACACTCAGCCCAGGGCGGCAATGACGTCCGCCGGGGCCTGCACCAGTTCGATCAGCACGCCTTCGCCTGCAATCGGAAACTCGTCGTTGCTCTTGGGGTGCAAGAAGGTGATGTCATACCCCGCAGCCCCCTTGCGGATGCCGCCAGACGCAAAGCGCACGCCCTTGGCAGTGAGCCATTCCACCGCCCTGGGCAGGTCATCGATCCACAGGCCAATGTGGTTGAGCGGCGTGGTGTGCACGGCGGGCTTCTTGTCGATGTCCAGCGGCTGCATGATGTCCACCTCCACCTTGAAGGCCCCTTTGCCCATGGCCAGGATGTCTTCATCGACGTTCTCACGTTCGCTCTGGAAGGTGCCGGTCTGTTCCAGGCCCAGCATGTCCACCCACAAGGTCTTCATGCGTTGCTTGTCGGTGCCGCCAATGGCGACCTGCTGGATGCCCAGCACTTTGAAGGGGCGTTGGGTCGTGCTCATGAATGCTCCATATTTGATAGCTGCCAGCGCTTACTCCTCAAGCGCCAGAGGCCAAAAAGGCTAAAAAAAGGGGCGCAAGGCCCCTCTGGATGGGTTAGCGACAACAAGTCAACGAACCAGGCGGCAGATCACTGGAATTCCAGAATGATCTGGTCCACCGAGAGTGATTCGCCCTTGCCCGCCGTGATCTTGCCCACCACGCCGTCCTGCGCGGCAAAGAGGATGTTCTCCATCTTCATGGCCTCGATCACCGCCAGCTTTTCACCTGCCTGCACCTTCTGGCCAGGCTGCACCGCCACGTCCACCAGCAGGCCGGGCATGGGCGAGAGCAGGAACTTGGACAGATCTGGCGGCGCCTTGAAGGGCATGAGCTTGTGCAGGCGCGCGCCCAGGGGCGACAGCACCAGTGTGTCCACCTGCGTGCCGTTGTGCGCAATGCGCAGCGCCAGCGGGTTCTTGCCCACACCGCGCTCCACCTGGGCCGTGAAGCCCTGGCCGTTGCACGCGCCCTGCACGCGGATCTGGCCCAGCGTGGCGTTGCTACTGATCTGATAGCTGGTACCGCCCACCAGTACAGCGCTGGAGCCCGATTTGTCTTCAAAGTCGGACACCGTCACTTCGTGGTGCTGGTTCTGCCCTTCGGCGCCCAGCGTCACCACCACAAACTGCTCGCCCACCTTCACCTCATGCCCGGCCAGCTGCCCGCTGATGCCCGAGGCGCGTGCGCGGTACCGGCGGTGCATGAAGGCCGCCAGGGCCACCAGGAACAGCGGGTCGCTGTGCGGCACGTCTTCGGCGTGAAAGCCCTTGCCGTAGTTCTCGGCGATGAAGCCGGTGTTGAAGTCGCCCGTCACGAATTTGGGGTGCGCCAGCAGCGCCGCCTGGAACGGGATGTTGCTGCTGATGCCACGAATCACAAAGCCGTTCAGCGCCGCGCGCATCTTGGCAATGGCGTCGTTGCGGTCGGTGCCGTGCACGATGAGCTTGGCAATCATCGAGTCGTAGTACATGGGGATCTCGCCGCCCTCATACACGCCCGTGTCCACCCGCACGCCCCATTTTTTGGTCGTATCGGACTGGAACATGGATTCCTCTGGCGGCTGAAAGCGCACCAGACGGCCGGTGGACGGCAAAAAGTTGCGGAACGGGTCTTCGGCGTTGATGCGGCACTCTATGGCCCAGCCGTCGCGCTTCACATCGGCTTGCGTCAGGGGCAGCTTCTCGCCCGCCGCCACGCGGATCATCAGCTCCACCAGGTCCAGGCCGGTGATGCATTCCGTCACCGGGTGCTCCACCTGCAGGCGGGTGTTCATCTCCAGAAAGTAAAAGTCCTGGTCCTTGCCGACCACGAACTCCACCGTGCCCGCGCTCTGGTACTTCACGGCCTTTGCCAGCTGCACGGCCTGCTCGCCCATGGCCTTGCGCGTGGCGTCAGAGATGAAGGGCGATGGCGCCTCTTCAATCACCTTCTGGTGGCGGCGCTGGATGGAGCACTCGCGCTCGTTTAGGTAGATCACGTTGCCGTGGCTGTCGCCCAGGATCTGGATCTCGATGTGGCGCGGCTCCTGCACAAACTTCTCGATGAAGATGCGGTCGTCGCCAAAGCTGTTGCGAGCTTCGTTCTGGCAGCTAGCGAAGCCTTCAAACGCTTCCTTGTCGTTGAACGCCACGCGCAGACCCTTGCCGCCGCCCCCGGCCGAGGCCTTGATCATCACGGGGTAGCCAATGCCCTTGGCGATCTCCACCGCCTGCTCAGGGCCAGCGATGGCGTCGTTGTAGCCAGGAATCGTGTTGACCTTGGCCTCGTTGGCCAGCTTCTTGGACGCGATCTTGTCGCCCATGGCCGCAATGGAATGCGCCTTGGGGCCGATGAACGCAATGCCCTCGTCTTCGCAGCGCTTGGAAAAAGCTTCGTTTTCCGAGAGGAAGCCGTAGCCGGGGTGCACGGCCTGCGCGCCAGTCTGCTTGCAGGCAGCGATGATTTTGTCGGCCAGCAGGTACGACTCGCGCGAGGGCGCGGCACCAATGTGCACGGCCTCGTCGGCCAGCTTGACGTGCCGGGCTTCCTTGTCGGCGTCGGAATAGACGGCGACGGTGGCGATGCCCATTTTCTTGGCCGTTGCAATCACTCGGCAGGCGATTTCGCCACGGTTGGCGATCAGGATTTTGGTGAACATAACAAGTTCCTCAAAAGGAAATTTCAAAAACCAGTAACTAAGACGGAAGGACAGCGCTGGCGCAAAGCGTCAATGAAGCGCTGCTTCTCACGCGGCGACACCAAAATGCTTCGGTCTGCCCCATAGCGAATGCTCAAGCGGTCGAGCGACAGCGCAGGCGACGAAATCCAACTGCGCGATGGCGAGACCTCGCGTACATCGCCCAGCACAATGCGCCAGCGAAACGGACCACTGCGAATCAGCAGATCGTCCGCCGTGAGTGTGTAGTTGGTGTCCAGTACCAACCACAGCGGCAGCAGCAGCGTAAGGGCCACGATGACCGCCAACAGCGCAAGCATCGGTGGCGTGCCACCAGAGTTCAGCACGAACGGCCCCGCAAGCCCTGCTACTGCGGTTGCTGCCGTCAATGCCGCGAGCGGGCCGATGGCAACAAGCCATGAGTCCACTCTGGATGGGAAGAACGCGCGGATCTGTGCCATTGCCTGCTGCCGATGCCCTGCTTACAGCGGAATGTTCCCGTGCTTGCGCCAGGGGTTTTCCAGCTTCTTGTCGCGCAGCATGACCAAGCTGCGGCAGATGCGCTTGCGCGTCTCATGCGGCAGGATCACGTCGTCGATAAAGCCGCGTGCACCGGCCACAAACGGGTTGGCAAAACGCTGCTTGTATTCGGCCTCGCGCGCGGCCAGCTTCACCGGGTCGTTCTTGTCTTCGCGGAAGATGATTTCCACCGCGCCCTTGGCGCCCATCACCGCAATTTCGGCGTTGGGCCAGGCCAGGTTCACGTCGCCGCGCAGGTGCTTGGAGCTCATCACGTCGTACGCGCCGCCGTAGGCCTTGCGGGTGATGACGGTGATCTTGGGCACGGTGCATTCGGCATACGCGTAAAGCAGCTTGGCGCCGTGCTTGATGATGCCGCCGTACTCCTGGCTGGTGCCAGGCATGAAGCCGGGCACGTCCACAAACGTGACCACGGGGATGTTGAACGCATCGCAAAAGCGCACAAAGCGTGCGGCCTTGATGCTCGACTTGATGTCCAGGCAGCCCGCCAGCACCAGCGGCTGGTTGGCCACGATGCCCACGGTCTGGCCTTCCATGCGGGCAAAGCCGATGAGGATGTTCTTGGCGTATTCGGGCTGCAGCTCAAAGAAGTCCCCGTCGTCCACCGTCTTGAGGATCAGCTCCTTCATGTCGTAGGGCTTGTTGGGGTTCTCGGGCACCAGGGTGTCGAGGCTCCGGTCCATGCGGTCGGCCGGGTCGTTGCTGGGGCGAACAGGAGCCTTCTCACGGTTGTTGAGCGGCAGGTAGTTGTACAGGCGGCGCAGCATCATCAGCGCCTCCACGTCGTTCTCGAACGCCATGTCGGCCACACCGCTCTTGGTGGTGTGCGTCACGGCACCGCCCAGTTCCTCGGCGGTGACTTCTTCGTGCGTCACGGTCTTGACCACCTCGGGGCCGGTCACGAACATGTAGCTCGAATCCTTGACCATGAAGATGAAGTCCGTCATGGCGGGCGAGTACACGGCGCCACCAGCGCTCGGGCCCATGATCATGCTGATCTGCGGAATCACGCCGCTGGCCAACACGTTCTTCTGGAACACGTCGGCATAGCCACCGAGGGACGCGACGCCTTCCTGGATGCGGGCGCCGCCCGAGTCGTTGAGGCCGATGACCGGTGCGCCGACCTTCATGGCCTGGTCCATCACCTTGCTGATCTTCTCGGCGTGCGTTTCGCTGAGTGCGCCGCCAAACACCGTGAAGTCCTGGCTGAACACGAACACCAGGCGGCCGTTGATCATGCCGTAGCCGGTCACCACACCGTCGCCGGGGATCTTGTTGTCCTCCATGCCAAAGTCGGTGCACCGGTGTTCGACAAACATGTCCCATTCTTCGAACGTGCCGTCGTCCAGCAGCAGCTCGATGCGCTCGCGCGCGGTGAGCTTGCCCTTGGCGTGCTGCGCATCAATGCGCTTTTGCCCGCCGCCCAGGCGTGCCAGCGCACGCTTTTTCTCCAGTTGATCCAGGATGTCTTGCATGGTCGTCCTTTGGTGAATGGGGTTGTGTCTACTATTTATTTGATAGCTGCTGGCGCATGATTGGATTGCGCCAGCAGCAGATTTCGTGCTGCAGTCGATGCCGCGATGCGCCCCGCGGCCACATCGGCCTGCATTTGCGGCAGCAACGCTTTGACCTCTGGATGCTGGCGAAACGCGAGCTTGAGGCCCGCGTCGATGCGCTCCCACATCCATGACAGCGCCTGCTTCTCGCGCCGCGTGGCCAGGCGGCCGTTGGCGGTTTGCAGCTGGCGGAACTGCGTGACGGCGGCCCAGAAGCTGTCTACGCCCTGCCCCAGCAGCGCGCTCATTTGCACGACCTTCGGGTGCCACAGCGTTTCGTCGTGGTGGGCGTTCTCGGGGTTGCCGTGTTGGCTGAGCAGGCGCAGGCTCGACGTGATCTGCGCCTCCGCCCGTGTGGCGGCGTTCTTGTCGATGTCGGCCTTGTTGATGACGACCAGATCGGCAATCTCCATCACGCCCTTCTTGATGGCCTGCAGGTCGTCGCCCGCGTTGGGCAGCTGCATCAGCACGAACATGTCCGTCATGCCTGCCACTGCAATCTCGCTCTGGCCCACGCCTACGGTCTCGACGATGACCAAGTCGTAGCCTGCGGCTTCGCAGACCAGCATGGCTTCACGCGTCTTCTCGGCCACGCCGCCCAGCGTGCCGCTCGACGGGCTGGGGCGGATGTAGGCCTTTTCATGCACCGACAGGTGTTCCATGCGCGTCTTGTCGCCCAGGATGGATCCGCCCGAGACGGTGCTGGACGGATCGATGGTGAGCACGGCCACGCGGTGGCCCTGGCCGATCAGGTACAGGCCCAGGGCTTCGATGAAGGTGGATTTGCCCACGCCGGGCACGCCACTGATGCCGAGGCGGAAGGCTTTGCCGGTGTGCGGGAGCAGCTGGGTCAGCAGCTCGTCGGCCTGGGCGCGGTGGTCCACCCGCGTTGATTCGAGCAGCGTGATGGCTTTGGACATGGCGCGGCGCTGGAGAGTGCCGGGCTGGCCAATGATTCCTTGGAGCAGGTTTGGGACAGTTTTCACCCAGCCTTCGACAGGCTCAGCCCGAACGGCTGGGGGTGTGCTGGCTTCGTCTCCCCCCACCCGTTCGGGCTGAGCCAGTCGAAGCCGGGGTGCACTGGTGGATTTTCCGCGCGACTGCGCCAACTCTTGCACTCGTTCCCAATCCCCCGCAATCAATGCTTCCTTCTTAGCCCGCGACCAGCCCTTGACCTGCAGCTCGAAAGCCAGCGCGCCCTCGCGGGTCTCAAACTCACCTTGCCAGAGAAGCTCTATGGGCTTTCGCAGCGCTGTGTAGCCCACGTCACCGTTTTGATGCTGCTGCATGCGCAGCTCCATGTCATCGGTGTGGCCGACGTAGTAAGAACCGTCGGCGCAGCGCAGGATGTAAACGTAAAACGGGCGCATGTTTCAGGCGTTGAATTGGATCGGGCCCTTGATTGCATCAAACTCTTCAGCCCGAACCAGCCACGACCGTTCAGCCTGAGCCTGTCGAAGGCCCGCACAGGTCAGTGCCCCGGCTTCGACAAGCTCAGCCCGAACGGTTGTGGTTATGGAAATGCGTTCCATCACGCAGCCACCGCCTTGCGAATCTGCTCCAGCACATCCTTGGCGCTGGCGGGAATGGGTGTGCCGGGGCCGTACACGCCCTTTACGCCCGACTCGTACAAGAAGTCATAGTCCTGCGCCGGAATCACCCCACCCACAAACACGATGATGTCGTCCGCACCCTGGTCCTTGAGCGACTGGATGATGGCGGGCACCAGTGTCTTGTGGCCCGCCGCCAGCGTGCTCACGCCCACGGCGTGCACGTCGTTTTCAATCGCCTGACGCGCGCATTCCTCGGGCGTCTGAAACAGCGGGCCCATGTCCACGTCAAACCCCAGGTCGGCAAACGCAGTGGCCACCACTTTGGCGCCCCGGTCGTGGCCGTCCTGGCCCAGCTTGGCGATCATCACGCGGGGGCGGCGGCCTTGTTCTTCGGCAAAGGCGTTGATTTCGGTCTTGAGTTTGTCCCAGCCTTCGGCCGAGTCATAGGCTGCTGCGTACACACCGGTCACCTTTTGCGTATCGGCGCGGTGGCGCCCAAAAACCTTCTCCAGCGCATCGCTGATCTCGCCCACAGTGGCACGCAGGCGCACGGCTTTGATCGACAGGTCCAGCAGATTGCCTTCGCCGCTTTCTGCTGCAGAAGTGAGAGCATCCAGCGCTTGCTGGACAAGCGCTGGGTCGCGTTTTCCCCGAATATTCTTCAGGCGCTCAATCTGGCCGTCGCGCACCTTCATGTTGTCGATTTGCAGGATGTCGACCGGGTCTTCCTTCTTGAGCTTGTATTTGTTCACGCCGACGATCACGTCCTTGCCGCTGTCGATGCGTGCCTGCTTCTCGGCGGCGGCGGCTTCGATCTTGAGCTTGGCCCAGCCGCTGTCCACGGCCTGGGTCATGCCGCCCATGGCCTCGACCTCTTCGATGATCTTCCAGGCCGCATCGGCCATGTCCTGGGTCAGCCTCTCCATCATGTAGCTGCCGGCCCAGGGGTCGATCACGTTGGTGATGTGGGTCTCTTCCTGGATGATGAGCTGCGTGTTGCGCGCAATGCGCGAACTGAACTCGGTGGGCAGCGCAATGGCTTCGTCAAAGCTGTTGGTGTGCAGGCTTTGCGTGCCGCCAAACACGGCGGCCATGGCCTCGATGGTGGTGCGCACCACGTTGTTGTAGGGGTCCTGCTCGGTGAGGCTCCAGCCCGAGGTCTGGCAGTGCGTGCGCAGCATGAGGCTCTTGGGGTTCTTGGCGCCCGTGGCTTTCATGATGCGGCACCACAGCAGGCGGGCGGCGCGCATCTTGGCCACTTCGAGATAGAAGTTCATGCCAATCGCCCAGAAGAACGAGAGGCGCCCGGCGAACTCGTCCACGTCCATGCCCTTGTCGATGGCGGTCTTCACATATTCCTTGCCGTCGGCCAGGGTGAAGGCCAGCTCCAGCGCCTGGTTGGCCCCGGCTTCCTGCATGTGGTAGCCGCTGATCGAGATCGAGTTGAACTTCGGCATGTTCTTGGCCGTGTACTCGATGATGTCGCCAATGATCTTCATCGACGGCTTGGGCGGGTAGATGTAGGTGTTGCGCACCATGAACTCTTTCAGAATGTCGTTCTGAATGGTTCCGCTGAGCTTTTCTTGCGAGACGCCCTGCTCTTCCGCCGCCACCACATAGCCCGCCAGAACGGGCAGCACGGCGCCGTTCATGGTCATCGATACGCTGACCTTATCGAGCGGGATCTGGTCGAACAGGATCTTCATGTCCTCGACCGAATCAATCGCCACCCCCGCCTTGCCCACATCGCCTGTCACGCGCGGGTGGTCGCTGTCGTAACCGCGGTGCGTGGCCAGGTCGAACGCCACCGACACGCCCTGCCCGCCGGCGGCCAGCGCCTTGCGGTAGAAGGCGTTGGATTCTTCAGCGGTGGAAAAACCGGCGTACTGACGAATGGTCCAGGGCCGCACCGCGTACATGGTGGCCTGCGGGCCGCGCAGATAGGGCTCGAAGCCCGGCAGCGTGTTGGCATACGGCAGGCTGGCGGTGTCTTCGGCGGTGTACAGCGGCTTGACGGTGATGCCATCGGGCGTGACCCAGTTGAGGGCATTGACATCGCCACCCGGCGCCGACTTGGCTGCGGCCTTGGCCCAGGCTTCCAGCGAAGACGCGGCGAATTCGGGGGCGGTTTTGGGGGCGTTGTCACTCATGGCAAGGGCTTCTCCGAAGATGGCGGTGTGTGGGCGCAGAACGGCGCTCGGGCTAATCCCGATGTGGCGGCGAGTTTACATCATTCATAATTATTGATTCAAAATATTCTTCGCAGCTTACAATCCGACCCATGTCTGCCCTCACCCTCACTCCCCGCGCGCTGTATGAAGAGGTGGCCGAGCAATTGCGCCAGCGCATCTTCCGCCGCGAGCTGGAGCCAGGCAGCTGGATCGACGAACTCAAGATTGCCGAGGAATTCGGCATCAGCCGCACCCCCTTGCGCGAGGCTTTGAAGGTGCTGGCCGCAGAGGGCCTGGTCACGATGAAGGTGCGCCGTGGCGCCTATGTAACGGAGATGAGCGAAAAAGACCTGCGCGACGTGTACCACCTGCTCAGCCTGCTGGAGAGCGACGCCGCTGGCGTGGTGGCCACCACGGCCACACCTGAACAACTGAAAGAATTGCAGGATCTGCACGCCGAGCTGGAAGCGGCAGCCGCCGACCGCGAGAAGTTCTTTGCCATCAACGAGCGCTTTCACATGCTGCTGCTGGAGCTGGCCGACAACCGCTGGCGCAGCCAGATGGTGGCCGACCTGCGCAAGGTGATGAAGCTCAACCGCCACAACTCCTTGTTCAAACAAGGGCGCATTGAAGATTCCTTGAGCGAACACCGCGCCATTCTGGCCGCGATGGTCACGCGTGACGCCAAGGCCACGGTGAAGGCGATGAAGGCGCACTTTGCGCAAGGGCTGGAAGCGGCAACCTGAAAAGGTCCAACCCGCACGCGTCAGAACGTGTTTACGGTCTCAGCCAGGCCGTGCCAAGCCGCACCGGTGCGACCACGATCATTCCGCAAACAGGAACGCACCATTTGCAACACATGGGGTGATCGCTCGCAGCCCGGTCACGGCTTCGCTCGTTATCATCCTTCGGGTTTCCACCGAGGCCGTGGCGCCGCTCGCCACCGCAGCCTCTACCGCCGAGTTTGATGACTTCTACCCCCGCCGATATCGCCAGCGTGCAAACGCTGCCCCAGCTCCTGGCCTACCGCGCCGCGCGTACCCCCCATGCCGAGGCCTACCGGGCTTTTGATCCCGCCCGCCAGGCATGGGCCAGCCTTACCTGGGCACAAACCGCAGAGCGTGTGAGCACGTGGGCCCAGGCCCTGGCAGCCATGCAGTTGCCCCGGGCAGCCCGCGTGGCCATCTTGCTGCCCAACGGCCTCCACGCCATGTGCGCCGACCAGGCCACGCTGGCCACTTGTGGCGTGCCCGTGCCGCTGCACGCCATCGACAACCCCGGCAGCATCGCCTACATCCTGGCGGACTGCGAGGCATCGATGCTGATCGTGAGCCAGGCCGAGCAGTGGGAAAAGATCCGCACCGTGGGCACGCCGTTCCCGGCCCTGCGCGCCGTGGTCGTCACTGACGCCGACGAAGCCGCTATGGTGACGCTTGCGACTGGCGACGATGGCCCTGTGGTCGGTACGCTGGCGCAGTGGCTCTCCGGCGCGGAGCATGCGGCCGCGCTGCGTACCTGGACGCCACCGGGTGAGGATGACCTGGCCGCCATCGTCTACACCTCAGGCACCACCGGCAAACCCAAAGGCGTGATGTTGACCCACCGCAACGTGGTCAGCGACGTGAAGGCGGTGCTCGAGCGCATTGCACCCACGGTGGACGACGTGTTCCTGTCTTTCCTGCCGCTGTCGCACACGTTTGAGCGCACGGGCGGCTATTACCTTCCGATTGCAGCGGGCAGTTGCGTGGCCTATGCGCGCTCGGTGGCCCAGTTGGCCGAAGACCTGAAAACCATACGCCCCACGGTGCTGGTGTCGGTGCCGCGCATTTACGAGCGCATCCACGCCAAGCTGCTCGAAAAACTCTCGCCCACGCCCTGGAAGGTGCAGCTGTACGAAGCCGCGCAGAACAAGGGCTGGGCCCGGTTTTGTGCAGCCCAGGGGCTGGCTGCCCCCACGCCGGACGCCAGCAGCCAGGCCGCAGGCTGGATGGCCGCCCTGCCCTGGCCCGTGCTGCAGGCCCTGGTGGCCAAGCCTTTGCTGGCCCAGTTTGGCGGCCGTGTGCGCGTGGCGGTGAGTGGTGGCGCCCCGCTGTCGCCCACCATTGCCAAGTGTTTTCTGGGCCTGGGGCTGCCGCTGATCCAGGGCTACGGCATGACCGAGACCGCACCGGTGGTGTCGGTCAACGCATTGGACGACAACGACCCCGCCTGCGTGGGCAAGGCCCTGCCCGGCGTGGAGGTGCGCATCGGCGACAACCACGAGCTGCAGGTGCGCGGCCCCATCGTGATGAAGGGCTACTGGAAGCGCCTCGAAGACACCGCGCGCATCCTGAGCACCGACGGCTGGCTGGGCACCGGCGACCAGGCCGACATCGTGAACGGCCGCATCTACATCAAAGGCCGCATCAAGGAAATCATCGTCACATCCACTGGCGAAAAGATCCCGCCGGGCGACCTGGAACTGGCCCTGCTGGCCGACCCGCTGCTGGAGCAGGCCTTTGTGGTGGGCGAAAACCGCCCCTTCATCGCCTGTGTGGCCGTGCTGAACCCGAGCGAGTGGCAGCGGCTCGCCGCTGACCTGGGCCTGAACCCCCAGGCGGCTGACAGCCTGAGCCACCCCAGCGTGCACCGCGCCGTGCTGGCGCGCATCGAAAAGAACACCGCCAGCTTTGCCCGCTATGCCGTGCCGCGCACGGTGCACCTGACGCTAACGCCTTGGACGATTGAAAACACCTTCATGACGCCCACGCTCAAGCTCAAGCGCAACAACCTGATGGCGCACTTTGCCGAAGCCATCGAAGGCATGTACCAGAAGCCGGTGCGCTGAGACCGGGCTCGTTCAAAGCACCAGCTCTCCTTCGGTGGCGTAGGCGGCGCCAAACCGGTTCGCCAGGAAATCAGGAAGTGCCACGGACTCCTGGCCCACGAAGCCGCACTGCGGCAAACGCCCCGCTGCCACCAGATCCAACGCCGTGCAGATGCCCGCGGCTGTGGTGAGCTGAATGGCGCTCAACGTGTGCCCTGCCAGCTTAGTGCCCATGATGCGGGCGGAGTATGAGTCCTGCACCAGCCGCCCGCCCTTGAGGCCCGATGCGGTGGCAAACACCACGATCACATCCTGGTCCGTGGTGGGGATGGCGGTTTCCAGAATGTCCTTGAGAAGATCGCGCCGGTCGCGCAGGCGCAGGTCGTTGAGCAGCAGCTTGAGGATGGCGTTGTGGCCGGGGTAGCGGATGGACTGGTAGTCCACCTGCCGGGCCTTGCCTGCCAGCGTTTCGGTCAGCGTGCCCAGCCCACCCGAGGTGTTGAAGGCCTCGTACTCCACGCCGTCCAGCGCAAAGGTTTCCAGCCCCTCCAGCGCGGGCACCGTGGTGCGCACGCCGTCCACAATGGCTTCGCAGGGGTTGCAATACTCGTTGATGAGGCCCTCGGTGCTCCACGTCAGGTTGTAGCGCAGGGCACCCTGCGGGTAGCGGGGCAGCGCCCCCACCCGCATGCTCAGCGTGTTCAGGGTGTCAAAGCGCCGGGCCAGGTCGTTGCCCACAACGCCGATGAAGCCGGGGGCGAGGCCACACTGCGGCATGAGCACGCTGGGGGCGTTGGCGGCCAGCGCGCGGATGGCCTGGGTGCTGGCCACGTCCTCGGTCAGGTCAAAATAATGCACACCTGCGCGTGCGCACAACGTGGCCACGGGAACAGCGCGATGGAACGGCAATGCGTTCAGCACGGCAAAGCGACGGTCGATGGCGGCCTGCAGGCTCGCGTCGTCTGTGACCAACCGGGTGGAGATGCCCAAAGCCGCCACCTCGGCCAAGCGGGCCGGATCACGGTCCGCCACCAGGATGTCGTAGTCGCCCGACTGCTGCAGCAAGAGCGCCATCGCAAAGCCGATGTGACCCGCCCCCAGGATGGTGATGGCGCGGCGGGCGGTGGAGTTCGAGATAGTGGCAAAGGTGGTCATGGCAGCGCTCCCGGTAGTGCTCGCCGCATGCAGCGGCGAGGTGTTGTGAATGCCTTGATGCTAGGCAACAGCACTGTCAATGTGTAGCTTCAAAAACGTCGAAACCAGCTCTTTGTTTTGCCATAACGACGAATATGATGGGCGTTATGACTTTCTGGACGGAGCCCTCATGACCCAAGCCCTGGACGACACCGACCGGCAACTGCTCAGCCTGTTGCAGGCCAATGCGCGCGAGGGCACGGCCACGCTGGCGCGCAAGCTGGGCTTGGCCCGCACCACCGTGGTGGCGCGTATTGCGCGGCTGGAGCGCTCGGGCGTGGTGGCGGGCTACGGGGTGCGGCTGGGTACGCGGCTTGACGCCACCACCGTGCGGGCCTGGTGCAGCATCAGCGTGCTGCCCAAGACAGCGCCCGCTGTGCTGCGCGCGCTGGAGGCCATGGCCGAGGTCGAAGAGGTATCGGCCGTGAGCGGGTCGTTTGACTACCTGGTGTTCTTGCGATGCACCAGCCACGAGCAGCTCGACACCCTGCTCGACAAGGTGGGCCAACTGGACGGCGTGCACCAGACGCAGACCAGCATCGTGCTCAGCCGCAAGATCGACCGCCGCAGCGTGGGTTCATAGCAGGCAACTGGAGTGATGCTATACATTCAGTAGCTGGTAGCGCTTTACAGTCAAGCGATTCAAGGCTTTTTGATCAGAAAAGCCGCCTTCAGGACATTGAGGCAGCCGCCATCAACACCGGGTACCAATGCAAAAGGGCTTCCTTGTGGAAGCCCTTTTTTGCAATTGGCAGATGCTGCGAGGCACCCGCCAGAGAATGCTCCTGATTACAGAGGAGTCTTCTTGCCGTCCTTGTACACGTACAGCGTGATGGCAGGGTTCTTCATTTCGCCGTTGGGTTCAAAAGCGATGGTGGACGTGACGCCCTTGAAGTTGGACTTGGCCAGCTCGTTCACATACACCTTGGGGTCCACGGAGTTGGCCCGCTTCATGGCGTCGACCAGCAGGAACGTGGCGTCGTAGGTGTAGGGGCTGTAGACCTGGAACTGGCCTGGGTACTTGGCATCGTACTTGGCCTTCCAGGCCGTACCGCCAGGCATCTTGGCCAGCGAAGAACCGCCTTCAGCGCAGATCACGTTGCCCAGGGTCTTGGCACCGGCTGCCAGCTTGGCGATTTCAGACGTGCAGACGCCGTCACCACCGAAGTACTTGACGTTGCCCATGCCCAGCTGTTCCATCTGGCGCAGCATGGGGCCGGCTTGAGGGTCCATGCCGCCGAAGAACACGGCATCAGGATTCTTGGACTTGATGGCGGTCAGGATGGCCATGAAGTCGGTTGCCTTGTCGGTGGTGAACTGCTCGTCAACCACTTTCATGCCCTTGGCAGCAGCCGTCTTCTTGAACACGTCTGCCACACCTTGGCCGTAAGCAGTACGGTCGTCGATGATGGCCACGGTCTTGAGCTTCAGCGTATCCACGGCATAGAACGCCAGACCAGCGCCCAGTGCGTTGTCGTTGGCGATGATGCGGAAGGTGGTCTTGTAGCCGGGCTTGGTCAGGTTGGGGTTCGTTGCCGCGCCCGTCACCATCGGAATACCGCAGTCGTTGTAGACCTTGGAAGCAGGGATCGTGGTTCCGGAGTTGAGGTGACCCACAACGCCCGCGACCTTGGAGTCGCACAGCTTTTGCGCAGCGGCCGTGCCTTGCTTCGGATCCGCAGCATCATCTTCAGCCTGAAGTTCAAACTTGATCTTCTTGCCACCGATGGTGATGCCTTGAGCGTTCAGCTCTTCAATGGCCATGCGGGCGCCATTTTCGTTGTCCTTGCCGTAGTGGGCTTGGGCGCCGGAAACCGGAGCCACGTGGCCGATCTTGACCACCTGCTCTTGTGCAGAGGCCACACCAGCAGCAGCCGCGATAGCAGCAACCACGGTCAGTTTCAACTTCAATTGCATATCAATCTCCAGTAAAGATAAACGCTGAGAATATTCTTGTGTCTCAACGCAGGCGAACATATCGCAATTTACGGGCCAGATCATTAGGGAACACGATTAAATGCGAGGGAAACCACAGGGGAATACCCTGTCATCCCTTTGTGGCTGTGGGTGCGCCACTCGCAAGCTCGTCGGCGACCGCTTCATAGACGGCGTGCCGCACGACAGATTCAATCTCCTCGCGCAGGCGCGGAAGCACGGATCGGGTCTGCTCCTGCACCACCGTGGCGATTGCCTCGCGCAGGCGTTGATCAAGGACAACATCCACCCGCTGCATGACTCGGTGCACCATGTATTCCTCCATGCCTTCCGGCAGCGGGCGGTTCAACATGGGGCGGGCGGGTGCTCTTGCCGGTGCTGGTGCGGGTGCTGCCATCGGTGCCACGGGCTTGGGCGGGGGCATCGCCACGGCGGGCGGTATCCGTGGGCTGGTTGAGCTGAATGCCGGGGGAGCCATGGGGCGGGCAGCAGGCAAGGGTGAAGGGCTCGGGGGCGTACCGCCGGTTGCCCTGCTGAAACAGTTGCAGCCGCTGGCCTTGCACCCGCTGCTGCCGCTGGCGACATGACCGTGGTACGCGTTGGTGCAGCGGCCGGCACCGGTGAGCGCCCGGACTCCGGCATCTGCACCACTTCGGTGAGTGTGGGCACAAAGCGCGGGGGTGTTTTGGGAGGAGGCAGAGCCATCAGCCAGCTTTCAATACAAGATCATGGCGGGTGATGGCGTAGCCGCGCGAGGCGTAGTGGCGCCAGCGCGCTCGCGCCTGTCCCCGGTCGATTTCATCGTGTGCGCTCACCACCTCCACCAGCCGGCCAAACTGGCCAAATCCTTCCAGCACGTCCGCGTGCAGGTTCAGCAGCACATCGTGGTGCGGCACAGAGCGGATATCCGTCGCAAGAAGCACAGGCGATGCAAGAACCAGATCTTCATCCGCATCGGCCATGCAATGGGCTACGAAGTCCTGGGGTGCCAGATTCCACAGCTGGCGGTCCAGCAAGGCCAGCGTGTCCGTTGGTGCAGCAATCACAAGGCGCGCCCCGCTGCGCGTCACCTTGCGGGCAAAGCGGCAGGCGTAGGCCAGCTTGTCCGGTGCGTTGAAGTGAAACGCAACTTCGGTCATGGCGAATCAGGGCGCCTTGGCACGCGGTGCGCGTTTCGCCGTAGCCGGCTTGCGCGCGGGTTGGGCCGCCTGGGCCTGCCCCAGCAGGTAGTGGATCAGCAGTCCGACCGGCCGCCCCGTAGCCCCTTTGGATGCCCCGCCCTTCCAGGCCGTGCCGGCGATATCCAGGTGCGCCCATGGCATCTCGCCCACGTACTTCTGCAGGAATTTGGCGGCGGTGATGGAGCCCCCGGCGCGGCCGGCCACATTGCCCATGTCTGCAAAGTTGCTCTTGAGCCCTTCGGCGTAGTCGTCGTCCAGGGGCATGCGCCAGCAGGGATCCTGCGCCACCTCCCCTGCGGCATGCAGCGCGGACGCCAGCGCATCGTTGTTGGAGAACATGCCGCTGCGCACCCCGCCCAATGCGATCACGCAGGCGCCGGTCAGCGTGGCCACATCCACCACCGCGGCGGGCTTGAAGCGGGCCGCATAGGTGAGCGCATCGCACAGAACCAGCCGCCCCTCGGCATCCGTGTTGAGGACCTCGATGGTCTGCCCGCTCATGCTGGTGACCACGTCACCGGGCTTCACGGCGCGGCCATCCGGCATGTTTTCGCAGGCAGGGATCAACCCGACGACATTGATCGCTGGCTGCAGCTCGCCCAAGGCACGGAACGCGCCCAGCACGCTGGCAGCACCGCACATGTCGAACTTCATCTCGTCCATTTCAGGGCCGGCTTGATCGAGATACCGCCGGTGTCGAAAGTAATGCCCTTGCCCACCAGCACCACGGGTGGTTGGTCCTTGGCCGCGCCGTTGTAATGCAGTTCGATGAACCGCAAGGGCTCCTCAGAGCCCCGGGCCACCGCCAGAAAGGCCCCCATGCCCAGCCGCGCCACCTCCGCCGGGCCGTGCACCTTGCACTGGATGCGCGGCAGCTTCGCCAGCGTCCTGGCAGCATCTGCCAGCAGGCTGGGGGTGGCATGGTTGGCGGGCCGATTTCCCCATTCCCGCGCGAACTCAATCCCGGCAACCAGCGCGACACCCGCGTCGAAATCCTCACGTGCGGCCGGCGCGTCCTGCACACCGACCACACAGCGGTTCAGGCTGCGGGCCTCGGCCTTGCTCTTGGTGGTGACGTACACATAGCTGGCTTCTGCCACCGCCTGCACGCAGGCACTGACAGCACCGGCCGACGCCTTGCCGGCAAAACACAGAACCAGGCGCTTGGTCTGGGCTGCCTTGATGGCGCTGCCCACGGCCTGCACTGCCTGGCGCGTGGCGCGCGCGGAACCATCGCCGTGCCCCACCAGCACGACGCGGCGGGCGGCTACCGCTGGCACCTGATAGAGCTGCAACTGCTTGCCGGCCTTGGTGGAAAGATCACCGTTCTTGATCGCAAGTGCCGCCAATGCCGACAGGGCATCCTTGCCAGGCTTGAATCCATCGGGGAGCAAAACAACCAGCAGGTCGCATTTTTCTGATGCAGCCGCAGCAAGTTCGAGGGTCTTGAGATCAAAGTTCATAATTGGTGTTTTCCTTCGAGCCAATGTTATTCGATTCATCCATCCGCAAGGAGCTGGCGCGCAGCTTCGGCGCGACGCTTGTGGTGCTGGTGACCGTGGTCATGACCATGATGCTCATCCGCACGCTGGGGCAGGCATCCAAGGGCAGCGTGAGCCCTTCGGATGTGATGCTGGTCATGGGCTTCACCGTGCTGGGCCAGCTGCCGACGATCCTTAGCCTGAGCCTCTTCATTGCCGTCGTGGGCACGCTGTCGCGCATGTACCGCGACAGCGAAATGGTCATCTGGTTTGCCAGTGGCCGCGGCCTGATCAGCCTTTTGCGCCCGTTGCTGCGGTTTGCCTGGCCGGTGATGGTGGTGATTGCCGTGCTGTCCCTTCTGGTATGGCCCTGGGCCAACTCCCAGATCCAGGAACTGAAAACGCGCTACGAACAGCGCAGCGACATCGACCGCATCGCTCCCGGCGAGTTTCAGGAATCCTCCAACGGCAGCCGGGTGTTTTTCATCGACAAGGACAGCCCGGACACCCAGGCGGGCAACAACATCTTCATTGCGGCCACCGAAGGCGCGCGCGAATCGGTCACCTCTGCCCGCAGCGCGCGGCTGGAGATCCGCGACGGCGATCGCATTGCCGTGCTGAGTGATGGCCAGCGACTGGAAACCTCGCGCGATCAACCCGGCGTCAAGATCAGCGAGTTTGCCGAATACGGCACGCGCATCGGGTCTGCGCCGTCCGGCTCGCCGGAAGAGTTTTCAGTGAAGACCCGCGCCACGCACGAACTGCTCATGAAGCCGACTCCGGCCTACCGCGCCGAGCTCGGCTGGCGCCTGGGGCTGGCACTGGCCGCCATCAACTTTGTGGTGCTGGGCCTGGCGGTGGCCAGCGTAAACCCCCGCGCGGCACGCAGCACCAGCCTGGTGTTTGCCCTCTTTGCATTCATCGTTTACTACAACCTGATGACGCTCGGACAAAGCTGGGTGGGCGCCGGCCGTCTGGGGCTGGCCAGTTTCATGCTGCTGCTGCACGGCGGCATGCTGCTGACGTCGCTGCTGATCCTGGCTGCGCGCCACAACCACTGGTCCGTGCGAAGCATCTGGCAACGCAGGCTCGCCCGGAGCGCAGCATGAAAACCCTTCGACGACTGATCCACCGCGAAGCCCTGTTTGCCGTCGCTTTTGTCACGGTGGGGTTTCTGGCAATGTTCTTTTTCTTTGATCTGGTCGATGAGCTGCGCTCGGTGGGGCGCAGGGGCCCGGAAGGCTACCAGCTCTCCCACGCATTCCTGTTCGTGGTGCTGAGCATACCCAGCCATCTGTACGAGCTGCTGCCCATCACGGTCCTGATCGGCACCATCTTCGTAATGGCACGCCTTGCGCAGAGTTCTGAGTTCACCATCATGCGCACGAGCGGGATGGGCCCCTGGCAGGCCTTGCGCACCTTGCTGGCGCTGGGCGGCTTTTTTGTGCTGCTGACCTTTGCCATCGGAGACTACATTGCCCCAGCCACCGACCGCGCCGCCCAGCTGGTCAAGGCGAAATACCTGGGCAGGCTGACCACGGGAGCCACGGGCGCCTGGCTCAAGGAGCGCCAGGAGGACCGCTCGTATGCCGTTAACGTACGCGCGCTCACGCCCAATGGGGGCATGCAGGATGTGCGCATCTTCGAGTTCGACGCCCAGGGCCGGCTGGCCTCGCAGACCCGTGCCGCTTCGGGCCAGTTCGCAGCAGATGGCGCATGGACCCTTGAAAACGTGCAAACCAGCCGCTTCGAGCAGCGCGATGCGGACCAGGCGCATGTGGAACACCTGCAGATTCCTTCGCTGCAATGGCCCACCCGGATCAGCGCCGACATGGTGGCCGCCTCGCTGCTCAAGCCCGATCGCATGGCCACCATCGACCTGTTCCAGTACATCCGGCACCTCGATGCCAATGGCCAGTCGGCCCAGCGGTATGAGATCGAGTTCTGGCGCAAGGTGTTTTATCCGCTCTCCTGCCTGGTGATGGTGGTGCTGGCGCTGCCCTTTGCCTACCTGCACTTCCGCTCGGGGGGCATCGCGGGCTACGTGTTTGGCGGGGTCATGGCGGGTATCAGCTTCTTCCTGCTGAACAACGTTTTCGGTTACGCGGGCAATCTTCAGAACTGGTCGCCGTGGCTCACCGCCGCAGCGCCCGGGCTCATTTACTCGGCGCTCTCGCTGGCCGCCTTTGGGTGGCTGGTGCTTCGCCGGTAGTTTTTTAGTCTTTTAGGCCTCTAACGCTTATGCAGCAAGCGCAAGCAGCTATCATTTTGTTTGCCCACGGTTCACGTGATGTACTTTGGCGCGTGCCGCTGGAGGCGGTAGCGGCGCGCATCGCTGCGCAGCAGCCCGACCGGCTTGTGGTGTGTGCCTATCTGGAGCTGTGCACCCCATCGCTGGCCGATGCCTGCCGCCAACTCGCGGCCCAGGGCGCAACGCAGATCACCGTAGTTCCCATGTTCCTGGGCACCGGCAAGCATGCCCGGGAAGACCTCCCCCTGCTGGTGCAGGATTTGCGCAACACCCACCCGGCTATTGAATTTCATGTGCAGGCTGCCATTGGCGAAGACCCGCGCATGACGGCATTGATGGCCGAAATTGCTTGCGAGGCCCCACCCAACTGACGTGGAGTTTTCATCGAATCGCTTAGACGGTTGCAGCATAATGATGCAACCCTTTAGGCGATATCAGATATGAACCTGCACCAATTCCGCTTCGTTCAAGAGGCGGCGCGCCGCAACCTCAACCTGACCGAGGCCGCCAAGGCCCTGCATACCTCGCAGCCCGGGGTCTCCAAAGCCATCATCGAGCTGGAAGAAGAATTGGGCGTGGACATCTTTGCCCGCCACGGCAAACGCCTCAAGCGCATCACCGAGCCCGGCCAGCACGTGCTCAAAAGCATTGAAGTCATCATGCGCGAGGTGGGTAACCTGAAGCGCATTGGCGAGCAGTTCAGCGCGCAGGACAGCGGCACCTTGAGCATCGCCACCACCCACACCCAGGCCCGCTATGTGCTGCCGGTGCCTGTGGCCCGGCTGCGCGAGGCCTACCCCAAGGTCAACATCAGCCTGCACCAGGCCACACCGCACGAGGTGGCGCGCATGGTGATCGACGAAGTGGCCGAGATCGGCATGGCCACCGAATCGCTGGCCGACTACCCCGACCTCGTCACCCTGCCCTGCTACGAATGGCAGCACGTGCTGGTCGTGCCCAACGACCACCCGCTGGCGCAAAAGGAACGCATCGGCCTGGACGACCTGGCCCACGAATCCCTCATCACCTACCACCCCTCCTTCACCGGCCGGGGCAAGATCGACCACGCCTTTGCGGCGCGCAAGCTCACGCCCCGCATCGTGCTCGAAGCCATCGACTCCGACGTGATCAAGACCTACGTGCGCCTGGGCCTGGGCATCGGCATCGTGGCCGAGATGGCCATGCGCGACGACCCGGTGGGCGACCTGGCCGTGCGCCCGGTGGGGCACCTTTTTGGCCAAAGCGTGGCCCGTGTGGCTTTCAAACGCAGCGCTTACCTGCGCAATTTTGTCTACAAGTTTGCCGAACTGCTCAGCGACCGCCTGAGCCGCGACCTTATCGCCCGCGCGATGACCGGCCATGTCAACGACTACGAGCTGTGATTGCGTCGTGATCCACCTGCCCCTGAAACACCTTTGATTTTTACGTTGTTGCGCCATGACCCAAGCTAACGCTGCCGCCCGCACCCCAGCCTTCCCCAGCAAGCTGCCCCACGTCGGCACCACCATCTTCACCGTGATGTCGGCCCTGGCCACCGAACACAAGGCCGTCAACCTGGGCCAGGGCTTTCCAGACTTTGAATGCGCCCCCGACCTGGTGAACGCCGTCACCGCCGCCATGCAGGCCGGGCACAACCAGTACCCGCCCATGCCTGGCATCCCGGCGCTGCGCGAGGCCGTGGCCCGCAAGATCGAGGCGCTGCACGGCCGCGCCTACAACCCCAACACCGAAATCACCATCACCGCTGGCGCCACGCAGGCCATCATCACCGCCATCCTGGCCATCGTGCATGCTGGCGACGAGGTGATCGTGCTCGACCCCTGCTACGACAGCTATGTGCCCAACATCGAGCTGGCCGGTGGCAAGGCGGTGCGCGTGCCGCTCACACCCGGCACCTTCCGGCCCGACTTCGCCAGGATCAGCGCGGCCATCACGCCCCGCACCCGCGCCATCCTCATCAACAGCCCGCACAACCCCAGCGCCACCATCTGGACGGCCGAGGAAATGCGCCAGCTGGAGGACCTGCTGGCGCCCACCGACATCCTGCTCATCAGCGACGAGGTGTACGAACACATGGTGTTCGACGGCGCCGAGCACCAGAGCGCCGCGCGCTTTGCAGGCCTGGCTGCCCGCGCGTTCATCGTGTCGAGCTTTGGCAAGACCTTCCACGTCACGGGCTGGAAGGTCGGCACCGTGGCGGCCCCCGCCGCCCTGACGGCCGAGTTCCGCAAGGTGCACCAGTTCAACGTGTTCACCGTCAACACGCCCATGCAGCACGGCCTGGCTGCCTACCTGCAAGACCCCACGCCCTACCTGCAACTGCCCGCGTTCTACCAGGCCAAGCGCGACCTGTTCCGCCAAGGTTTGGAGGGCTCGCGCTTCAAGCTGCTGCCCAGCACCGGCAGCTACTTCCAGTGCGTGGACATCTCGGCCATCAGCGATTTGAACGAGGCCGATTTCTGCCAGTGGCTCACCCGTGAGGTGGGCGTGGCGGCGATTCCGCTGTCGGCGTTCTATGGCGACGGGTTTGACCAGCGGGTGGTGCGGTTCTGCTTTGCCAAGAAGGACGAAACGCTGCGTGCAGCGCTGGAGCGGCTGCGCAAGCTCTGATCTGCAGGGCCTATTGAGGCCCTACCTCGTCTGCCGCGCCAGCCACACCCCCGCCACTGCCAACGCCATCCCCACCAGCGCCCAGCCGCTGAGCGTCTCGCCAAACATCGCCCAGGCGATCAGCGCGGTGGTGGGCGGGGTCAGGTAAAACAGGCTGGCCACGTTCACCGCGCCGCCCCGGCGAATGAGCAGGTTCAGCAGGCTCACGGCCCCCAGCGAGAGCACCAGCACCAGCCACCCCAGCGCAAACACAAATTTGCCGGTCCACGATATGGCCATGGATTCGGTGGCGTAGGCGGCCGCAGCCATCGCCACCGCACAGGGCAGATACTGAATGACGGAGCCCGTGCGCAAGTCGAACGAGGGGCAGAACCGCTTTTGGTACAGCGTGCCGGCCGTGATGCCCAGCAGCGCGACCACAGCGGGCAGCAGCATGCCCAACAGCGCTCCGGCCGGCACGGTGGCCACCTTGCCGGCCACCACCAGCGCCACGCCGGTAAAGCCCAGGGCCAGGCCCGCCCACTGGGCCGGCCGCACCTTCTCGCCCAGCAAAGCCCCGGCCACCAGGGCGGTCAGCAGTGGCTGCAACCCCACCACCAGCGCCGTGATGCCCGACGGCAGCCCATGCCCGATGGCCATGAACACCCCGCCCAGGTACACGCCGTGCACCAGCAGGCCCGACACCCCGATGTGCAGCCAGGCCCTGCCCGTTGGCGGCCACGGCGCACGCGCCACGGCGACCACCGCGAGCATGAGCACGATGACGATGGCAAACCGCAGCGCCAGAAAGGTCAGCGGCTCCACAAACGGCAGCCCCAGCTTGGCGCCGATAAAACCGGTGCTCCAGAGCGCCACAAACAGCAGAGGGACGAGGGAATCGAGCTGACTGGAAGCGCGTGGACGAAGCGGAGTGGCCTGGGTCATGAGAAATAGGAACGGAATGTGCCGAAGCGCGCGACCGTCGCAGAAACCATAGAAGCTGGAAGAGCGATGGCGGGGCACAGCAAAAAGGCGCGGGGTGCCCATGATCGCACCTTGAGCAAGTTCTCGCTGCGAGCTCACGTGCCGCGGGGACAACGAGGGCCAGGCCGACCTCTGCAACGCTGGCTCAGATAGAAGTTTTGCAACGAATTGGCCTCTAGCGCACGCCCGTAAAGCGCTAGTAGCTATATATTTTGAAGCACTTTAAAACTGTCCCTGCCCGTGCCACGCGTCATAGAGGTGGATATTGGTGGATATGGACCGAACATTCACCATAGAGCAGCGACGGCCCCAGAGATGGGTTACCGGTGGGCGCCAAAGTCCCAATCCGCTCACCGCGTGCATCGCAACGCCCGCTCGCCCGCCACGCGCAGGCGCTCCCTCAGCGACACAGGTGCCAGCACCTCAAAATCGACCTCCAGCGCCATGAGCCAGAACACCAGCGCATCACTGGCGGCGCATTCCAGCTGGCACCGCTGCCCATTCCCCAGCGCCGTGACCACGCCCGCTGACGGCGGAATGCGGCGCGCCATTTCTGCGTAAGGTGCGAGCAGCACCACCCGGGCCTGGTCGGCATGCGGCGCCAAAGTGATGGAGCGCGCCACATAGGCCTTGAGATCTCCGCCATCCGGCCCGGGGCGCGGCGTGAAATGCGCGCCGACTTCCAGCTTTGCCACCATGCGGTCGATGCGGAAGGTGCGCCAGTCGCTGCGGCCGCAGTCCCAGGCCACCAGGTACCAGCGCATGCCCGTGTGCACCACGCCCTGCGGCTCCACCGTGCGCTGGGTGGTGCGCCCCTTGCCGTCCTCGTACGAGAACCCGAGCCGCAACTGGTCGCGGCAGGCCGACGCCAGCGTGGCCAGCAGCGAGGCTTCCACCACCGGCCCGGTGCGGTCCAGCGGCAGGATGGTGGAGCGCAACGCGTCCACCTGTTCGCGCAGCCGCAGGGGCATGGCGTGCTCCAGTTTCACCAAGGCGCGCAAGGCGGGTTCTTCAATGCCGCCCACGGCACCCGCAGTGGCGGTGCGCAGCGCAATCGACACGGCTAGCGCTTCATCGTCGTCCAGCAGTAATGGCGGCAACGCCTGCCCCGCGCGGAAGGCATACCCGCCCGCCACGCCACTGCTGGCCTGCACCGGGTAGCCCAATTGGCGCAGGCGGTCGATGTCGCGCCGCAGCGTGCGCGGGTGCACCTCCAGGCGTTCGGCAAGTTCGGGCCCCATCCAGTGGCTGCGGGTTTGCAATAGAGACAGCAGGCGCAACAGTCGGATTGAGGAGGTCAGCATGGCGCCACTGTACGGTGGATCGAGGACTGAAATTGTCCGCAATGATTCTTACAGTGACTCCACCTTTTTTCCACCACTACCAAGGAGTTCTCCATGTCCATCGTCCTTTACTGGCACCCCATGTCCAGCGCCACCCCTATCGCATGCGCCCTCACCGAACTGGGTGTGCCGCATGAGCGCGTGAAGATCGACATCCGCACCGGCGAACAGCGCCGCCCGGAGTACCTGGCCCTCAACCCGAACGGCAAGGTGCCCACGTTGACGGTGGACGGCGCGCCCATGTTCGAAGCCCTGGCCATCCATTTGTGGCTGGGCCATCGCTATGGTGTGGACCGTGGCCTGTGGCCCGCAGGCGGCACACCCGAGGCGTTGCAGGCCCTGTCGTGGTGCACGTGGTCGTATGTGACCTATGGCGCGCTGGTGGGGCGCCTGCATGTCGCCACCCAGGGCGAAGAGGTGTGGCGCAACACCGCCCAGGCAGAAGCAGTCATGCGTCAGCTGAACGAGCTGTTGGAAGTGCTGGACGCCCGGCTGGTCCTGCAACCCTGGATGCTGGGTGCCGACTATTCGCTGGTGGATTTAGTAGTGGGCTCGGTGCTGGGCTACAGCGTGTACCTGGGCGCGCCCGTCCATGCGCACCCGCATGTGCAGGCCTGGCTGGACCGGGTACAGGCGCGCCCTGCGATGCAGATCGACGCCTGACCGAGGCCCATGGCTGTCACACAGGCGGCCGCGGCCTACAGCAGCACGATGTCGTACTGCTCCTGCCCCATCGCACTTTCTGACTGCAGCGAGATCGGCTTCCTGATGAAGTCCGAGAGGCCGGCCAGGTGCTGGCTTTCCTCGTCCAGAAACAGCTCCACCACACGGGGTGAAGCCACCACGCGGAACTCGCGCGGGTTGAACTGGCGGGCTTCGCGCAGGATCTCGCGCAGGATGTCGTAGCACACGCTGCGCGCGGTCTTCACGCTACCTTTGCCCTGGCAGGCTTCGCAGGGCTCGCACAACATGTGGGCCAGGGATTCGCGGGTGCGCTTGCGCGTCATCTCCACCAAGCCCAGCTGCGAGAAGCCGCCCGCCATGGTCTTCACGCGGTCGCGGGCGAGCTGTTTTTTGAACTCTGCCAGCACGGCCTGCTGGTGGTCGTCGCGCACCATGTCGATGAAGTCCACGATGATGATGCCGCCCAGATTGCGCAGGCGCAGCTGGCGCGCAATGGCCTGGGCGGCCTCCAGGTTGGTCTTGAAGATCGTGTCGTCAAAATTGCGTGCGCCCACATAGCCACCGGTGTTCACGTCGATGGTGGTGAGCGCCTCGGTCTGGTCCACGATGAGGTAGCCGCCCGATTTCAGATCGACCCGGCGGCCCAGGGCCTTGGCCACTTCCTCGTCGATGGAATACAGGTCAAAGATGGGCCGCTCGCCCTTGTAATGCTGCAGCTTGCCCACGGCAGCGGGCATGAATTCCTGACCAAACGCGCGCAGGCGCTGGAACTGCTCCATCGAATCGATACGGATGGTCTGCGTGTGGTCGCCCACCAGATCGCGCAGCACGCGCTGCAGCAGATCCAGGTCCTGGTGCAGCAGCGACATGGCGGGCAGCTTGAGAGATGCCTCCTTGATGCGCGCCCAGGTCTTGCGCAGGTAGGCAATGTCTTCGGCCAGTTCGGCATCGGTCGAATCCTCACCGTTGGTGCGCAGGATGAAGCCGCCGCCACCGCCCGTGGATTTGTCGCCCACCAGCGCCTGCAGCCGCGCGCGCAGGGCATCACGCTCGGCGGGCGGAATCTTCTGCGACACGCCCACATGGTCGTCCTGCGGCAAGAACACCAGCAGGCGCCCGGCCACGCTGATCTGCGTGGACAGCCGCGCGCCCTTGGTGCCAATCGGGTCCTTGATGACCTGCACCATGAGCGACTGTCCCTCGAACACCTGCTTTTCAATCGGCACCTGCGGCTCGTTCTTGCGGGCGAATGCAGGCGGCTCGCCGTCTGGCTGGCGCTGCCACACATCGGCCACATGCAAAAACGCAGCACGTTCCAGGCCAATGTCGATAAAGGCCGACTGCATGCCGGGCAAGACGCGCGAAACCTTGCCCAGATAGACGTTGCCCACCAGGCCACGCTCCAGCGTGCGCTCCACATGCAGCTCCTGCACGGCGCCATGCTCCACCACAGCCACACGGGTTTCCTGGGGCGACCAGTTGATCAGGATGTCTTGTTGCATGACAGCGTCACCATGTTCTTTTGCTTATAGAGGGAAGCCCGCCGCACGCAGCAGTTGCGCCGTCTCGTACATGGGCAGGCCCATGATGCCCGAATAACTGCCCGCCATGTGCTCCACATAGGCCGCTGCACGGCCCTGGATGCCATAGGCACCCGCCTTGCCCAGCGGTTCGCCGCTGGCCACGTAGGCATCGATCTGCGCGGGCGTCATGGCAGCAAACGTGACACGCGACACCGACAGCGCCGAAAGGCGCTTGGGACCCACTTGCAGCGCCACGGCGGTGAGCACACGGTGCTCGTGGCCCGCCAGCTCGGCCAGCATGCACGCCGCATGGGCGGCATCATCGGGCTTGCCGTAGATGGTGCGGCCCAGCGCCACTGTGGTGTCCGAGCACAGGATGGGCGCCTGCGGCAATTGGCGCCTTGCGCGCCGGGCCACAGCGGCATCAAGCTTGAGGGCGGTCACGCGCTCCACATAGGCCGTGGGCGCTTCGCCGGGCAGCACTACCTCGATGGCCTCGGCGTCTTCGGCCTCGTCGCCCTCCACATTGGGCAACAGCAGCTCGTGGCGCACGCCCAGTTGTTCAAGCAGCTGACGGCGGCGCGGGCTTTGGGAGGCGAGGTAGATGAAGTCAGGCATGAACAGATTTATGGTCAAAATCGGCTCTAGCGCTTATCCATCATGCGCTAGTAGCTATCAATAAAATAGTAACGCATCAGCACACCCGCTGGCACCACCTCATTCGCGGTGGTAGGGGTGCCCGGCATTCACGGACCAGGCGCGGTACAGCTGCTCGATGAGCAGCACGCGCACCATGGCGTGGGGCAAGGTCAGATCCGACAGGCGGATGCGTTCGTGCGCCGCCTGCCGAAAGGCGGGGTCCAGTCCATCCGGCCCGCCGATGACCAGCGCCACATCGTCGCCGCCCAGCTGCCAGCCTTTCAGGCGTTCTGCCAGGGCCTTGGTGGTGAGGTTGGTGCCGCGTTCGTCCAGCGCCACCACGCGCGTGCCACGGGGGATGGCCGATTCGATGCGCTCACGCTCGGCGGCATACAGCGTCTCCAGCGTCTTGGAGCCGCGCGGCTCCGTCTTGACGGCTTTGAGCTCGACCTTGAGCTCCGGGGGAAACCGTTTGGCGTAATCGTCGTAGGCGGTCTGCGCCCAGTCGGGCACGCGCTGGCCCACGGCCACGATCAGCAGCTTCATGGCAACTCAGGCGCGGTGCGCGGGTGAGCGGGTGCGGGAGGGCCGTCGATGGACCAAGGCTGCAATCACTTGCGGCCCGGTGCCCTCTTGGCTGCAGGTTTGGCGGCAGCGCCGCCACGTGCTGCGGTGGGCTTGGCACCCGCCTTGGCAGCAGCTGCGGATTTGCCGCGGGGAGCCGATGGCTTGACCACCACGGTCTTGATCGGTGCCTTGGTGGCCGCCGGCTTCTTGGCAGCAGTGGTTGGCTTTGCGGTAGTTTTGGCCGGTGTGGCCTTGGCCGTGCTGCTGCTCTTTGCGGGGGCTTTGGCGGGCGCTTTGGCTGTTGTTTTGGCTGCGGGCTTTGGAGCAGATTTGGAGGCAGCGGCTACCGGCTTGGCGGCTGTCTTGGCAACGGCCTTCACCGTGGCTTTGCCCGATCGCGCAGGCACCGCAGGTGCCGCGGCTGCCTTCTTGGCGGGCGCCTTGCCAGCGGCCTTGGCGTCCGACTTGGCAGCCTTCTGGGCCGATTTCTTCTCGGCCAGTTCGGTGGCAGCGCTGGAGACCGGCTTGGCGGCACCCAGCTTCAGGCGCACGGGCGTGTCGCCCCACAGCTCTTCCAGTCGGTAGTACTGGCGGATGGCGGGCTGCATGATGTGCGCCACGGCCGCGCCGCAGTCCACGATGATCCATTCGCCGTTGTCTTCGCCTTCGATGCGCGGCTTGGTAAAGCCCGCTTCTTTCACCGCGTCGCGCACGCTGGCGGCCAGGGCCTTGGTCTGGCGGTTGGAGGTGCCCGATGCCACGATCACGCGTTCAAACAGCGGCGAGAGATGCTCGGTGTTGAAGACCTGAATGTCTTGCGCCTTGACGTCCTCCAGGCCATCAACGATGGCGCGCTGGAGTTTCGTAACGTCTTTTTTGGCGGCGGTTTCCGATTTGGTGGAGGTGGTCATCAGGCGGTGATTAGAAAGGGAATGGAATCAATATAGCGTGCAACGCAGCGCACAGCCAGCGGGCTGAGCCTTGGGTGTTGCGCGGGTGTCGTGCTGGGGCGCTGCAGCAATGTGAGGTGTTTTTGGCCTCTGGCGCTCATCTGAAAAGCGCAGGCAGCTATTGAAATTATAGCTTTTGCGCTTCTCGCAGCATTCAGGGCGTGGTGACGGCCCCATCTGCGAGCCAGTCGCGCCGCACCAGAAAGCGCTGCGTGAGGTCGGCTTCAGCCGAGTCGGCAGCGTCAGCGCGCTGGTAGGACCACGACACCAGCGGCGGCATGGAGAGCAGGATCGACTCGGTGCGCCCGCCCGACTGCAAGCCAAAGTGCGTGCCGCGGTCCCACACCAGGTTGAACTCCACGTAGCGCCCGCGGCGGTAGAGCTGGAAGTCGCGTTCGCGCTCGCCGTAAGCAGTGCCCTGGCGTTTCTCGACGATGGGCAGATAGGCGCTCAAGAACGCGTCGCCCACCGACTGCGTCATGGCCAGGCTCTGCTCGAAGCCCAGTTCCGAGAAGTCGTCATAGAACACGCCCCCCACGCCGCGCTGCTCGCTGCGGTGCTTGAGGTAGAAGTATTCGTCGCACCACTGCTTGAAGCGCGGGTACTTGTCATCGCCAAAAGGCGCCAATGCATCGCGGCACGTGCGGTGAAAGTGCACTGCGTCTTCCTCAAAGCCGTAGTACGGCGTGAGGTCCATGCCACCGCCAAACCAGCAGGTCGGCGCCTGGCCGGGGTGGCCGGCCGCGATCATGCGCACGTTCATGTGCACGGTGGGCACATATGGATTTCGCGGGTGGAACACCAGCGACACGCCCATGGCCTCGAACGGGGCCCCCGCCAGCTCTGGCCGATGCTGCGTGGCCGACGGCGGAAGCTGGGGGCCGCGCACATGGCTGAAGCCACAGCCCGCGCGTTCAAACACCAGACCGCCTTCCATGATCTTCGTGATGCCGTCGCCCTGCAGCATCTCGCCGGGCGGTTTGCTCCAGGCGTCGGCCAGAAAGCGGGCGCCGCCCTCGCCTTGTGCGGCTTCCACGGCTTCGAGTGCATCGGTGATGCGCGCCTGCAGGCCCTGCAAGTAGCTGCTTACGGTCGCCACGGTAGTGGCCGGATTCAATCCAGGTTGTTGCATTTCAGTTATCCATTGCCATCGGCGCCATGCGCTGCCGGTAAAACTGGCGCGGCCCAGGCCAGGGACGCCAAGCAAGTGCCGCACCGCAGCGAGGGCGTTGTCCCCCTGTGGGGGGAAGGCGCCGCAGGCGACTCAGGGGGGGCTATTTCACCGCCCGGAAGCCAATGTCGCGGCGGTACTGCGCACCATCAAAGTGAATGCCGCGTGCCACGTCATACGCACGTTGCTGCGCCTGCTTCACGCTGTCGGCCAGCACGGTCACGCACAACACCCGACCACCGGTCACGCTGACCACACCGTCTTTCAGCTGTGTGCCCGCATGGAACACCATGGCATCGTCCGCCTCGGCGGGCAAGCCGGTGATGGGGTCGCCCTTGCGGGGGTTTTCCGGGTAGCCAAGGGCCGCCATGACCACGCCTAAAGCGGTGCGACGGTCCCATTCCAGTTCCACCTGATCGAGTTTCCCATCGGCGCCAGCACCCAGCACATCGGCCAAATCGCTTTTGAGGCGCATGAAAATGGGTTGGGTTTCGGGGTCGCCCATGCGGCAATTGAATTCGAGCGTCTTGGGATGCCCCTTGGCATCAATCATCAGGCCGGCATACAGAAAACCGGTGTAGGGAATGCCGTCCTTTTCCATGCCACGGATGGTGGGCAGGATGATTTCGCGCATCGCGCGGGCGTGCACATCGGCCGTGACCACCGGCGCGGGCGAATAGGCCCCCATACCACCGGTGTTGGGGCCTTCGTCGCCGTCCTTCAGGCGCTTGTGGTCCTGGCTGGTGGCCAGCGCCAGCACGTTCTTGCCGTCGCACAGCACGATGAAGGAGGCTTCCTCGCCTTCGAGGAACTCCTCGATCACCACGCGCGCGCCACCTTCGTTGTGGGTCACGCCGTATTTGTTGTCCACCAGCATGAAGTCCACGGCATCGTGGGCCTCCTGCAGCGTCATGGCCACGACCACGCCCTTGCCTGCCGCCAGGCCGTCGGCCTTGATGACGATGGGCGCGCCCAGCCGGTCCACAAACGCGTGGGCGGCAGCCGGGTCGGTGAAGGTGTCGTAGTCGGCGGTGGGGATACCGTGGCGGCGCATGAAGGCCTTGGAAAACGCCTTGGAACTCTCGAGCTGCGCCGCAGCCTTGGTGGGGCCAAAGATGCGCAGGCTGTTGGCACGGAACTCATCGACCACGCCGGCGGCCAGCGGCGCCTCGGGGCCCACCACCGTCAGCGCGATTTTCTCGGCCTGCGCCCACATGCGCAGCTCGCGCACGTCGGAGATCGCCACATTTTCCAGCTTGGAGTTCAAGGCGGTGCCACCGTTGCCAGGCGCCACAAACACCTTGGTCACCTTGGGGGACTGGCTCAGTTTCCACGCCATCGCGTGTTCACGGCCGCCGCCACCAATCACAAGTACTTTCATAGGAACCTTTGGTGAACCCCTGCCTGGCACAAAGCCAAAGCACAGGGGTTCGTAAAAAACTATCTCAGCAACCCATCGCGCTGGGTGCTACACCCACAACCGACAAAACTGGCGCGACCCAGACCAGTGCCACCGCGCAAGGGCCGCCAAGACACTTCCGTGTCGCTAACGCTCCGTGCGCTGGTGGCGTCCCCCTCCCGCAAGCGCAGCACAGCGACGGAGGGGGAAGGCGCGAAGCGCCTCAGGGGGAGCTTCACAATGCAGCGTTGTGATAGACCTCTTGCGTATCGTCGAGGTCTTCCAGCACATCCAGCAGCTTTTGCATCCTGGCGGCGTCGTCGCCGGTCAGCTCGATGGTGTTCTCGGGCCGCATGGTCACGCCCGCCACCTCGGCCGTCAGGCCAGCGGCCTCCAGCGCGTTCTTCACGGCTTCAAAGTCGGCCGGGGCGGTCAACACCTCCACCGCACCGTCTTCGTCGGTCACCACGTCTTCGGCGCCCGCCTCCAGCGCCACCTCCATCACCTTGTCTTCGCTGGTGCCGGGTGCAAAAATCAATTGGCCACAGTGCTTGAACTGGAACACCACCGAGCCCTCGGTGCCCATGTTGCCACCGTGCTTGCTGAATGCGTGGCGCACTTCAGCCACGGTGCGCACCCGGTTGTCGGTCATGGTGTCGATCATGATGGCCGCGCCACCGATGCCATAGCCCTCGTAGCGAATTTCTTCGTAGGTCAGGCCTTCGGCGTTGCCCGTGGCCTTGTCGATGTTGTATTTGATGCGGTCGGCGGGCATGTTGGCCGCTTTGGCCTTGTCCACCGCAAGGCGCAGGCGGGGGTTGGCCGACAGGTCGCCGCCGCCCGAGCGGGCAGCCACAGTGATTTCACGAATGATGCGGGTCCAGATCTTGCCGCGTTTTTCATCCTGGCGCCCTTTGCGGTGCTGGATATTCGCCCATTTGCTGTGTCCTGCCACGGGAAGTCCTTTTGTATTGATTTAATCTAGTGGGCGCGATTTTACTTTTTGCCCGCCACCGATCTCCGAGGAAACCCGAAATGGCCGAACCCCTGCTGATTGCCAAGCACGACACCATTGAATGCCACCTGCTCCCTGGCCTGGCCAACCGCCACGGGCTTGTCACCGGCGCCACCGGCACGGGCAAGACCGTGACCTTGCAGACCCTGGCCGAGAACTTCTCGCGCATCGGCGTGCCGGTGTTCATGGCGGACGTGAAAGGCGACCTCACAGGTGCCAGCCAGCCCGGCAAGATCGGCGACAAGCTGGCGGCGGTGCTCAAGGACCGTGGGCTGCCCCTCCCCACCCCGCTGGCCTGCCCCACCACGTTGTGGGACGTGTTTGGAGAGCAGGGCCACCCGGTGCGCGCCACCATTTCCGACATGGGCCCGCTGCTGCTGGGCCGCATGCTCAACCTGAACGAGACGCAGCTGGGCGTGCTCAACCTGGTGTTCAAGATTGCCGACGACAACGGCCTGCTGCTGCTGGACCTGAAAGACCTGCGTGCCATGCTGCAGTACGTGGGTGACAACGCCAAGGAGTTCACCACCGAATACGGCAACGTCAGTGCCGCCAGCGTGGGCGCCATCCAGCGCGGCCTGCTGCAGATCGAGCAGCAGGGCGGCGACAAGTTCTTTGGCGAGCCCATGCTCGACATCCAGGACTTCATGCAGACCGACACCAACGGGCATGGTGTGGTCAACATCCTGGCGGCCGACAGGCTCATGAACTCGCCACGGCTGTACGCCACCTTTCTGTTGTGGATGCTGTCCGAGTTGTTCGAGACGCTGCCCGAGATCGGCGACCCCGAAAAGCCCAAGCTGGTGTTCTTCTTTGATGAGGCGCACCTGCTGTTCAACGAGGCGCCCAAGGTGCTCATCGAGCGCATCGAGCTGGTGGTGCGCCTGGTGCGCTCCAAAGGCGTGGGGGTGTACTTCGTCACGCAGAACCCGCTGGACATCCCCGACAGCGTGCTGGCCCAGCTGGGCAACCGCGTGCAGCACGCGCTGCGCGCCTTCACCCCCCGCGACCAGAAGGCCGTCAAAGCCACGGCCACCACCATGCGGCAAAAGCCTGGGCTGGACATCGAGACCGCCATCACCGAACTGGCCGTGGGCGAGGCGCTGGTGAGTTTTCTGGACGCCAAGGGTCGCCCCAGCGTGACCGAGCGTGTGTTCGTGTTGCCCCCGGGCAGCCAGCTCGGCCCCATCACGCCGCAGCAGCGCCAGGCGCTCATGGCCAGTTCGCTGGTGGCGGGTGTGTACGAAAAGATGGTGGACCGCGAGTCCGCCTATGAAAAACTCAAGGGCCGCGCCCAGGACGCCGCCACGCAGGCCGCGGACAACGGCAAGGCGGGCCCCACGGGGGCGGCGGCCGATGGCGACGGCGGCGGCCTGATGGGCGGGCTGAACGATGTGCTGTTTGGCAGCACCGGCCCGCGGGGCGGAAAGCGGGATGGTCTGGCCCAGACCATGGCCAAATCCGCCGTGCGCACCATGGGCACCACCCTGGGGCGTGAAATCCTGCGCGGTGTGCTGGGCAGCATCTTTGGCGGCAGCAAGCGCCGTTAAGGACCACCTGCATCACCCTCGCGTGTCTCCGGCAACGCGGATCAGGACGGGCCGCACGGCGTTTGCGGGTCATCCACAAGCCTTGGGTGTGGCGCCGCACCCTCCACCCCCTTCGCGCGCGCCAACCAAAAGCGCGCGCCCCGCGTCGAGCGATTCCCCCCGCCGCTCATCATTTCTCCCCCACCACGCTTCCAGCCCGCCCGTGCCGGGCTGGCGGGTGCGCGCGTGACAATTCGACGACACATCAAAAAGTGTCATCCAACAGTCATACAACGGTCGTGAAATCGCCAGACATAACAACAAGAAGGAGGAGCGATGACACGATTCGAATACCTGCTGATGCGCGTGGGGGACAACATCAGGCTGATCGCCGTCGGGGCTTGGGCACTGGCCTTCGTCGGAATATTCGCAGCCGTCTGGCGGTTCCACGGGATCTGGCTTTTTTACCTGTTCTGCACGGTAGTGCTCTCCGTACTCGTTCTCCAGTGGGCGCAATCAATGCACCGGCGCCACATCCGTGAAGCCCCCCTGCCCCGCTTTCTGCAGCGCAAGTTGCGCGAGACCTACCCCCACCTGAGCCCGCGCGACTGCGAACTCGTCGAACGCGGGCTGCGCCAGTTCTTCCTTGCCTGCGTGCACAGCAACAGGCAGTTTGTGGCCATGCCGTCCCGCGCGGTGGATGCGCTGTGGCACGAGTTCATCCTGCACACCCAGGCCTACAAACACTGGTGCCGCGACGCGCTGGGCTTCTTCCTGCACCACACGCCCGCCGAGGCGCTGGGCCCGAAGGCCCGCCACAACGATGGGCTGCGCCGCGCCTGGTACTGGGCGTGCAAGGAGGAGTCGATCGACCCGAAGGCACCCAGCCGCCTGCCGCTCCTGTTTGCGCTCGATGCCAAATTCGCCATCCCCAACGGCTTCACGTATGTGCCGGACTGCTCCGACATCGGCCAGAAAAGCGATGCGGGGGGCACTGGTGGCGGCACCTACTGCGGCACCAGCTTTTCGGACGGAAGCCACAGCGGCAGTTCAGGGGATTTCGGCGGGGCCGACAGCTCCGACGGGGGCGGAGATGGCGGCGGTTGCGGCGGCGGTGGGGACTGAGTTGCGCCGACAAAGGCGGCATCAGCGCAGCCTTGAACTCCTGAATTGATAGCTGCTGGCGCTTTATGGATAAGCGCCAGAGGCCAAAAACACCCAAAGTCGCCCAGGCGACGACACGGCGCGCGCCAGCAGGTCTACAGTGGCACCCCATGAATACCCCTGCCCTCACCTGCTTTTCCCTCAGCATCACTGACCACGTAGCCCATCTGGTTCTGAACAAACCCGAGGCCATGAACACCATGCACCCCACGTTCTGGCGCGAGCTGGACGCGGTGCTTGCCCGGCTGCACCAAGGGGGCGAGGCGCGGGCGCTGGTCATCAGCAGCACGGGCAAGCACTTCAGTGCTGGCATGGCGCTCGAGACCTTTGGCGGCGCCATCACCATGGACGACCAGAGCCCCGAAGGCCGCGCCGCCATCTTCGACCTGCTCACCGACATGCAGGCCACCTTCACCCGCATCGACAACCTGCGCATCCCCGTGATCATGGCCATCCAGGGCGGCTGCATTGGCGGCGCGGTGGACATGGTCACGGCAGGCTGCATCCGGTACGCCACGGCCGACGCGTTCTTTTGCATCCAGGAGATCAACATTGGCATGGTGGCCGACGTGGGTACCCTGCAGCGCCTGCCCAAGCTCATCCCGCTGGGCGTGGTGAAAGAGCTGGCCTACACCGGCCGCCGCCTGGGCGCAGCCAGAGCACTTGGCTACGGCCTGGTCAACGAGGTGTTCGACACACAAGAGGCCATGCTGGCCGCCGCGCTGCAGTGTGCGCAAGAGATCGCCGGCAAGCCGCCTGTGGCCATCTGGGGCACCAAGCAGGCCGTGAACTACGCGCGCGACCATTCGGTGGAAGACAGCCTGCGCCAGATGGGCTGGCTGCAAGGCGCCATCTGGAGCAACCAGCATGTGCGCGAGTCGGTCACGGCGATGAAGCAAAAGCGCGCGGGCGACTTCCCGGCACTGACGCCGCTGCAACGGTTCAGCGAGCTGGGCTGACCCGCCATCAACCATCAAAATCTATAGCTGCTCGCGCTTGCCACACAAGCGCATAAGGCCATTTTGGATTGAAACCACGCGGCAACCCGCTATCATCCGAGGGCTGAAGGGGCAAGCGTTTGCCCCGCCACCAGGGATGCCGCCATGACCTTGCCCAGCCTCACCCCGCCCACCTACGACGACGTGGCCGCCGCCGCGCACCGGCTCAAGGGCATGGCGCACCACACGCCGGTGCTGCGCTCCACCACCGCCGACGACCTACTGGGTGCTCAACTGTTCTTCAAATGCGAGAACCTGCAGCGCACCGGCGCCTTCAAGTTCCGGGGCGCCTTCAACACCCTGGCCCAGTTTACCGATGAGCAGCGCGAGCGCGGCGTGCTGGCCTTTTCGGCCGGCAACCACGCGCAGGCCATCGCGCTGTCGGCCCGGATGCTGGACATGCCCGCCGTCATCGTCATGCCCGCAGACGCGCCCGCCTCCAAGATGGCGGCCACACGGCAATACGGAGCCCAGGTCGTCACCTACAACCGCTACACCGAAGACCGCGAGGGCATCAGCCGCCAGCTGGCGCTGGAGCGTGGCATGACCCTGGTGCCCCCGTTTGACCACCCCCATGTCATCGCGGGCCAGGGCACGGCCGCCAAGGAACTGCTGGAAGATGTGCCGGACCTGGATTACCTCTTTGTCTGCGTGGGCGGCGGCGGCCTGCTGGCGGGCAGCCTGCTGGCTGCCGAGGCACTGGCACCGCATTGCCGCGTGGTGGGCGTGGAGCCCGAAGCCGGCAACGATGGCCAGCAGTCGGTGCGCGCCGGCCACATCGTGCAGATCCCCACACCCCACACCATTGCCGATGGCGCACAAACCCAGGCGCTGGGGCAAATCACCTTCCCCATCATCCAGCGCCTGGCCGACGACATGGTGACCGCCACCGATGCGCAACTGGTCGAGGCACTGCGGTTTTTTGCCGAACGCATGAAACTCGTGGTTGAGCCCACAGGCGCCCTGGCCTTTGCCGGTGCCCAGCATGGCAGTGTGGACGTGCGCGGCAAGCGGGTGGGCATCCTGATCAGTGGCGGCAACGTGGATCTGTCGCGCTACGCGCGGTTTCTTGCAGATTAGACTTGCCCGCTTCTCCCCCCAAAAAAACACAGGCCAGGCCATGAACAGCAACGTCACCGTCATCACCCATCCCCTCGTCCAGCACAAGCTCACGCTGATGCGCAAGAAAGACGCCAGCACCAACAGCTTTCGCCGCCTGCTGGGCGAGCTGTCCACGCTGATGGCGTACGAAGTGACGCGTGACATGCCGCTGCAGGACATCGAGATCGAAACCCCGCTGGAAACCATGACCGGCAAGGTCATCGACGGCAAGAAGCTGGTGCTGGTCTCCATCCTGCGCGCAGGCAACGGGTTTCTGGACGGCATGCTCAACGTGGTGCCCGGCGCCCGCGTGGGCCACATCGGCCTGTATCGCGACCCCGCCACGCTGCAGCCCGTGGAGTATTACTTCAAGATGCCGTCCGAGATGGACGAGCGCGACATCATCGTGGTGGACCCGATGCTGGCCACCGGCAACTCGGCCGCCGCCTGTGTGGACCGCCTAAAGAAGCTCAACCCCCGCTCCATCAAGTTCGTGTGCCTGCTGGCCGCGCCCGAAGGTGTGGCCACACTGCAAAAGGCCCACCCCGATGTGCCGATCTTTACCGCCGCCATCGACCGCGAGCTGAACGACCACGGCTACATCCTGCCGGGCCTGGGCGATGCGGGTGACCGCATTTTTGGCACCAAATAAGCGCACAACTGCAGCGCCCGTGCACCAGCCACCGCAGGGCTTGCCGCCCAGCGGTGGCTTTTTTTCATCACCGGGTCTCGCTGCGATGCGCATCTGCCAATTGGGAGCCCTACCGTGGTGGGGTGCCCCGGTCTGGTTTCCGGATGCGCTGCACGCATGCACCATTTTTTTACCAACTGGTGGCTTTCCTCTGGCAGACTTGCCGCTGGTTTGCAGTTACACAGCCACCGACTGGCGCGCTCCTTGCTTGGTAGCAGCACACCCAACCTCCTTGTTCGCTTGTCTGAAGGACCCACCATGACCACTCGCCGCATCTTCACCGGACGCCTGCTCTGCACTTCCATGGCCCTATCTGCCGCCATGGCGATGGCGCCCTCTCTGGCCTTCGCGCAGTCCAAGCTCAAGGTTGCGGCGATCTACACGGTGCCTTTCGAGCAGCAATGGGTCAGCCGCATCCACAAGGCGCTCAAGGCCGCAGAATCGCGTGGCGAGATCGAATACAAGGCCAGCGAAAACGTGAGCAACGCCGACTACGAGCGCGTGATGCGCGAGTACGCCACCGGCGGCAACCAGCTCATCGTGGGCGAGGCCTTTGCGGTGGAAGCCGCCGCCCGCAAGGTGGCCAAGGACTTTCCCAAGACCTCCTTCCTGCTCGGCTCGTCGGGCAAGCCGCAGGCGCCCAATTTCAGCGTGTTCGACAACTACATCCAGGAGCCCGCGTACCTCAGCGGCATGATCGCCGGCGGCATGACCAAGACCAACAAGATCGGCATGGTGGGCGGCTTTCCCATCCCCGAGGTCAACCGCCTGATGCACGCCTTCATGGCCGGTGCCAAGGAAACCAACCCCAAGGTCGAGTTCACCGTCACCTTCATCAACAGCTGGTTTGATCCACCCAAGGCCAAGGAAGCCACCTTCGCCATGATCGACAAGGGCGCCGATGTGCTCTACGCCGAGCGCTTTGGCGTAAGCGACGCCGCCAAGGAAAAAGGCAAGCTCGCCATCGGCAACGTGATCGACACCCAGCCACAGTATCCCGACACCGTGGTCGCCTCGGCCATCTGGCACATGGAGCCCAGCATCGACCGCGCGCTCAAGCTGGTGAAGGAAGGCAAGTTCACCGCCGAGGATTACGGCCCGTATTCGATGATGAAGCACAAGGGCTCTGAACTTTCCCCCTTGGGCACGTTCGAGAAGAAGGTGCCCGCTGACATCGTGGCCAAGGTCAAGGCAAAAGAGGCGGACATCCTGGCGGGCAAGTTCACCGTGAAGGTGGACGACAGCCAGCCCAAGTCCACCGCCAAGTGATGGCGGCGAGCGCGAACGACACACCCGTTCTGCGTCTGTCGGGCATCACCAAACGCTTCGGAAAGCTCGTTGCCAACGACAGCATCAGCCTGACGCTCGCACGCGGCGAAGTGCTGGCCCTGCTGGGCGAAAACGGCGCGGGCAAGTCCACGCTGATGTCCATCCTCTTCGGGCACTACGTGGCCGACGAAGGCAGCATCGAAGTCTTCGGCCGGCCCCTGCCCCCCGGCCAGCCGCGTGCGGCGCTGGCTGCGGGCATTGGTATGGTGCACCAGCACTTCACGCTGGCCGACAACCTCACGGTGCTGGACAACGTGCTCCTGGGCAGCGAGCCGCTGTGGCAGCCCTTTTCGCGCCGCAGCGAGGCACGCGCCAAGCTGCTGGCCGTGTCGCAGCAGTTTGGCCTGCCAGTGAGCCCCGATGCGAAGGTCGGCAGTCTCTCGGTGGGCGAGCGCCAGCGGGTGGAAATTTTGAAAGCGCTCTACCGGGGCGCCCACATTCTGATCCTGGATGAACCCACTGCCGTGCTCACCCCGCAGGAGAGCGAGGCACTGTTCGACACCCTGGCACAGATGGTGGCGCAGGGCCTGTCCATCATCTTTATCAGCCACAAGCTGGGCGAGGTACTGCGTGTATCGCACCGGGTGGCCGTGCTGCGCCAGGGCAAGCTGGTGGCCGAGGCGCCAGCGCAGGGCACGACCCAAGGGCAATTGGCGCAGTGGATGGTGGGCCATGCGATCGAAGCGGCCGAACGCCGCCCCGCGCAGAACGTGGGCGAGCCCATCTGCACCCTGAGCAACGTCAGCACCGCCCCCACCGGGCGCGACCGGCTGAACGATGTATCCCTCACCCTGCGCGCAGGCGAGATCGTGGCCATTGCAGGCGTCAGCGGCAATGGCCAGGTGGCGCTGGCCGATGTGTTGTGTGGCGTGCGTGCAGCCGCCGCCGGCCAGGTCACGCTGCGTGGCGCCCCCCTGCAAGCCCGGCCCGCGTGGCTGGTGAGCCAGGGCGTGGCCCGCATTCCCGAAGACCGGCACGCCGTGGGCGTGGTGGGCGACTTGCCGGTGTGGGAGAACGCCGTGTCCGAACGCCTGCGCGGCCCCTGGTTTGCGCACCCGTGGTTGCGCGCCTTCTGGGTCAAACGCCGCGCCGCGCGCCAGCATGCGCAGAGCGTGGCCGAGACCTTTGATGTGCGCGGCGGCGGGCCGGATACGCCCGCGCGGTCGCTGTCGGGCGGCAACATGCAAAAGCTCATTCTGGGCCGGGCGCTGTTGCCGCCGCAGGACGATGCAGGCAACACAGCGCCCGCACCCCAACTCATCGTGGCACACCAGCCGACCTGGGGGCTGGACATTGGTGCAGTGATGTTTGTGCAGCAGCAGCTCATTGCAGCGCGCGATGCCGGTGCGGCGGTGCTGCTGATTTCGGACGACCTCGACGAAGTGCTGGCCCTGGGGGACCGTGTGGCCGTCATGCACGACGGACAACTGAGCGAGGCGCGACGCGCCGAAGACTGGACACGCGAAGCCATCGGCCTGGCCATGGCGGGCGCTCCCCCCACTGTTCGGGCTGAGCCTGTCGAAGCCCTGCGTGGCGCTTCGACAGGCTCAGCGTGAACGGTTCGTGTGGACGGATGCCGGATCAATAAAACACGCCAAAAGCAACAACCCCATGCGACTCGAAAAACGCAACCACACCTCCCCCGCCGCCTACGTGCTGGCGCCGGTGGGCGCCGTGGTGTTCACGCTGCTGATCAGCGGCCTGCTGGTGCTGTGGGCCGGGGCGCCGGTCGGCCGCACTTATGCGCTGCTGCTCCAAGGCGCGTTCGGCTCGGTGTTCGCGCTGACCGAAACCCTCACCCGCGCCACGCCGCTGATCCTGACCGGGCTGGCCGCCGCCGTGGCCTTCCGCGCGCGGCTGTTCAACATCGGGGCCGAGGGGCAGCTCTACGCCGGGGCGCTGGCCGCCGTGGCTGTGGGCGGCATGCATGGCGGCACGGGGCTGGAGTGGTCTCCCTACGTGCTCTTTCCGCTGATGATGCTGGCCGCCGCGCTGGCGGGCGCCGCGCTGCTGCTGGGCCCGGCGCTGATGAAGGCGCGGCTGGGGGTGGACGAGGTGGTCACCACGCTGCTGCTCAACTTCATCATGCTGCTGCTGGTGTCGGCCCTGCTCGATGGCCCGATGAAAGACCCGCTCTCGATGGGCTGGCCGCAGAGTGTGGCGCTGCAGGGCGACCTGGAACTCTCCAAGCTGGTGCCGCAGACGCGTCTGCACACCGGCCTGCTGTGGGCCATCTCTCTGGCGGTGATGCTGTGGGCGCTGCTGGCGCGCACGGTGCCGGGCTTTGACATTCGCGCTGCCGGGGCCAATGCGCGGGCTGCCGCCTTTGCAGGCGTGCCCATCACCCGCACTGTCGTTCTGGTCGCCCTGCTCTCGGGCGGGCTTGCCGGGCTGGCAGGCGCCATCGAGGTGGCGGGCCGCACGAGTTATGTAACGCTCGACATGTCGCCGGGCTACGGCTACAGCGGCATCGTGATCGCCATGCTGGCCGGGCTGCACCCGCTGGGCGTGATCGCAGCGGGCACCTTTGTGGCGGGCGTGCTGGTGGGGGCCGACAGCATGAGCCGCGCGGTGGGTGTGCCCACCTACATTGCGGATGTAATCGTTGCGACCTCGCTGATTGCGGTGCTGGTGGCCGGGCTTCTCACGCAATACCGTGTGCGGTGGAAATGAGAGCGCCATGAACAAGCACGCGCACCAGAATTTCAACCCAAATTGGCCTCTAGCGCTTATCCATCAAGCGCTAGCAGCTATCAAAATAAAAGTAACCAGTGCCGAGGCGGGCAAATGACCGAACTGCTCGACATCCTCGCCAATCCTGCCTTCTGGATCGCCACCCTGCGGGTGGCCACGCCGCTCGTCCTGGGCACGCTCGGGGTGCTGCTGTGCGAACGCGCAGGCGTGCTTAACCTGGGCATTGAAGGGATCATGGTCGCAGGCGCCTTCACCGGCTGGCTGGCGGTATACGCGGGCTACGGGCTGTGGACCGGGGTGCTGGTGGCGGCGCTGACTGGCGCGGTGTTTGGCCTGCTGCACGCGTGGCTCACCGTGGGGCTGGCGCTGTCGCAGCATGTGTCAGGGCTCGGCATCACGCTGCTGGCCACTGCGCTCAGCTACTACGGTTATCGCGTGAGCTTTCCCAAGGTGAACACGCCGCCCACCATTGAGCCCTTTGCGTCCATGGAGTGGCTGGGCATTCCCATCCTCTCTGCCCAGACGCCACTTACCTTGCTGGCCCTGCTGCTGGTGCCGCTATTGGCCTGGGTGCTGATGCGCACACCGCTCGGCCTGGCCGTGCGCATGGTGGGCGAGAACCCGCAAGCGGCCGAAGGCCAGGGCATCTCGGTGGCGGCCACACGCACGGGCGCCATCGTGGCGGGGTCGGCGCTGATGGGCGTAGCGGGGTCGTTCCTCACGCTGTCGGCCTTCAACGCGTTTTTCTTCAACATGATCAACGGCCGGGGCTGGATCTGTGTGGCGCTGGTGGTGTTTGCCTCGTGGCGGCCCGGCAAGGCGTTGCTGGGCGCCCTGCTGTTTGCCTTCTTCGATGCGCTGCAGCTGCGCCTTCAGCAGGCGGGCGATGCATGGCTGCCGTACCAGGTGTATTTGATGCTGCCCTACCTGCTGTCCATCCTGGCGCTGGTGCTGGTGGCGCGCAAGGCGGCGTATCCACAGGCGCTGATGAAGCCGTATCGCAAGGGAGAGCGATGAAACTGGTTCCACAGACTTTTGCCCGTTGGCTCGCCCCGGCTCTGCTGGCCTGCGCGGGCCAGGCCCACGCGCTGGGCATGGACATGCCGTATGAATCCTTTGCCACCGCGCCCGATGTGGACTGGATCAAGGTCTGTGGCGAATGGCACGCGCCCACGCAGCCCGGGGGAGGCCAAGGCATGTATCGCATCGTGCACGCAACGCGCTATGGGCAGTCGTTTGTGTACCTGCAGTGGATCGTGCGCGACGGCAACGACAGCGCGAGCGAGGTGCACACACACAGCTTTGACGCCATCAACAACGACCACGCCGAAATCACCCTGACCCAGATGAACTGTCAGCCCACGCGCCGAGGCATTCGGTTTACCGCGCGGGCGGAGTCCGGCCATGGAGACCGTGCTTTCCGCATCACCATCGATGCAGGGCACAAGCCAGGCGATGTGCGTTTTCGCACCACCCAAAGGCGCTAAGCCCCTACCCTGCCATGCCCGCCACGCCGCTTCATCGCATCGCACTACCTGTGCTGCCCCCCACGGTGCTGGCGCGTTGGCAGTTCAACACCACCGACGCAAACCCCACCACGGTGTTGCCCGATGGCTGCAGCGACCTCATCTTGCATATCGATGCGCGCGGCCACTCTGACTGGCATATCTCTGCATTGGCCGATGCTGCAGTGGTCGTGCCGGGGCGTGCGGGCGAACAATGGCTGGGCTTTCGCCTTGTACCGGGCACCCGCATTGACGGGCCCGCCTTGTTGAGGTCTGCACAAGCTATTTGGCAGGATTGGCAGCAAGCCCAGCACCGCGCAGGGCGGCCCTCCTCCAGCTTGGCCGGTGGTGGCACAACGGCGCCGGAAACCTTGTTGCTGGAAGCCATTGACCAGCACACCCGCGCGGACCCGCGTGCGCAAGAAGCGCTCCGCTCGCTGGCGCATTGCCGAACCGTAGGCACGGCGGCGCACAGCCTGGGAGTCTCAGAGCGCAGCCTGGAGCGCCTGACCCATCGCACCACCGGCCAAACGCCCCGTTTCTGGCGCGCCCTGGCCCGGGTGCGCAGAGCCGCACTGGCCTTGGGCACAACGCAACCGCTGGCCGAGATTGCCGCGGATCACGGCTATGCCGACCAGGCGCACTTCAGCCGCGATTGCCTGCGTTGGCTGGGGCAAACACCTGCGTCATTGCGCGGCGCACCGCAACTGCTGGCCACGGTGGCGCAGGCGGGCTATGCCTGATTGTTGTGTGCACCTGGCGCCAATGACGGGGCGACGCTGCCAGCGCCAAAGTGATCCCCACAGTTCAAGCGGCCGGGGGCGCCACAGGCGTGCACAGCTCCACCAGCGCCCCGTTGATGTCCGCCACATAGGCCACGGTCTGGCCCCAGGGCATCTGCTCGGGCGCCTGCACCAGGCGCCCACCGGCATCCACCGCGCGCTGCACAGCGGCGGCCACGTCGGCCGTGGTGAACGCGATCTCGAAACTGGGCGCATCGGCCGACGCGCGCTGCGGGTTCTTGCCAAGCTCGGACATCAGCCGCAGCGACGAGAACGCCAGCGCGGTGGCGCCGGTGTCCAACTCGCCAAAGTCGCCTGCCTCGTGCACAAAGCGGCGAGCATAGCCAAAAGCGGCTTCATAAAAAGCGATGGTCTTGGGAACGTCTTCGACGTAGAGAATCGTGTAGCCAAATTGCATGAGAGCTGCCTTTGTAAGAATGGATGCGCTAAAACGTTGATGCGCAAAGCGAGACCCAGAGCTTAGGCACAGAGCCCGCTCACGTCTTGAAAAAACCCGACACTACTACCTGAACCGCCCACGCCATGCTCGACCTGCTCATCACCCACGTCACCCTGCCCGATGGCCGCCAGAACATGTCCATCGCCGTGCAGGACGGCCGCATTGCCGAAGTGACCGAGGGCCTGCAAGCGCCCGCGCATGAGACGGTAGATGCCGGTGGCCTGCTGGTGAGCCCGCCGTTTGTGGATGCGCATTTCCATATGGATTCGACCCTGAGCTACGGCCAGCCGCGCGTGAACGAGAGTGGCACGCTGCTCGAAGGCATTGCACTGTGGGGCGAGCTCAAGCCGACGCTGACGCACGAGTCCATCGTGGAGCGCGCCCTGCGGTATTGCGACATGGCCGTGGCGCGCGGACTGCTGGCCATTCGCAGCCACGTGGACACGAGCCACCCCAGCCTGCTGCCCGTGCAGGCCCTGCTGGATGTAAAACAGCGCGTGGCGCCCTACCTGGATTTGCAGTTGGTGGCTTTCCCGCAAGACGGCGTGCTGCGCGCGCCGGGCGGGCTCGACAACCTGAAACGGGCTCTGGATATGGGCGTGGACGTGGTGGGCGGCATTCCTCACTTCGAACGCACGATGGCCCAGGGGGCCGAGAGCGTGAAGATCCTCTGCGAGCTGGCCGCCGAACGCGGCAAGCGCGTGGACATGCACTGCGACGAATCCGACGACCCGCACTCGCGCCATGTCGAAACCCTGGCTTTTGAAACCCAGCGCCTGGGCCTGCACGGCCGTGTGACGGGCTCGCATCTCACCTCCATGCACAGCATGGACAACTACTACGTGAGCAAGCTCATTCCCCTGATGGCCGAGGCCGATCTGGGCGTGGTGGCCAACCCTCTCATCAACATCACCTTGCAGGGCCGCCACGACACCTACCCCAAGCGCCGGGGCATGACCCGCGTGCCCGAGCTGATGGCTGCGGGCCTCACCGTCGCTTTCGGCCACGACTGCGTGCTCGACCCCTGGTACAGCGGCGGCAGCGCCGACATGCTGGAGGCCGCACACATGGGCCTGCACGTGGGCCAGATGACCAGCCAGGCCGGAATGCGCCAGTGTTTCGATGCGGTGACGGTGAACCCTGCACGCCTGTTGGGGCTGGAGGACTACGGCATCGCGCCCGGCTGCCATGCCGACTTTGTGCTGCTGCACGCGCGCAACCCGGTGGAGGCCATCCGCCTGCGCGCTGTGCGGCTGGGGGTGTGGCGGCGCGGCAAGCGGCTGGCCAGCAGCCCGGCGCCCGTGGCACAGCTGCAGGTGCACGGACGGCCTGGCAGTGTGGATTTCACGTCCATCTAGTGCACTGAGTTGGAAGTTCGGTGAAAAAATATCGAAATCGTTGTCAGGCAAGGCGCAAACCACAGCGATAGCCGTCGCTATCATCCCTGGCCGGCGGCACTCAGCTCTCAGTGGCGGCGTGCACGGCGTGCGCGGCGGCGGGCTTGGCCAGCGTCTCGACCCGGTTGCGACCCCGCTCCTTGGCCAGGTACATGGCCTCGTCGGCGCGCTGCAGGGCCGAGTCTGCGGAGTCGCCATCAGCGCACAGCGTGACACCCACGCTCACCGTGAGCGGAATCGGGCACGCGTCCGTTGCCAGCAGCGGCTGCGCTTGCACCAGGGCACGCAGTCGCTCCGCCACGGCAAGGGCTCCGCCATCGCCCGCATTCGGCAGGAAGATGGCGAACTCCTCGCCTCCGAGGCGGCCCATCACGTCCTCCTTGCGCAGACAGCGGAGAGCCAGCATCACAAAGTGGCGCAACACATCGTCACCCGCACGGTGGCCCCGCGTGTCGTTGATCTTCTTGAAATGATCGAGGTCGATCACCATCACGGGCAACGCAGACTGCGTACGCTGGGCACTGCTGATGGCCTTGTCGAGTAACGTGAGAAACGCGCGGCGGTTGAAAACGCTGGTCAGCGGGTCCACCTCGGCAAGGTGCCGCAACTCGGTGGTGATGTATTCATTGGCCAGAATCAGCGCTCCAAACGCCAGCAGGACCACCGCCACAATGGCTTCGAGCACCACAAACTGCGAAAGCTGCGCCACCAGACCGGCGCCCGCAGCCTCCCCGGGGGCCCCCGCCACGCCCAGCTGGAACAGCGCCGGACGGAGCAACAGAAACAACCCGTGCAACCCGGCCACCAGGGCAAACAGATAGCGCGCGGGAACGCGGCGCAAACCACCTTGGGCCAGCGTGGCTGCGGCCAGCAGGTAGCAGATGCCGGCACCCAGCCCCGCGAACACAAAACGCATGCCCTGATGGGGATGCACCACCGTGAAAAACACCGACAAGGCCACCAGCGTAGCGATGGCCACCACCGCGTAGACATGCGAAAAAGGCCGCCGCCCCATGTAGGCGCGGCTTGCCATCAGGCAAAAGTACGCTGCCAGCGATACCGTGGCCTGGGACACCACCACCGCCACCACCTCGTGCAACCGCTCCCGCACCAGCAGGCTCACACCGAACACCGAACCCGTCAGGAACGAAAGCATCCAAAGGCGCAGTCCGGGGATATTCCGGTTGAACGACCACACGGCATACAGCACGGCGGTGACAAGCCCCGTCAGAAGCGCTGCAATGATGAGAAGTGTGGGCGTGTGCACTGTGAGGGTGTAGGGCGGGCGGCTGGAATGTTAACCGGCCTGACCCGGCAGATCGTTCAGCCCCACGCGGGATGGCACAGGCGCTGGCAGCAGCGCGGGGCGCTTCTCACTGCGGGCTTCTTTAAACCACCACATTGCATTCCCGGCGCAGCAGGGCCAGAGCGTCGTGCAGCTGGTAGTCCATGTCGCTGAGCAAGATTTTTTCTGCGTCCTGAAAGAAACCCGTCCACAGCGTGATGTAGTCCTGCTGGTGCACGCCGGGCGCGTGCGCGCGGATGAAGTCGGTGGCGAGCTGGGGCTGCAGGCCCGCTTTGCGCACCTTGCGCACCAGGCTGGCCGCGGTCTTTTCGGTCAACAGGGTTTTCTTGGGCACACCCGCAGCCAGGCACAGGAACAGCGTGAGCAGCGAATGTTCATCGTCGTTGCCCTGGGTGGTTCTTGTCCAGGTCTTGCTGGCAGGCAGCGGGGGCTCTTCACCCTCGTCCAGCGCATCCAGGCTGCGGTGGAAGCTGTCCACCTCGGCCAGCGGGTCATCCAGCAGAAAGTAGCGCGCGCGAAAAGCGCCCGTGGGACGCAGCAGCGTGCGAAGCGGTGTGGCGGCATCCAGTACCTTGGGCAGGTCGGCCAGCACGCTGGCGCAGTGTGCCTGCACTGAATCGCGCAGCTCCACGGGCAGGCCGGGGGGCAGACGCAGCTGGGAAGGCGCAGCGAGCTTCTTCTTGCGCTGAGCAAGCACCCATTTTTCAAACGCCACGGTGTTGGGCCATTCGCCCAGGTCCATGGCCCTGGACGCCAGCGCCAGCATGAGCAGCCCGGTGCGGATGACCGCCTCGGCGTCGGCGCCTGCAGCTTCGAGCTCATCGGGGTCCAGATCGAACTGCTCTGCCAACCACTGCGCGGCATGGATGGCCTGCGCAATCTGTGAGCGGCGCGCCAGCTCGGCCCGGTAGTCAGCATGGCTGCGCAGCGACCACACGGCCAAAAGCTGCGTCTCGGCATCGGCATAGCCCGCCATGCCAAAGTTGCTGCTCTCGGGCATGGCAATCAGCCGCTTGAGCATGTCTGAGCCACCCTTGGAGCGCGAAAGGAACGAGTTGTCGCGCAGCGAGACCGCCGCCTTGGCCAGGTCGCCGTCCGTGGTCTCCAGCAGGTACAGGCTGATGAGGTTGACCATGCGGTCGCGCGCCTTCTCCAGCTCGGGCCGCAAGAACTCGCTGCCAAAGTAGCGGGCAATCTGAACCATGCCCTTGGGCGCATCGGTGTTGATGGCGGCCAGCCGGTCGGCATCAATGAAGCCGTGCTGCACACCGTAGACCAGCGCCTTTTCAAAGAAAGGCCGCGCGTCGTGCAATTGCAGGGCGTTCGCGGCTGCAACCGGCTGGGCATCAGATGAAGGCGTATCGGGCTGGGTCATGTGGGTATCCATCACGCTAGGTGTTGCTCACGCTCTTTACAACTGGCGCGGCCCCAGGCCAGGACCGCCGCGCAAGGGCCGCCCCGCCGCGCTGGCGGTGTCCCCCTTCCCGAATGGCACAGCCATTCGAGAGAAGGGGGAAGGCGCGCAGCGCCACAGGGGGTTGTTCTCTAGATAGCGGATTCTTCGTCAGAAGCACGTGCGGCAGGTGTGGCCTTGCCGCGGTCGGTTTCGCTGGTCTCGAACTTGCCGTCATCTTCTTCCGCCGTCTCGTCGCCCTCTTCCAGGCCCAGATCAAACGCACGGGCCTTGGCGCGCAGCACCAGCAGCATTTCGATGAAAAGGTCGCGGCATTCATAGCGCAGCAGCCAGGCCATCTGCATCCAGTCGCGGTCGGCCACCTCGTCCTGGTCCACGCGCGGCTGCACGTAGCCCGAGGCCAGCAGCTCGTCGTCGCTCAGCGTGACACCGTAATCTTCGGTCGCGTCAAAGGTGCCGGTGCGGGCAAAGGCCTCGATGCGGCTCCACTTTTCGGCAAAGTAGTTGGCCAGGGCCTCGGCGCCGCCTTCCAGGTCGCCAATGGCGGTGAGGAACTCCACCGGGTCGGCGTCGTCGCGGAAGACCACGGCGTTGACCATGTTGCGCAGGTGCGTGTGGGTGAGGTCCTTGTACTGCTTTTCCAGCACCATGGCGCGGGCGAACTGCTCGGGCGTGACCAGCAGGTTGACCACGGAGGCCTTGGAATCGTCGTACTCGCGCATCACGGCCAGGATGTCCTTGGGCGCGAGCTGGTCCAGCACCACCATCAGGGCGTTGTCGCCTTCGGCATCCGCCAGTTCGGACAGCGCGGATTCCGCGCCCACGATGTCACCGGCAGCGATGAGGCTCGTGGTTTTGGTGATCAGGGCCAGGTGTTGGTTGCGGTCACTCATGCATCTTCCTTCTTGATTTTCCACATCGCCGGGCAACACGCGCAGTCCGGTGAAACTGGCGTGGCCCAAGCCAGTGCGCCCGTGGAGCTGGCTTTGCCAGGCCACCGGGTGCGTCCCCCTCCCGAAGGAGAGGGGGAAGGCGCTGAAGGCGACTCAGGGGGTGGTTCATTCTTTCCGCTCAAAGCCCACATCGGCCAGCCAGTTGGCGCTGGCCTCGTCGCGCGTACGGCTGTTGTGCGGGTCCACCGCATCGTCGGCGCTCAAGGCGTTGTAGTCGTCGTCGTGTTCGGCGGCGTCTTCACCGTCGTCCTCGGCATCGCTGTCGCCATGGGCTGCGGCAGCAGGGGCCATGCGGGCGTGCTGCTGCAGGTATTCAAGGCCGGCAGCCACCGCCAGAAAACGCGCGCCCAGGGGCTCACGCAACACCGTTTCGGCCAGGCCCATCGCCCAGGGCTCCAGCACCACCGCGTGGCTCAGGCTGTGCCAGTCGGGCAGCTCGTTCACCGGCAGGCCCAGCAGGTGCTCCACCGCCGCCGGTTTGAGGAAGCGAAAGCCCCGGTGAAAGACCACCGCCACCATCTCGGGGGCCAGCTCCATCATCTGCACCAGAAACGCCATCTCGTTGCGCTTTTCGGCCAGGCGCTTGCGCAGAACGTCCTTGCCTTCGGAATCGGAGATCAGGTCATCCAGCTCGGCCTGGTAGGCGGAGCGAAGGTCATAAAAATAAGGAGATAGTTTCACAGGGCAGAAGGATTGGAAAGAATGCGCGTGCTGTAGGCCTGCCAGATCTCCTGGGCGGTCTGCAGCGGGTCGTCCAGCAGGTTGCGGCGACGGTTGTCGTCATAGGCCTGGCGGGCGTCGTCGTCGGACAGCACCTCATAGGCCTTTTGCACCTCGGCAAAGCGCTGCGCGGCGTCGCTGGCCGTATTGCGGTCGGGGTGGTAGAACGAGGCCTTCTGGCGAAAGGCCTTCTTGATGTCTGTCAGCGACGCGTTGGCCGCCAGCCCGAGGGCTGCGTAGTGGTCTGCCGTCATGACAAAGTGGGTTTGTACTTCAAAGGCTGCAAATCAGTCCCTGGTGGTGCCAGTGGAACCGCGTCAGCCACCCAGGCTCACAAACACGTTCTGCACGTCGTCGTTCGAATCGATGGCGGCCAGGAAGTTCTCGACCTCCTCCAGCTGCTCGGCCGTCAGGTTGGCGGGGTTCACCGGGTTCTTGGGCTTGTAGCCCAGCTTGGCCGACAGCACGGTGAAGCCATGGGCGGGCAGCGCGCGGCTTACCAGGTCCAGCTCAGCCGGGTCGGTCCAGAAGGTGGTGGTGCCGGCTTCATCGCCGGGTTCGCAGTCCTGCGCACCGGCTTCGATCGCGGCCTCTTCGGGGTCGGCACCTGCCACGGCAGGCTCGGCTTCGATCATGCCGACATGGTCAAAATCCCAGGCCACCGAGCCCGACGTGCCCAGCTGGCCCTTGCGGAACAGCACGCGCATTTCGGGCGCCGTGCGCTTGACGTTGTCGGTAAGGCATTCGACCATCACCGCCACCTGGTGCGGCGCAAAGCCTTCATAGATCACGCGCTCGTAGTTGACGGCATCGGCCCCGGTGCCGGAGCCCTTCTTGATGGCGCGCTCCAGTGTGTCCTTGGGCATCGACGCCTTGCGGGCCTGCTCCACCACCAGGCGCAGGCGTGCATTGCTGGCCGGGTCGGCACCGCCACGCGCGGCCACGGTGATTTCCTTGACCAGCTTGCCAAACAGCTTGCCCTTGGCATCGGCCACCTGTGCCTTGCCTTTTGCTTTCCACTGCGCGCCCATGGGTTACCTTTGTGTATGTTGGAAGGATGTTTGCCGTGGGTCGCTCCGCGCGGCAAAACCCTATAGTTTACCCGCGGCCATGCGGCCATCGCGTTCAGACGACCCTGTCGCTGTCGTGGCGGTGCCAAACGGGGTACATGTGCGCGGCGCCCGGTGGGCCAGCGTGTAACCTCGGCAGCCTGCCCGCCGGGCGCCCTCGCCTCTGAATCTCTCCCATGCTCAACACCCTGTGGCTCGGTTTCTTCATTACAGCGGCGGTGGCCGCGTTAGCCCAGTGGCTGGTGGGTGGCAATGCCGACATCTTTTCGGCCATGGTGCAGGCGCTGTTCCAGATGGCCAAGCTCTCGGTCGAGGTGATGGTGCTGCTGTTTGGCACGCTCACGCTGTGGCTGGGTTTCTTGCGCATTGCCGAGAAGGCGGGCCTGGTGGACGCACTGGCGCGCTGGCTGGCGCCGCTGTTTGCCGCACTCATGCCCGGCGTGCCGCGCGGCCACCCTTCGCTGGGTCTGATCACGCTGAACTTTGCCGCCAACGCCCTCGGGCTGGACAACGCTGCCACGCCCATCGGCCTGAAGGCCATGAAGGCGCTGCAAGAGCTGAACCCCGAGCCCGACACCGCCACCAACGCGCAGATCCTGTTCCTGGTGCTCAACGCATCCTCGCTCACGCTGCTGCCGGTCACCATCTTCATGTACCGCATGCAGCAGGGTGCGCCTGATCCGACGCTGGCTTTCTGCCTATCCTGCTGGCCACGTCCGCATCCACCCTGGTGGGGCTGCTGAGCGTGGCCGTGGTGCAGCGCCTGCCGCTGTGGAGCCCCGTGGTGCTGGCCTACCTGCTGCCCGTGGCGCTGGGCCTGGCGGGCTTCATGGCGTTGCTCACCACGCTCAGCACCGCCGCACTCGCATCCCTGTCCTCTCTGCTGGGCAACCTCACCCTGTTCGCGCTGATCGTGCTGTTTGTGGCGCTGGGCGCATGGCGCAAGGTGCCGGTGTACGAGGCCTTCATCGACGGCGCCCGCGAAGGCTTTGACGTGGCCAAGGGCCTGCTGCCCTACCTGGTGGCCATGCTGTGCGCGGTGGGCGTGTTCCGCGCCTCGGGGGCGCTGGGGTATGTGCTCGATGGCATCCGCTGGTGCGTGACCACGCTGGGCGCCGACGCAAGGTTTGTGGACGCACTGCCCACCGCCTTGGTCAAGCCGTTTTCAGGCAGCGCGGCGCGCGCCATGCTCATCGAAACCATGCAGACCCAGGGCGTGGACAGCTTCGCCGCCCTGGCCGCCGCCACCGTGCAGGGCAGCACGGAAACCACCTTTTATGTGCTGGCCGTGTACTTTGGTGCCGTGGGCATTCACCGCGCCAGGCACGCCGTGGGCTGCGCGCTCCTCGCCGAATTGGCGGGCGTGATCGCCGCCATCATGGTGTGCTACCGGTTTTTTGGATGAAATAGGCCGTCCGCGCTTATGAGGTAAGCGCGAGCAGCTATCAATTAAATTGCAACTTAAGCCTCAGCCACCGGCAGGCCCCGGCGCCGCCACCAGCTCCCACTCAGCCAGCTGCTCGTTGGTGGCAATCAACCGCCCTACCAGCAGCTTGATGAACGCCTTGTCAAAGCGCGACTGCAGATCTTCCGACGCCTCGCGCAGCGCGGGGTTGCGCACCTTGAGCACCAGCACCTCGGTCTCGGCCACGGCGGTGGCGGTGCGGGTGCGGTTGTCGGGGCGCAGGTAGGTCATCTCGCCCAGCGTGACGCCAGGGCCCAGCGTGCTCAAGTTCCAGCCCTGGCGGCTGACGGCCACCTGGCCTTCGATGAGGATGCAAAACGAGTCGCCGGGCGTGTTCTCGCGCATCAGCACGGTGCCTTGCTCCAGCCGGCGCCAGCTGCCAAGGCGCATGAGCTCCCACAGCGCGACGTCGTGAAAGTCTGCAAAAAACGGCAGCGCGCGCAGGGCGGCAAAGCGCTCGGCCTCAGTGTCTTGCGAGCGCTGACGCGGCAGGCCCCGGTGGGCCGCCAGCAGCGCCTGGGCAAAGTCGGCCCAGGTGGCAAAGCGGTCGGCGGGCTCCTTGGCCAGCGCGCGCAGCAGCACCTCGTCCACATGCGCCGGCAGCGATGCGCGCAGCAGGCTGGGCGGGGTGGGGGCTTCGTGGCTGATCTTGTAGAGCGTGGCGAAGTCGGTGTCGCCATCGAACGGGCGGCGGCCGGTGAGCAGCTCGTACACCACCACGGCCAGCGAGAACATGTCGCTGTGGTGGGTGAGGTCCTGCTCGCGCACCTGTTCGGGCGACATGTACGACGGCGAACCGACCAGGCCCGAGAGCTGCGTCGCGTCGCTGCGCAGAGAGAGGGCGGCGCCAAAGTCGGTCAGCTTCACATCGCCGCCGCGCGCCAGCATGAGGTTGGCGGGCTTGATGTCGCGGTGCACCAGGCCCTCGCGGCAGGCGTATTCGAGCGCGTTGCAGCACTTGAAGGCAATGTCCAGCACCTGGGGCACGGGCAGCAGCGTATCGGGCGTTGCAAAGTCGGACAGCGGCTGGCCGTCCACGTATTCAAGCACCAGATACGGCGGCAGCGCGTCTTCGTCCGCATCCAGCAGGCGCACGATGTTGGGGTGGCGCAGGCGGCCTGACAGCGCGGCCTCGTTGCGCAGCAGCTTGCGGTAGCGCTCGGCCAGCTCGGGCTGCTTGAGCAGGTGAGCATGGGTCTGTTTGATGGCGACTTTGCGGCCCCGGAAACCATCCAGCCCCAAAAAACGATGCCGCTGGCGCCCCGGCCCAGTTCGCGTTCGATACGGTACTTTCCGATGGTGGCGGGGGTCTGCTGCGGTGAGGACATGGGCGCCATTGTGGCAAATGCAGTCAATTGCATGCCAAAAGAGGCTCCAGCGCTCGTCCATAAAGCGCCTACAGCTATTTTGTTGATAGCATCGACACCATGCCATCCACGTCTCCCCTTTTACTTGGCGCCACGCTGCTGGGCGGCATCGGCCTGTTCCTGCTGGGGATGACCATGCTGACCGACGGTCTCAAGGTGGCGGCGGGCCGGGCGCTGGAGCGCATCCTCGCCGCCTGGACGCGCACCCGTCTGCACGGTCTGTTCACGGGCGTTCTGCTCACGGCGCTGATGCAGTCGTCCACGGCCATGACGGTTGCGGCCATCGGTTTTGTCAACGCGGGGCTGCTGTCCTTCACCGCGGCGTTGTGGGTGGTGTTCGGCTCCAACCTGGGTTCGTCCGTCACGGGCTGGCTGGTGGCGGCCATCGGCTTCAATTTCAAGATTGACGCCTTCGCCCTGCCCTTCATCGGCGTGGGCATGGCGCTCAAGCTCACGGGCGAGGGTACGCGGCGCGGTGCTTTGGGCACGTCGCTCGCGGGGTTTGGTGTGCTGTTTCTGGGCATCGACCTGCTCAAGGACGGCTTCGAAGGGCTGGGCCCGCAGTCGCTGCCGGCCTTCGGCACCGACGGGGCCAGCATGGCGCTGGCCGTGCTGATGGGTCTGCTGCTCACCATCGTGCTGCAGGCCTCGTCGGCCACCCTCGCGCTGGTGCTTACCGCCGTGGCGGGCGGCATGCTGCCCGTAGAGGCGGGCGCGGCCATGGTGATTGGCGCCAACGTGGGCACCACGCTCACCGGTATCCTGGCCGCCATCGGCGCCACGTCCAATGCGCGGCGGCTGGCGGCGGCACATGTGCTCTTCAACGTGGTCACCGCCGTGGTCGCGATGGTGCTGCTGTCACCGCTGCTGCGGTTGATCCATGGGCTGGGGGTCTGGCTGACCGGCAACGGCGATGTGGTGACGCAGCTTGTGCTGTTTCACACCAGCTTCAACGCGCTGGGCGTGCTGCTGATGTGGCCGCTGTCGGGGCCGCTGGTGCGCTTTCTGCTGGTGCGTTTCCGCTCGGCCGAGGAAGATGCCGCCCGCGCCCGCTACCTGGACCACAACGTGGCCGCCGTGCCCGAGCTGGCCCTGCAGGCCCTGCGCCGCGAGCTGGCCCACCTGGGCCACTGTGCGCTGCGGCTGGCGTCCGACGCCGCACGGCTGAACCCGGTGACCCTGCACTGGCCCGCACCCGCGCCGCAGTCCGACGCGCGGCTGGCGCGCCAGCTGCAGACGGTGGAGCAGCTGCAAAGCCAGATAGGCGCTTTCGTGAGCGAGGTGAGCCGCCAGCCCATGCCGCAGGACGTGGCACGGCAGCTGCCCGAGCTGCTGCGCATTGCCACCTATTTCGACACGCTGGCGCGCGTGATGCACCACGTGGGCCAGCAGGCCGTGCACACGCTGCGCCCGCCCGTGCCCGCCGTGACCATCCCTTGGGCCCCCGCCGCGCCTGCCACGGGGGCACACGACGCACTGCTGACCTGCGTGGTCCCGGTGTTTACGGCGGCGCTGGATTTCTTTGCTTCAGACGAAGCGGGCGGTACCTGGCTGGCGGAGGAGGCCCACAACGCCTTCGAGGAGCGTTACCAGGCCGCCAAAGCCGCGCTGCTGCAGGCAGGCGCGGGCGGCACGGTGGACGTGGCCGCGGCGGTGGACTGGCTGGCCCAGCTCAGCGACCTGCGCCGCGCCGTGGAGCAGGGCTACAAGGCCGGCCAGCACCTGGCGGCGCTGCCAGCGCTGGTACCTGAAAAGTGATCAGCCCAGCGCCTGCTCAAAGTCGGCCAGCAGGTCTTCCACCTCTTCCAGGCCCACGGACACGCGGATCATGCCGTCGCCCATGCCCATGGCAGCGCGCACGGCAGGGCCGGCCTCCCAGAAAATGGTGTGCGCCACCGGGATGATCAGCGTGCGCGTGTCGGCCAACCCGTGGCCTTGATGGGCAGCTGCAGGCGATTGCAAACGGCCAGGCACTGGTCGGGGTTGCGCAGCTCGAACGACAGCAGCCACGAGCCCGCCTTGAGGTGCTTGCGCGCATACGCGTGCTGCGGGTGCGAGGGCAGCATGGGGTACAGCACGCGCGAGACGGCCGGGTGCTTCTGAAGCCACTGGGCCAGCGCCAGGGCGGTGGCACTGGTGCGGTCCATGCGCAGCGCCAACGTCTCCGCGCCCAAGGCCAGCTGGTGGGCTGCGTGCGACGACAGCGTGCCGCCCATGTCGCGCAGGCCCTTCTTTCGTATCTGCTGCAGGCCCCAGCTCTTGGCATCACCCTTGCGGTAGGCCGCAAAGATGTTGGGGTAGCCCGACCAGTCGAACAGACCCGTGTCGGTGATGGCGCCGCCCAGTGCATCGCCCTGCCCGCCAATGCTCTTGGTGAGCGAGTTGACCACCAGGCCCGCACCCACCGTGGCCGCGCGGAACAGGTAGGGCGAAGCCACGGTGTTGTCCACCACGTACAGCACGCCACGTTGCTGGCACAGTGCGCCAATGCCTTCCAGGTCGGGGATCTGCGTGCCGGGGTTGGCAATGGTTTCAACAAACACCATGCGGGTGTTGGGGCGCAGCGCGGCGGCCACGTTGGCGGCGTCGGTCACGTCCACCGTAGTCACTTCAATGCCCAGGTCGGCCAGCGTGCCGAACACGCTGTTGGTGTTGCCAAACACAAACTGGCTGGCCACCAGATGGTCGCCCGCCTTGAGCAGCGTGAGGAACACCGCGCAAATGCCCGCCATGCCGGTGGAGAAAACGATGGAGCCATGCCCGCGCTCCATCTGCGTGATCTTGGCCTCCAGCGCCGCCGTGGTAGGCGTGCCCTGGCGCGCGTAGTTGAAGCCGCCCTTGGCCGTGCCCTGGAACACGGCGATCAGGTCCTCGACCTTCTCGTAGCCGTACTGCACCGAGGTGTGGATGGGCTTGTGGATGGCCCCCTGCTCGGCGCCGCCCAGGCGGTCGGCGTGCACGATCTGGGTGGTGAAACTGTGGTTCTGCGGTGTCGTCATAAAAATCTGCGGCTGCTCTGTTTCATCTGGTCTACGTGCAAGGCGGGACGATATATACCGGCGCGCCCTTGACGCCAGCGCACCCGTGGAACTGGCTCTGCCAGGCCACCGGGTGCGTCCCCCCTCAGGGGGGAAGGCGCGCAGCGCCTCAGGGGGGCTACCTTTCCGGTGCGATGTGTTCAGCGTAATCGTACAAGGCACCCAGGATGTCCTGCGTGCGCTCGTCGTCGGCGGTCTCCGAGAGTTCGTCGATTTCGGTAAACAACTGCTCCACCGTGCGCGCCCCGCCCTGCCCGTCGAACAGGCAGGCGGCGCGGTGGGCCTCCCAGCGTTCCTGCTCCTCGGGCGACAGCGTCTGCGGAAAGTTGCGCGCCCGGTAGCGCCACAGCAGCTCGGCCAGGCGCGGGTCGTCAAAGTTCGCACGCGCCTTGGCCAGTTGGTCGCCGCTCAGGGTGCGCAGGTCGTTCAGCAGGCGCCGGTCGTTGTTGCCCACAAAACCGCCGTACAGGTCCTGGTCCACATCCGGCGCGGGTTCTTGCGGGCGGGCAAACACCGCCGGCCAGATGCCGCTCATGTCGGGCAGCGCGCACGCCACCTCGGCGTGCTGCGCGGCCTGGGCCAGGTCGATGCCCCAGCGCTGCGCCAGCGCGGGCGTGAGCGTGTTCACATTGCCCACCACCATGGGCGACTTGTTCAGGTGGATGGTCTTGATGGGCAGGCGCGTGACGCCCTCGGGCAGCGCATCGGCCTTGCTGAACATGCGCAGGCGGATGTCCTCCACATTCAAAGTGGCCAGTTCGCGCGGGTCGTGGGCCAGGTCCCAGGCGATCAGCTCGTTCTTGTTGGTGGGGTGGCTGGCCAGCGGCCACATCACGGCCAGGCAGCCACGCTCGGTGGGGAACATGCCCGACACATGCAGAAACGCCCGCGCCGTGACTGTGGTGGCGGGCAGCCGCAGCTCGGCGGCCACGCGGTCCTTCTTGTGAAGGCTCAGCGCAAAGTCGAACAGCTTGGTGTTGTGCTGGCGGATGAGGCGGGCCAGCGCAATGGTGGCGCGCACGTCCGACAGCGCATCGTGTGCGGCCTCGTGCACCAGACCGTTGGCTTTGGAGAGATGTTCGAGCTTGAAGCTGGGCGTGCCGTCGTCCTTCTTTGGCCAGGTGATGCCGTCAGGCCGCAGCGCATAGGTCATGCGCACCACGTCCAGCAGGTCCCACCGGCCGCACTGGTTCTGCCACTCGCGCGCATAGGGGTCGATGAGGTTGCGCCAGAACATGAAGCGCGTGATCTCATCGTCAAACCGGATGGTGTTGTAGCCCACGCCAATCGTGCCGGGCTGCGCAAACTCGGACTCGATGCGCGCGGCAAACTGGTGCTCGGGCACGCCCTGCTCCAGGCACTGCTGGGGCGTGATGCCGGTGATGAGGCACGACACCGGGTCGGGCAGATAGTCGTTGGCGGGCTGGCAGTACAGCATCAGCGGCTCGCCGATTTCGTTCAGCTCGGCATCGGTGCGGATGGCCGCGAACTGCGCAGGCCGGTCACGCCGTGTGTTGGCGCCAAAGGTTTCGTAGTCGTGCCAGAGAAAGGTGTGTGCGTGCATGGCGGGCGGGGCGGGAACAGCCGTCAAATGTAACCGGTTTTAAGGTGTTTTTGGCCCCCAGCGCATATCCATAAAGCGCTAGCAGCTATCAAAACGATAGTGCAACACACAGACACAGGGGATAAGTCGGCACGCGGGACAATGGGGCCATGCACGCACCGAACTCCCTTTTGCGCACCTTGGCACCGTGGCCCATGGCAGCAGCCCTGGCGCTGGCCGGCTGCGCATCTGCCACCTCGCCACCCACGTCGCAACAAAACGCGCCACCCATCGCGCCACCCCCACCCGCCCTGTCCACGCCCTCCACGCCTGCCGATCCGCACACCGCAGAATTTTCCGCCTGGCGCGCCGCCTTCACCCAGCAGGCACTGGCAGCGGGCATCCGCCCTGACACCGTGCGCGACGTGCTCGGCCAGGCCCAGTGGCTGCCCCGCGTGGTGGAACTCGACCGATCCCAGCCCGAATTCACGCGCCCGCCGTGGGTCTACCTCGACAGCGCGGCCTCACCCCAGCGCATTGCCAACGGCCAGGCCAAGCGGGCCGAGCACCAGGCCGTGCTGGACGCCGCCGCCGCGCGCTATGGCGTTCCCGCCCCGGTGCTCACGGCCATCTGGGGGCTGGAGAGCAACTTTGGCCAGAACTTCGGCAGCTTCCGCACCGTGGATGCGCTGGCCACGCTCGCCCATGAAGGGCGCCGCCGCGCGTGGGCGCAGGGCGAGCTGCTGGCCGCACTGCGCATCGTGGACCAGGACCACATCGGTGCCGACCGCATGGTGGGCTCCTGGGCCGGCGCCATGGGCCATACGCAGTTCATGCCCACCGTGTTCCTGGCCTACGCAGTGGACGCCGACGGCGACGGCCAGCGCGACATCTGGGGCAGCATCCCGGACGTGGCCGCGTCCACCGCGCACTTTCTCGCCCGCTCGGGCTGGCGCAGCGGCGAGCCCTGGGGCGCCGAGGTGCGCCTGCCGCCGGGCTTTGACTACACCCGGGCCGAGCTCAGCGTGCGCCAGGGCGCGGCGCAGTGGGCAGCAGAGGGTGTGCAGGCAGTGGAGGGACAGACGTTGCCCACGCTGGCCGAAGCGTCCATCCTGGCCCCGGCCGGCGCGCGCGGGCCCGCCTTTTTGGTGGGGCCCAACTTTCGCACCCTGCTGCGCTACAACAACGCGGTGAACTACGCGCTGGGTGTGGCGCTGCTGGCGCAGCAGATCGACGGCGGGCCGGGCGTGGTGGCCGCCTGGCCCCGCGACCTGCAACCCCTGTCGCGCGAGCAGGTGCGCACCCTGCAGACGGCGCTGAACGAGCGCGGCTTTGACACCGGCAAGCCCGACGGCGTGGCCGGCCCCGCCACGCGGGCGGGACTGCGGCGGTATCAGCAGAGCGTGGGCGCGGTGGCGGACGGCTACCCGACTCTGGAGCTGCTGGAGCGGCTGACTGCGCAGCCCTGAATTTCGCTGCGCTTAACTTGTGCGCATGGACCCTCAGGGCGTGACCAGCCCGTCCATGCGCACCACCTCAAAATGCCGGCCCAGCACCAGCCGCAGTTCGGACTTGAGGCGGTCGTTGTTCCAGCGCTCGTCGGGCGCGCCGCTCAGGAACCAGTTGGAGCCGTTGTCAGCCACCATCATCCCGTGCGTCTTGAGCGCGGTGAGGATGGCCCGGCTCTCGGCCGAGAAGCTCTCCGGGATCACGTAGCTGGCCTTGAGCCGCACGCGCATGCCCATGGGCGGCAGGTTGGCACTGGTGCTGCTGGAGGCCCAGTGCGTGGCCGGCGGCACATAGGCGCGGCGGGTCTGGCTGACGGTAAAGCGCAGCGCATGCCGTATGCCGCCCGGCCCGCGCGAGGCCTCGTCATACCGCACCAGGCCCGGAAAAATCGGCAGGCCGGCCGCGTCGGCGCTGGTCCAGCGCGGCTGCGCCGTGGGGCGCACGGTGTTGCTGTCGAGATGGAAAACGGCCCCGCCGGAGGTGCGCCAGCTGCCGTCCGGCTGGGGGTAGCTGTTGCCCGTCTCGTAGAGGCGGTTGTTGTCCCGGTCGATGACGACCACATGGCGGTCGCCAGCGCTGGCCGGCCGCCTTCAATGGGCGCGTTGGGCGGAATGGGATACGGCCCGGGGTCGCTTTCGGCCGCATAGTCGGTAAACACCACCGGCACGCGCGGCTGGCTGCCCTGCACCACCACGTAAGGGATGCCGATGGGCGCGCCTTCCCACAGGCCCGATCCAAAGTCGGGGGACAGGCCGCGGTCCAGGCCGATGCTGGCGATCAGGTTGTCGGAGTTGGAGTCCACCGGGCGCGTGCTGATGTCGGTGTTCCACGCGTTGTCGGCCGGAAAAGGCACCGCGCCGATCAGCGAGGCGTCCACGCCCAGCGCAGCTCCGTTCAGATCGCCGTAACTGGCGGTGCCCGGTGCCGGTGCTGGCGTAGGAGCAGGCGCGGACGGCGCGGGAGCGGGCGCCCCGGGTGTCGGGCCGGGTGCGGGGTCGGCGCCGCCGCCTCCCCCACAGGCAGCCACCGCTACACACAGGCTGATGATGGCGAATGCGGCGATGGACGCCCGCAAGGCACGCTCCGGCTGCGCGCAGCGGAGGTTCGAAACGTCGGAGGGAGAGCGTCATGCCGCGCCTTTCGTGCAGGAAGCGCGCAGTATGTGCTGCAGTGCCGCGCTGCGGGTGTCTGTCACCTTGCGGACCTGTTCGCAAACGTATCAGCGCAGTGGGCACGCGCAGGCGCAGACTACAAATCTCATAGCACCTTGCGCCCGTTCCACGCCATTTTTGGCCTTCATGGCGCTCAAACGCTCAACCATCAAGCGCTGGTAGCTATCAAAACGGGAGCTAACAATAAAAAAGCCGACCGTCGCAAGGACGGTCGGCCTGGGTAAAGACGCCTGGATGGAAAGCGGCTGGCCGGTGGGCCCGCCGCGCATCACCCTGCATGCCTCAGTCGGCGGTGGCCTCTTCCGGCTCGGCTGGTTCGGACTTGGCGGCGCGGTCCTTCTTCGGCAGCGGCTGGATGTCCAGCAGCACCTCGGGGGTTTCCACACCCTTGTCGTCGGTCTTCATCTCGATGTCCACCGTCAGGCGACCACCTTCGGTCAGGCGGCCGAACAGGAGTTCGTCGGCGAGCGCGCGGCGGATGGTATCCTGGATCAGGCGCTGCATCGGGCGCGCGCCCATCAACGGATCGAAACCCTTCTTGGCCAGGTGCTTGCGCAACGTGTCGGTGAAGGTGACTTCCACCTTCTTCTCGGCCAATTGGGTTTCGAGCTGCAGCAGGAACTTGTCCACCACACGCAGGATGATCTGCTCATCGAGCGCCTTGAAGTTGACGATGGCGTCCAGCCGGTTGCGGAACTCGGGCGTGAACAGGCGCTTGATGTCGCCCATCTCATCGCCCGCCTGCCGCGGGTTGGTGAAGCCAATCGTCGCCTTGTTCATGGTCTCGGCGCCCGCATTCGTGGTCATGATGATGAGCACGTTGCGGAAGTCGGCCTTGCGCCCGTTGTTGTCGGTCAGCGTGCCGTGGTCCATCACCTGCAGCAGCACGTTGAAGATGTCCGGGTGCGCCTTCTCGATTTCGTCGAGCAGCAGCACGGCGTGCGGTTTCTTCGTGATGGCTTCGGTCAGAAGGCCGCCCTGGTCGAACCCCACGTAGCCCGGGGGCGCGCCGATGAGGCGGCTCACGGCGTGGCGCTCCATGTACTCGGACATGTCGAAGCGGATCAGCTCGATGCCCATGATGTACGCGAGCTGCTTGGCAGCTTCGGTCTTGCCGACCCCTGTAGGGCCGCTGAACAGGAACGAGCCGATCGGCTTGTCGCCCTTGCCCAGGCCCGAACGCGCCATCTTGACGGCGCTGGCGAGTACTTCCAGCGCCTTGTCCTGGCCGAACACCACGCTTTTCAGGTCGCGTTCAAGCGTCTGTAGCTTGCCACGGTCGTCGTTGGACACATTGGCGGGCGGAATGCGCGCGATCTTGGCCACGATCTCTTCGATCTCGGCCTTGCCAATGGTCTTCTTGCGCTTGCTGGGCACCATGATGCGCTGGGCGGCACCGGCCTCGTCAATGACGTCAATGGCCTTGTCGGGCAGGTGGCGGTCGTTGATGTACTTGGCACTCAGCTCCGCCGCAGCCTGCAGGGCGGCGGCGGCGTACTTCACGCTATGGTGCTCTTCAAAACGGCTCTTGAGACCCTTCAGGATGTCGATGGTCTCGGCCACGCTGGGCTCGACCACGTCCACCTTCTGGAAGCGGCGGGACAGCGCTGCGTCCTTCTCGAAAATGCCACGGTATTCGGTGAACGTGGTGGCGCCAATGCACTTGAGCTGACCGCTGGAGAGCGCTGGCTTCAAGAGGTTCGACGCATCGAGCGTGCCGCCCGACGCAGCGCCCGCACCGATCAGGGTGTGGATCTCGTCGATGAACAGAATCGCGTTGGGCTTGTCCTTGAGCGACTTGAGAACGCCCTTGAGGCGCTGCTCGAAATCACCGCGGTACTTGGTACCCGCAAGCAGCGCGCCCATGTCCAGCGAATACACGGTGGCCTCAGCGAGGATCTCGGGCACGTCGTTCTGGGTAATGCGCCAGGCCAGGCCCTCGGCAATGGCCGTTTTGCCCACGCCAGCTTCGCCCACCAGCAACGGGTTGTTCTTGCGGCGGCGGCACAGGATCTGGATCGTGCGCTCCACCTCATAGTGGCGGCCGATCAGCGGGTCGATCTTGCCGTCTTTGGCGGCCTGGTTCAGGTTCTGCGTGAACTGCTCCAGCGGCGAAGCCTTTTCGCTGCGCTCGCCACCACCGCCTTCCTCACCTTCAGCCTGGTTCTCGGCTTTTGCGGGCTCTGGCGGTTCGCCCTTCTTGATGCCGTGGGCAATGAAGTTGACCACATCCAGGCGCGTCACGCCCTGCTGGTGCAGGTAGTACACGGCATGCGAATCCTTCTCGCCAAAGATGGCTACGAGCACGTTGGCACCCGTGACTTCCTTCTTGCCGTTGCCGGTGGACTGCACGTGCATGATGGCGCGCTGGATCACACGCTGGAACCCCAGCGTGGGTTGCGTGTCCACCTCATCGCTGCCAGCGACCTGGGGCGTGTTGTCTTTGATGAAATTCGACAGCGATGAACGCAGATCATCGATATTGGCCGAACATGCGCGCAGCACCTCCGCTGCGCTGGGGTTATCGAGCAATGCAAGCAACAGATGCTCCACGGTGATGAACTCGTGGCGCTGCTGACGGGCCTCAACGAAGGCCATGTGCAAGCTGACTTCCAGTTCCTGGGCAATCATGTGAACTCCTTTGTGCTTGCGTGGAAGGGATAACTTTAGATCGGGATCAAAAACCTGTTATTCAACAGGCTCACTGACACATTGCAGTGGGTGGCCCGCCTTGAGGGCGGCGTCAAGCACTTGTTCCACCTTGGTGGCAGCCACATCACGGGAATAAACGCCGCAGACGCCTTTGCCATCGAGGTGGATTTTCAACATGATCTGGGTGGCTTGTTCTCGGTCCTTGCTGAAAAACTCCTGCAAAACCACGATGACGAACTCCATGGGGGTGTAGTCATCGTTCAGCATGACCACCTGGTACATCTGGGGCGGCTGGGTCTTTTGCGTGCGCCTTTCGAGCACGACCGACCCGCCGTCATCCCGCGCAGGCCGTGTAACCGGCGGCGCGGTGGGGGGTGAAGGTGGTTTTGTTGCCATGAAAATCATTCTAGCGATCCGCGGGGGGCGCTGCCGTGAGAGAAATCTGACGTTGATCCGGTTTTTTTCAAGCTACCGGCTTCACGATATTTCACCGAGCGATTGCCGAGTGCCCGGACTACTCGTACACCACGGTGGCCGATCCGCTGCCTGCCTGGGCCGTCCAGGCGGCCAATGCAGCGTCCGTGGGATAAAACCGGGCGCTTTCGCCCAGCTGTAGTTCTGCCACAGCTGTGGCGTCCTCGGCGATGCAGCGCACACCCATGCGCACGCGCAGCCCGTGGAACAATTCACCCTCGGCAAGCTCCTCGCGGCGTGGAGGGAACTCCTTGACCAGGCGGTGCACGTCTGGCCCCTTGTCGCCCACCAGAACGTGCAGGTATTTTCCGAACCGGCAACGCGCACCCGCCAGGTCCCACACCTGCTGCACCTTCACGCGCAGGCCCCCACTGAAATGGTCGAGCTGCAAGCGTCCCATCATCACGACGAATTCGTCTTCCTTGAGCTGGTTGCGGTAGGTATTGAGCAGCGCTTCGTCCGCAGACGCCTCAATGACGCCCGATTTGTCATCCAGCCGAAACAGGCCCAGTTTGCCGCGCTGACCATTGATCACGCGGAAGTCGCTGACGATGCCCGCGAGCACCTGCGGTTCGCGGCTGTCGAGCAGTTCATCGATGGAGGTGCGCACAAACCGGCGCACTTCGGTGGCCACTTCATCGAACAGATGCCCTGAAAGATAGAACCCAACAGCGGTTTTTTCCTGCGTCAACCGCTCCTTGATACCCCAGGGCACGGCGTCCACCAGATCCGGCTCTTGCGTGCTGGAGCCATGGGCGTCGTCGCCCATCATGTCGAAAAGCCCCCCCTGGTTCACATTGGCCAGGGTGGCCGCCGAAAAGTCAAAGGCCCGGTCGATGGATGCCACCAAGGCCGCGCGATTCATGTGGATAGAGTCGAAGGCACCTGCCTTGATCAGGGCCTCCACCGTGCGCTTGTTCATGCGGGCCTTGTCCACCCGCAGGCAAAAATCGAAAAGACTCTTGAAAGGGCCTTTGGTTGACCCATGCGGTCCGTCTCCGCGCCCCTCGCGCGCTGCCACGATGGCTTCAATGGCCTGCTGGCCAGTTCCTTTCACCGCGCCCAGGCCGTATCGGATGATCCTGTCGGTGACAGGCTCAAAGCGGTAGAAGCCCCGATTGACATCGGGCGGCTCGAACGAGAGCCCCATTTTCTGCGCGTCCTCGAACAGCACCTTGAGCTTGTCGGTGTCGTCCATTTCCACGGTCATGTTGGCGCAGAAGAATTCGGCGGTGTAGTGCACCTTGAGCCAGCCCGTGTGGTAAGCGAGCAAGGAGTAAGCGGCAGCGTGCGACTTGTTGAAGCCGTAGCCGGCGAACTTCTCCATCAGGTCGAACACCTCATCAGCTTTCTCCTGGCTGATGCCCTTTTCGGCTGCGCCCTTTCGGAAAATGGCACGGTGCTCGGCCATTTCCTCGGCCTTTTTCTTGCCCATGGCGCGGCGCAGCATGTCGGCGCCACCCAGGCTGTAGCCCCCCAGCACCTGGGCGGTCTGCATCACCTGCTCCTGGTACACCATGATCCCGTAGGTCTCTGCCAGCACCTTCTCCACCAGCGGGTGCGGGTACTCCACCACTTCCTTGCCGTGTTTGCGATTCACGAAGCTGGGAATCAGGTCCATGGGCCCGGGGCGGTAGAGGGCGTTGAGTGCAATCAGGTCTTCGAGCCGGCTGGGTCGCGCCTCTTTAAGCATGCCTTGCATACCCCGGCTTTCAAACTGGAACACGGCTTCCGTTTTTCCCTCAGAGAACAGCCGATAGGTGGGCCCATCGTCCAGTGGGACTGCGTCGTACGCAAAGTTTTCCTGCCCCTTGTGGCGCTTCATGATGAACTGGCGCGCAATCTCCAGGATGGTGAGCGTGGCCAAACCCAGAAAGTCGAATTTGACAAGGCCGATGGCTTCCACATCGTCCTTGTCGAACTGGCTCACTGCCGATTCGCTGCCCGGCTGCTGGTAAAGCGGGCAGAAATCCGTGAGCTTGCCAGGCGCAATCAACACTCCGCCTGCGTGCATGCCGATGTTGCGGGTCATGCCTTCGAGTTTTTGCGCCATCTCAATGATGGTCTTGACGTCTTCTTCCTTCTGCACGCGTTCGTACAGCAGCGGCTCAAGCTCCAGCGCGTAGTTGTTCTTGTCGCCGTCTTTTTTGACCTCGGGCGGATAGGCCAGCGTGTACGACATGCCGGGCTTGCCCGGCACCAGCTTGGAGATGCCGTCGCAGAACATGTAGCTCATGTCCATCACCCGGCCCACGTCGCGGATGGCGGCCTTGGCAGCCATGGTTCCGAAGGTGGCAATCTGGCTCACGGCATTCTTGCCGTACTTTTCCTTCACATAGTCGATCACCCGATCCCGATTGGACTGGCAAAAGTCAATATCGAAGTCCGGCATGGACACCCGCTCGGGGTTCAAAAACCGCTCGAACAGCAGGTTGTATTGCAGGGGGTCGAGGTCGGTGATCTTGAGCGCATACGCCACCAGCGAGCCCGCACCCGACCCCCGTCCAGGCCCCACGGGGCAACCGTTGTTCTTGGCCCACTGGATGAAATCGCCCACGATGAGGAAGTAGCCCGGAAACCCCATCTTGAGGATGGTGCCGATCTCGAACTCCAGCCGCTCTACGTACCGAGGACGGTGCTGGTTGCGGTCGGACTCCTTGGGGAAGAGAAGTTTCAGACGCTCCTCGAGCCCCTCGAACGAGGCAAACCGGAAAAACTCGTCGATCGGCATGCCGTTGGGGGTGGGGAAGTCCGGCAGCTGGGGCTTGCCCAGTACCAGCGTGAGGTTGCAACGCTGTGCGATTTCGACCGTGTTCGCAACGGCAGAAGGAATGTCAGCAAACAAGGCCTGCATTTCGGCGGACGACTTGAAATACTGGTCGCGCGTGAACTTGCGCACGCGGCGCGGGTTGGCCAGAATCTCTCCCTCCGCAATACAGACGCGCGCCTCGTGCGCCTCGTAGTCATCGGCCGTGGCGAACTGCACCGGGTGGGTTGCCACCACCGGCAAGCTCAGGCGGGCGGCCAGTTGCGCCGCGGCCACCACATGGCTTTCATCGTCCACGCGGCCAGCGCGCTGCAACTCGATGTAAAACCGGTGTGGAAACAGTCCTGCCAGGCGCAGGGCAAGCGCTGCGGCCCCCGGCTCGTCCCCTTTCAGGAGCGCCTGCCCCACAGGCCCGGCCTGTGCCCCAGCCAGTGCGATCAACCCTTCCGACAACTCCTCCAACCAGGCCCAGGTACAAAGCGCCAGGTTTTTGACGACATTGCGCGTCCACGCACGCGCGATCAGTTCCGACAGGTTCAGGTAACCTTGGCGATTCTGCACAAGAACGATCAGTCGTGAGGGGGCTGCGCCCGCCTCGCCTTCCAGAAAAATCTCGGCCCCCAGGATGGGCTTGACACCCTTGCTTCGCGCTTCCTTGTAGAACTTGATCGCGCCAAAAAGGTTGTTGAGATCGGTGATGGCCAGCGCAGGCTGGCCATCTTTGGCGGCCGCCTTGGCCACCTCATCGATTCGATTGGTACCGTCAACGACGGAAAACTCGGTGTGCAGGCGCAAGTGAACAAACATGGAGCCATTGTAGAAAGCCTGCCGCGCCGACCCGTCGAATGCTGTCGGCACTCCACCTCTTTACCGGCGCCGCCCCGCTACAATGCTCCGAAGTGCGTGCGATGCCGACTGCGTCCGCCTCTTTGAGGCCCGGATATCCTGCACCCCGTTTCTTCTTTTGCTGAAAGCTGCCTTCGATGCTGCGTGCCCCATTGCCCCTCGTTTCTGCCTTGCTGCTTGCCGGTCTGCTGGCAGGTTGCTCCAGCACAACCGAAGACAAAACGGCCACCTGGAGCCCCAACCGCATTCATTCAGAAGCCAAGGATGAGATGAACAGCGGCGCCTATGACAAGGCGGTCCCCCTGCTTGAAAAGCTCGAAGGGCGTGCTGCAGGTACGCCGTTGGCCCAGCAAGCCCAGATCGACAAGGCCTATGCGCATTACAAGGGCGGTGAAAAAGCCCAGGCGATTGCCACGCTGGACCGCTTCATGAAGCTGCATCCCGCCAGCCCCGCCCTTGATTACGCGCTCTACCTCAAGGGCCTCGTGAACTTCAACGACAACCTCGGTTTGTTCTCGTTCATATCCCGTCAGGATCTTTCCGAACGCGATCAGAAAGCTGCCAAGGATTCCTTCGAGGCTTTCAGTGAGCTGGTGACGCGTTTCCCCGAATCACGCTATGCGCAGGACGCTCGCCTGCGCATGACGTACATCGTGAATTCGCTGGCCCAGTATGAAGTGCATGTGGCCCGCTACTACTTTCAGCGGGGAGCGTACGTGGCTGCAATCGGCCGCGCGCAGGCAGCCGTGGCAGACTACCAGGGAGTGCCGGCGTTGGAAGAGGCCTTGTACATCCTCATTCAGTCATATGATGCGCTGGGCATGACCCAGCTTCGTGACGACGCCCGCCGTGTGATGGACACGTCGTATCCGCAAAGCGCCTATCTGCGCGACGGCTTCAAGGAAAAGTCTGATCCGTGGTGGAAGTTCTGGTGAGCGCCTGAACAGCGGCTTCGAATTCAGCTTCTGACTCCAGACGCCGCATCGGCGGCAGCGCGCCGAGTAGCCGCTTGCCATAGCCCATGGTCACCAGGCGGGTGTCTCCCACCACCAGCAGCCCACGATCGGTCTCACGCCGTATCAGTCTTCCCGCGCCCTGCTTGAGCGCCACCGCAGCTTCGGGCAAAGCGTACGACCTGAATGCTTTACCGCCATTTTTTTCGATGCGCTGCGTGCGAGCCTCCACGAGAGGATCTCCTGGTGGCGGAAAAGGCAGCTTGTCGATAACCACCAGCTGCAAGGCGTCGCCCGGCACGTCAAAACCCTCCCAGAACGTGGCCGAAGCCACCAGCACGCAGCCCCGTTGTCCGTGATCACCCCCTTCACGAAAGCGCTCCATCAGCGCGCGCTTGGGCCACTCTCCCTGCACCAGCACGTCCAGCACGCCCGTCGCAGAAAACTGCGCCTTCAGTGCATCGCCAATCGTGCGCAAGGCCTTCAGGCTGGTCGTCAGCACCAGCGTGCGGCCACCCAGCTGCGCTGCCCAATGGGCGACCCATCTCGCGAGCATTGCACTGTGCGCTGGATCAGACGGGGACGGCAGGTGCCCTGGCACATACAGCGCTGCTTGCAAAGCGTAATCAAACGGGCTCGGAACGCGCAGAATGCGCGCGTCCTGCAAGCCTGCGCGCTCGGTAAACCAGCTCAGCTTGTCATCGTCACCCAGGGTGGCCGAGGTAAAAATCCATGCCCTGCCGGGCCCGGGCGCGCTCTCCCCGGGCCAACCATCGTCATCTACCTGGTCTGCGGGACTCGCAAGAATCCGTGCCCGCATGGCCTCGGCGATGTCCAGCGGGGATTCTGTCAGCCGCAATTGCGCACCCAGCTCAGCCCATCGCACGGCATCCAGTTTTGCAGACCCCGCAAAATGGCTCAGACGCGCGAGCAACTCGGCCCCGCGTTCATACAGGCGCACAAAGTCGATGGCAGTTTCACTGGCAGCGTCGAGCGCCTCCTGCGCCTGTGCGCACGCCAGTGCCACGCCGCGCAGGGCCGCCTGCCAGGCGTCCGGCGCACACCCCTCGGGTGCTTCGCCCGTCCAGCGCAGCCTTGTATCGATGGCGCGGGTGCCTCCAGCCAGGCGCAGATCCCGGACCGATTGGTCCAGCCGGTGTGCCAGCCCCGTCCAGTCCGCGAAGCCCCGCGCATGCTGCAGCCCAGCCACCAGCAGGTCCTTGCCAAAATCGATCAGTTGACCCGTGGACAGTGAGAGCCCCAGAAACTGCACGCCGGTCTCGTTGATCTGGTGCGCTTCGTCAAACACCACGACACGCACGGTCGGCAAGAGCTCGGCCATACCCGACTCGCGGACCGCTACATCGGCAAAAAAGAGGTGGTGGTTGATGACAACAATGTCCGCAGCCAAGGCCTCCCGCCTTGCCAGATGGACATGGCATTCCCGAAACCGTGGGCACAGCGAACCGAGGCAGTTCTCACGCGTGGATGTGATCAACGGCACCACCGGCGACCGTTCATCCAGTCCCGTCAGCTCGGCGAGGTCTCCCGAGCGGGTGCCCTGCGACCAGCGTTCGACCCTGGCCAACACGCGTGCAACACCCGGCCCGCTGCCTGATACGTCGTGGCGAGCCTGCTCCATCCGGTACAGGCACAGATAGCTCGCACGGCCCTTCAGAAGCGCCATGCGCACGGGCAGACCGAGCGTCTGAGCCACCTGCGGCAGGTCACGTGAAAACAGCTGGTCTTGCAACGCCTTTGTGGCGGTAGACAAGAGCACCCGCTCACCGCTCAACAGGGCAGGAACGAGGTAGGCAAAGGTCTTGCCCACGCCGGTTCCCGCCTCCACCACCAGCGCCCCGCCCTTTTCCACGGTTTCGGCCACGGCCAGCGCCATTTGCGTCTGGCCCTGCCGGGGCTGAAAGTGCACGTCGGCGCGCGCCAGAACGCCGCCTGGGGCAAAGACCTCCTGAACCATTGCCGACAGGTCCATCACGCGCGCGCAGTGTGGCAGGCGCGCTGCACAGGAAGCTGCGAAAGAGTCGGGTTCGGCGGGTGGAGGTTCAAGGCAAGTGCTGCAGGATGGCAAAAATGCCACAGGCGGGCGGATAATACGCGTTTGGTTCCCTTTGCGCGAAGCTCTCCTGCACAAGCGCCCCCACAATCACCAGCATGACCAAAGCGTTTCGCCTCATCGCGTCCACCGGCATCCACAAGGGTGACCGGGAGTACCAGCAAGATCAGGTGACCTTGATCTCCCACGAACGGCACAACGGCTGCGTGCTGGGCGTCATTGCCGATGGCATGGGCGGACGCAGCGGCGGGCGCAAGGCGTCGGATCAGGTCATGATGACCGCACGCCAGCTCTTCGAGCGCTACTCGCCAGACACAGATGACCCGGTTGCCATGCTCAAGAGCATGGTGGAAGAGGCCCATATCGTGATCCGGCTCACCGCCATTTCGGCCGAGCAGGAACCCCACAGCACCATTGCGGCCTTCCTCATCAACCCGCGTGGCGACTGCCACTGGGTGCATGCCGGCGACTCGCGCATCTACCACTTTCAGGGTGCGCGCATGGTGTTCCGTACCAGCGATCACTCCTATGTTCAGGCGCTTGTGGACCGGGGAGAGCTGACGGAGGCAGAGGCCAACAACCACCCGCACTCCAACATCCTCGTGGGTTGCCTGGGCACTGAAAGCGATCCACCCATCACCACCCACATCATCCCGCAACTGCAACCTGGCGATGTGCTCATGGCGTGCAGCGATGGCGTCTGGCACTACTTTTCGCCCACCGAACTCGGCTCGGTGGTGGACTCCCTTTCCCCGCGGGAAGCCACCGAGTTCCTCATTGAAAAAGCCCGCTCGCGCGCACGCGGCGGTGGGGACAACCTCTCCCTGGTCATCGTGAAGATAGAGGCGCTGGTGGAAGAGAAAAAAGTCGCTCGCCTGGCACCGGTAGACGCCGCGAAGCCCTGATCAAGCTCGGGCCTCCCGCCGGGGCTCTGGTGCTCACTACCTCTTCAAGCGGATACGCCCTACGCTGTCCGGTTGATGCTCAAGGGCTGACGACGGCCGACCCCGCGGGCAGCGGCGCTGGCCGCTTGCGACCCTGCAAGGCAGCCTCTGCCTCTGACTGAGCCACGCGCTCACGGCGTTGCTGCGCTGCCTCAAGCCGCTGCGCATGGCGCACCCGCGCGCGGGCCGCGCGTTCAGATTCAGCTCTCTCCCGCGCAGCCTGCTCCCGGGATCGCTGCTGGAGCTTGCTGCGCTGGTGCTCAGCACGCTGCGCCGCCTGCGAATCACGCAGCCCCTTATCGGCCTTGGGCTCCGGCAACGCCCGGCGCAACACAGGCCCCTGGGTGCCCACACCTTGCGGCACTGCACGCTGCTTGTCTTCAATGCTCTTCAACCGTGCCGCAGCCTTTTCCTTGCGCTCTGCGTCGTTGAGTTCAATTTCCCGCACGCGCAGACGGGCCTCATCATCCCGCGCTTGTGCCCGCACACCCCGCAGGCAGTCTTCCACCATGAACCGCCGATAGCACACGGATTCATCGCGTTGACGCCGGGCGTTGAGAACCTCCCGCTCTTGGCGGACGCGGTCGTGTTCTGCCTCGCGCGCTGCCGTTAGGGGCGCGTGCTGCTGGCCGGCTACACCTTCAGACCCAAGCGAAGGCTGCGCGATGGCCGCCACAGCAAAGCCCCAACCGGCCACCAGCGCCAAAACTGGGCCAAACCACCGCGTGCCGCTCATGTCAGCCCCGTATCCACGGTGCGGCGCTCCAGGGCCAGAAACTCTTTGGACTGCATCTCGTTGAGCCGCGATACCGTGCGGGGAAACTCATGGGCCAGAGGGCCTTCGGTGTACAACTGCTCAGGCGGGACCGCAGCAGACAGAATGAGCTTGACGCGCCGGTCGTACAAGACGTCGATCAGCCAGGTAAACCGCCGCGCAGGCGATGCCATGCTGACCGGCATGTACGGCACATCCGACAGCAGCACCGTATGAAATTGCGTCGCGATTTCGAGGTAGTCGTTTTGCGAGCGCGGGCCGCCGCACAGCGTTCGGAAATCAAACCAGACAACCCCCCCCGCCTTGCGGCGGGCGCGGATCTCTCGGGCCTCGATGTGCAGCACCGGGTCCTCGTCATGCACTTCCGCCAGCTGGTCAAACGCCGTGTTCATCTCCGCATCGGCCTGCGGCCCCAGCGGGGTGTGGTACAGCTTCACCTGTTCCAGGGTGCGCCGGCGATAGTCCACTCCGTTGTCCACGTTCACCACCTCGAGCCGCTCATTCAACAGCGCGATGGCGGGAAGGATCCGGTCGCGGTGCAGACCGTCGGGGTACAGGTCATCAGGCTTGAAATTCGACGTGGTCACAAACCCCACGCCGTTGTGAAACAGTGCTGCCAGCAAGCGGTGCAGGATCATGGCATCGGTGATGTCCGCCACGTGGAACTCGTCAAAGCAGATGAGTTTGTAGCGCTTGGCGATGCGCGCACCCAGCACATCCAGCGGGTCCACCGTACCCTGCAGGCCGGCGAGTTCGCGGTGTACTTCGCGCATGAACTCGTGAAAGTGCAGACGGACCTTGCGCTTGAGGGGCACGGCATCAAAAAAGCATTCCATGAGGAAGCTCTTGCCCCGCCCCACCCCACCATACATGTACACGCCGCGCGGCACGTCAGGCCGGTTGATCAGCTTCTTGAGCGCATTGGACCGTCGCGCCTTGTAGGCCGCCCAGTCGTCAGCGCAGCGCTGCAGCGCATCGACCGCGCGCAGCTGCGCAGGATCACTTTGGTAGCCCTTGGCGGCCAGCTCAGCCAGGTAAGCCTGTTTGACAGTCACGAATTCGATACCCTGAAGCTATGAGTTTTATAGCTGCTAGCGCTTACCCCGTAAGCGCTAGAGCCTGATTTTATTCAAAAATCAGAAGTTCAGAGTGCGCTTGTCCACGGCCAGGGCCGCTTCCTTGGTGGCTTCCGAAAGGGAAGGATGCGCGTGGCAGATGCGCGCGATGTCTTCGCTGCTGGCCTTGAATTCCATCGCGACAACAGCCTCGGCAATCAGCTCGCTGGCCTGTGGGCCAACGATGTGCACGCCCAGGATTTCATCGGTCTCGGCATCGGCCAGCATCTTGACCATGCCGGTGGTATCGCCCAGCGCGCGTGCGCGGCCGTTGGCCAGGAACGGGAAGCTGCCGGCCTTGTATTTGACGCCATCGGCCTTGAGCTGCTGCTCCGTGCGGCCCACCCATGCGATTTCGGGGCTGGTGTAGATCACCCAGGGAATGGTGTTGAAGTTGACATGACCGTGCTGGCCGGCAATGCGCTCGGCCACGGCAACGCCCTCTTCCTCGGCCTTGTGCGCCAGCATCGGGCCACGCACCACGTCGCCCACCGCCCACACGCCGGGCAGGTTGGTCTTGCAGTCGGCATCGACCACGATCGCGCCGCGCTCGTCGAGCTGCAGGCCCACGGCTTCGGTGTTCAGACCGATGGTATTGGGCACGCGGCCAATGGAGACGATGAGCTTGTCCACCTCTAGCGACTGGGCTTCGCCCTTGGCGTTGGTGTAGGCAATGGAGACGCCCTTCTTGCCGGTCTTGATCTCGCCAACCTTCACGCCGAGTTCGATCTTGAGGCCCTGCTTATCGAAAGCCTTCTTGGCTTCCTTGGCGATCTGCTCATCCACCGCGCCCAGGAAGGTGGGCAGGCCTTCGAGGATGGTGACCTCGGCGCCCAGGCGGCGCCACACCGAGCCCATTTCCAGGCCGATCACACCCGAGCCGATCAGGCCGAGCTTCTTGGGCACCGCGCCCACGCGCAGCGCGCCGTCGTTGGACAGCACCAGTTCTTCGTCGAACGGCGTGCCGGGCAGCGCACGGGCGTTGGAGCCGGTGGCGATGATGATCTGTTTGCCGGTGAGCGACTCTTCTGCCGCGCCAGCCACCTTGATCTCGTAGCCCCCTTCGGCGGCCCTCACGAACGAACCGCGGCCGTGGAAGAAGCTGACCTTGTTCTTCTTGAACAGGTACAGGATGCCGTCGTTGTTCTGCTTCACGACGGTGTCCTTGCGGGCAATCATCTTGGCCACGTCCATCTTGACGCCGGTGGCGGTGATGCCGTGCTCGGCGAAGTGCTTGTTGGCATGCTCGAAATGCTCGGACGATTGCAGCAGCGCCTTGGACGGAATGCAACCCACGTTGGTGCAGGTGCCGCCGGGGGCCGGGCCGCCCTTGTCGTTTTTCCATTCATCGATACAGGCCACGTTCATGCCCAGCTGCGCTGCACGAATGGCAGCGATGTAGCCGCCGGGGCCGCCACCGATCACGACGACATCAAATTGTTTGCTCATGGGGAAATCTCACTCGATCAGTTGGAGAAAGACCCACCGACGGGCTCCAGCACAGGCCAGGCCACATGGGTGGGTCGATGCTTTCAGCGCTCGGCGCTCAAATATCGAACAGCAGGCGCGATGGGTCTTCCAGCGCGTCCTTCATGGCCACCAGGCCCAGCACGGCTTCGCGGCCGTCGATGATGCGGTGGTCGTAGGACATCGCCAGGTAGTTCATCGGGCGGACAACGATCTGGCCGTTTTCCACCACAGCGCGGTCCTTCGTGGCGTGCACGCCCAGGATGGCCGACTGGGGCGGGTTGATGATGGGGGTGGACATCATCGAGCCAAAGGTGCCACCGTTGGAAATCGAGAACGTGCCGCCGGTCATTTCTTCAATGCCCAGCTTGCCTTCTGCGGCCTTCTTGCCGAATTCAGCAATCTTCTTTTCGATGTCGGCAAAGCTCATCTGGTCTGCGTTGCGCAGGATGGGCACCACGAGGCCACGGGGCGAGCCCACGGCAATACCGATGTCGAAGTAGCCGTGGTAGACGATGTCGTTGCCATCCACCGAAGCATTCAGCACAGGGAACTTCTTCAAGGCGTGCACAGCAGCCTTCACAAAGAAGCTCATGAAGCCGATCTTCACGCCATGTTCCTTGGTGAAGGTGTCCTGGAACTTCTTGCGCATCTCCATCACCGGCGCCATGTTCACTTCGTTGAACGTGGTCAGGATGGCGTTGGTCGATTGCGACTGCAGCAGGCGCTCGGCCACGCGGGCGCGCAGGCGGCTCATGGGCACGCGCTGCTCGGGGCGGTCGCCCAGGTCTTCCTTCGCGGCAGGTGCCGACACCTGCGGCAGTGCCTTGGTGGGGACGCCGGTGGGGATCACGCTGGGGGCGACTGCGGCCTTGGCGCCACCGGCCACGGCAGCCAGCACATCGCCCTTGGTCACGCGGCCGTCCTTGCCGGTACCAGCCACCGCGGATGCTGACAGGTTGTTCTCCGCCAGAAGCTTCGCAGCGGCAGGCATGGCGACATCTCCCTTGGAGCCGCCAGCGGCGGCGGGGGCTGCCGTTGGGGCGGCTGCGGCGGGTGCCGGCGCAGATGCGGCAGGGGCAGGCGCGGCTGCACCGGCCTTGCCTTCGGTGTCAATCTTGGCGATGAGCTGCTCGGCCACCACGGTGGCGCCGTCGCCCTGGATGATCTCCGCCAGCACCCCTGCGGAGGGCGCGGGCACTTCGAGCACGACCTTGTCGGTTTCGATCTCGATGAGGATCTCGTCCACGGCCACGGCCTCGCCGGCCTTCTTTTTCCAGGTCAGCATGGTGGCTTCTGCCACGGATTCAGACAGCTGGGGGACTTTGACTTCTACGATAGCCATTTTGAATTCTTTCAGTAGGGTTCTGTTCTGTGTTCGGTAGGTGTTGCTGGCCTTACTTGGTCAGGACAAAACCCTTGAGCTTGGAGAATGCGGCATCCACCAGCGCCTTTTGCTGCTCCTGGTGCAGGTGGGCATAGCCCACCGCGGGCGACGCCGAGGCGGCACGGCCGGCGTAGCCGAGCTTCTGACCATCCAGCATGTTCTCGTGGATGTAGTGCTGCACGAAGAACCACGCACCCTGGTTCTGTGGCTCGTCCTGGCACCAGACCACATCGGTAGCGTTGGGGTACTTCTTGAGCTCTGCGGCAAACGCCTTGTGCGGGAACGGGTACAGCTGCTCGACGCGCAGGATCACAACGTCATCGGCTTCTTTTTCCGTACGCTTTTTCACCAGGTCGTAGTAGACCTTGCCGGAGCAGGCAATCACCCGCTTGACCTTGGCGGCTTTCTTGGCGATCGACTCATCCTGCTCCGGAATCACCGTCTGGAAGCTGCCCTTGGTGAACTCGGACAACGGCGACGTGGCGTCCTTGTTACGCAGCAGCGACTTGGGCGTCATGATGATCAGCGGCTTGCGCAGGTCGCGCACCATCTGGCGGCGCAGCACATGGAAGATCTGGCTGGCCGTGGTTGGCTGCACGATCTGCATGTTGGCGTCAGCCGCCAGCTGCATGAAGCGCTCCAGGCGCGCCGAGCTGTGCTCTGGGCCCTGGCCTTCATAGCCGTGCGGCAGCATCAGCGTGATGCCGTTCACACGGCCCCACTTGACTTCGCCAGAGGCGATGAACTGGTCGATCACCACCTGCGCGCCGTTGGCAAAGTCGCCGAATTGCGCTTCCCAGATCACCAGTGTGTTCGGGTCGTTGGACGCGTAGCCGTATTCAAAGCCCAGCACCGCTTCTTCCGAAAGGATGGAATCGATAACCACAAACGGTGCCTGATTTTCGGCCACGTTTTGCAGGGGCACATAGGTGCCGGTGTCCCACTTTTCACGCTTTTGATCGTGGATGACGGAATGACGGTGCGTGAAGGTGCCACGACCGCAGTCCTCGCCCGACAGGCGCACCGGGTAACCGCTGGCCACCAGTGAGGCAAACGCCATGTGCTCGCCCATGCCCCAGTCCACAGGAATTTCGCCACGGCCCATGGCCGCGCGGTCGTCGTACACCTTCTTAACGAGCTGGTGGGGGGTCACGCTCTCGGGAATGGTGGTGATCTTCTCGGCCAGGCGCTTCCACTCGGCCAGAGGAATGGCGGTGTCACCCGCGTCGGTCCACTTCTTGCCGAGGAAGGGGCTCCAGTCCACGGCGTACTTGCTCTTGAAGTTGGTGAGCACGGGGTCGACCGTGTGCTTGCCCGCGTCCATCGCAGCGCGGTACGCCTTGACCATGTCGTCGCCCAGCGATTCGCCCAGGCCCTGAGTTGCCAGCTTGTCGGCATACAGCTTGCGCGTGCCGGGGTGCTGGCCGATCTTCTTGTACATCAGCGGCTGCGTGAGTGCCGGCGTGTCCTGTTCGTTATGGCCCAGCTTGCGGAAGCAGATGATGTCCACCACCACATCCTTGCGGAACTCCATGCGGAACTCCAGTGCCAGCTGGGTGGCCAGCACCACGGCTTCCGGGTCATCGCCATTCACGTGCAAGACTGGCGACTCGATCATCTTGACAATGTCGGTGCAGTACAACGTGGAACGCGCATCGCGCGGATCAGAAGTGGTGAAGCCGATCTGGTTGTTGATGATGATGTGCACCGTGCCACCCGTGGAGTAACCACGGGTCTGCGCCAGCGCCAGGGTTTCCTGGTTCACGCCCTGGCCCGCAAAGGCAGCATCGCCATGCACCAGCACAGGCAGCACCTGTTGACCCAAGGGGTCGGCACGACGGTCCATGCGCGCGCGCACCGAACCTTCCACCACGGGGTTCACGATTTCAAGGTGAGACGGGTTGAACGCGAGCGACAGGTGCACCGGGCCGCCGGGGGTGGTCACGTCCGAGCTGAAACCCTGGTGGTACTTCACGTCACCGGCAGGCAGGTCTTCAGGCGCTGTGTGGTCGAACTCTGCGAACAGATCCTTGGGCATCTTGCCCAGCGAGTTGACCAGCACATTCAGGCGACCGCGGTGGGCCATGCCGATCACGATCTCCTGCACGCCCTTGGCGCCCGCAGACTGGATGAGCTCATCCATCGCGGCAATGAAGCTCTCACCACCTTCCAGCGAAAACCGCTTTTGACCCACGTACTTGGTGTGCAGGAAGCGCTCCAGCCCTTCCGCCGCCGTCAGGCGGTCAAGGATCTGCTTCTTCTTCTCAGGGCCAAAGCTGGGCTTGCTGCGGATCGTCTCGAGCTTCTCCTGCCACCAGCGCTTCTGATTCTGGTCCGTGGCGTACATGTATTCGGCACCGATGGAGCCGCAGTAGGTCTCGCGCAGCGCGTTGATCAACTCGCGCAGCGTCATCGATTCCTTGCCGAAGAACGTGTTGCTGGTGTTGAACACGACTTCCTGGTCAGCATCGTTGAAGCCGTAGAAAGACGGTTCCAGCTCGGGAATCGCGGGGCGCTCGGTGCGCTTGAGGGGGTCAAGATCCGCCCAGCGCTGGCCCACGTTGCGGTAGGCGGCGATCAGTTGCTGGACGGCGGTACGCTTGCGGCCCATTTCCGAATCCGCCCCGGAGGCCACGACCACCTTGGTGCCGCCCTGCTTGGCGCGCTCGGCAAAAGCGTTGATGACCGGGAGGTGCGGAACGTCCTTGGCATTGCTGCCGTCGACTGCAGGCACATGCTGCAGCGCATCAAAATACTCACGCCATGTATCAGGCACGCTGCCTGGATTGGCGAGATAGTTCTCGTACATCTCTTCGACATAGGGCGCATTGCCGCCGAAGAGGTAAGTGTTGCCTTGGTAGGCTTGATAGACGGATGTCGTATCGCTCATATTCCGCTGACCTCCGCTTTCCTTGGGAAAGCATTAGCTGGTTGAGAAACCTTCCGCGACACGGCTGAACCGGTTGGCGGATGCGACTGTGGCTGGGGAAGGGCCTTGGTACGGCCGCTATTGTGCCACCGAACACCATTGGCCCGCCGAAGCTTCCATCTGAAGCCCCGTCGCAGCGCCTGACAGCAGTGCGGCGTCCGGGCTCGCGTACATTCCGGGGTCTCACTCCTTTGCCTATCCATGCTGCATCACAACCTTCAGGACAAAGCTTTCCTATTACTGCTCATCCTTGTCACGATCGCATTTGGCGCAATCCTGTGGCAGTTTCATGGGGCGGTTTTCTGGGGGGTGATTTTGGCCGTTCTTTTTGCGCCGCTGCACCGCAAGCTGCTGCGCCGAATGCCCAGACGCCCCACGCTGGCTGCGCTGTGCACGCTGGGCCTGTGTCTCGTGGTAGTGATCCTGCCGATGGCCGCCATCACCGTGTCACTGATTCAAGAAGCCACGGTGATCTATGAGCGGGTTCGCTCCGGCCAGATCAACTTCGGGTTGTACCTGCAACAGGTCATCGCAGCCCTTCCGCCATGGGCTGCGAGCTTGATGGACCGTCTTGAACTCACCAGCCTCGGTGAGCTTCAACAAAAGCTGTCTTCGTTCGCCGTACAGGCCAGCCAGTTTATTGCCACGCAGGCGCTGAGCATTGGGCAGAACACGCTGCAGTTCATCGTCAGCTTCGGCATCATGCTCTACCTGCTGTTCTTCCTGTTGCGCGATGGTGCCCGATTGGCATTGCGTATCCGGCAGGCCACCCCGCTGGATGAGACGCACAAGCGGCAACTGGTGGGGAAATTCACCACCGTGATCCGTGCGACTGTCAAGGGCAACATCGTCGTAGCGGCCTCCCAGGGCGCACTGGGCGGAATGATGTTCTGGTTTCTCGGAATCCAGGGCCCCGTACTGTGGGGCGTACTGATGGCGTTCCTGTCGCTTCTGCCCGCGGTGGGCGCGGGACTGATCTGGGTACCCGTTGCCATCTACTTTCTGGCCACGGGTGCCATATGGCAAGGCGTGGTGCTGACTGCTTTCGGGATCTTCGTGATCGGGCTGGTCGACAACGTACTGCGCCCCATCCTGGTGGGCAAGGACACCAAGATGCCCGACTACGTGGTGCTGATTTCCACGCTGGGCGGTATGGCCTTGTTCGGACTCACCGGGTTTGTCATTGGCCCGGTCATCGCAGCACTTTTCATGGCCAGTTGGGATCTGTTCTCCCCTCCGGTTGCGGAAGACACGTCGTCCCGTTGACTTCACCCTGCCCGCAGCCCGACGCTATCTCAACTAGACGCGTGTCGGCGAGATCGGGCACCTGTGCTTGTCACCACTCATCCGCAGCGCAGGTCAGTAAGTAAGCGTATTCACACCTTGTGCGGTGCCCAGAAGACAGACAGATGCCTTCTGGTGCGCAAAAACCCCCACCGTCACCACCCCCGGCCACTGATTGATGTCGGATTCAAACGCCAACGGGTCCGTGATCGAGAGCCCGCGGACATCCAGGATCTGCTGACCGTTGTCGGTGACCAGCGGTTGCCCATCCCGCATCCGAAGCTGCGCCTGGCCACCCATCGCTGCAAAACGCCGAGCAACATGGTTGGCAGCCATCGGGATCACCTCCACCGGCAGAGGAAACTGCCCCAGAACCTGGACCAGCTTGGATTCGTCTGCAATACACACAAAGCGCCTGGCCAGCGCCGCAACGATTTTTTCGCGCGTCAAGGCGGCGCCACCACCTTTGACCATGTGGCCTTTGCCATCAATTTCATCCGCTCCGTCGATGTAGACCGCGAGCGATTCCACGTCGTTGGCATCCAACACTGGGATCCCGATCGCCTTGAGCCGCTCCGTGCTGGCCACTGAACTGGAGACAGCACCTTTGATCTGGTTCTTCATGGTGGCCAGAGCGTCGATGAACTTGTTGACGGTGGAGCCGGTGCCTACGCCCACGATCTCGCCAGGCACCACGTATTGCAGCGCGGCTTGGCCTACCAGGGTCTTGAGTTCGTCTTGGGTGAGGGAAGGAGTGGTCGTCATGGGAGAAAATCGGGGGTAATCCTTGAATTATCTCTCCATGTCCCTCATCCCCTACGCCCTCACCCGCCCCTTTCTCTTTGGCATGGATGCCGAGACCGCCCACGAACTCACCATGGACATGCTGGCACGCGGGCAGCGCACCCCGCTGCAATGGGCCTGGTGCAATGAAACCGTGGACGACCCCGTGGTGTTGGCGGGCCTGACCTTTCCCAACCGCGTGGGGATGGCGGCAGGCCTGGACAAGAACGCCCGCTGCATCGACGCGCTGGGGGCCATGGGCTTCGGCTTTGTCGAGGTCGGCACGGTGACGCCCAAGGCGCAGCCTGGCAACCCCAAGCCGCGCATGTTCCGCCTGCCCGAAGCACGCGCGCTGATCAACCGCCTGGGCTTCAACAACGAGGGCCTGGACGCGTTCCTGCACAACGTGCAGCAGGCGCAATTTCGCTCGCAAAGCCGCAAACATCCCCTGCTGCTGGGCCTCAACATCGGAAAGAACGCCACCACCCCCATCGAGAATGCCACCAGCGACTACCTGACCTGTCTGGAGGGCGTCTATCCCCACGCTGACTACGTGACGGTCAACATCAGCTCACCCAACACCCAGAACCTGCGGGCCCTGCAAAGCGACGCTGCCCTGGACGCCTTGCTGGGTGCCATTGCCGAGCGGCGTGAGGCCCTGGCCACCCAGCATGGTCGCCGCGTGCCGGTGTTCGTGAAAATTGCCCCCGACCTCGATGAAGCCCAGGTGTCGGTGATCGCCGCCACACTGCAACGCCACGGGATGGACGGCGTGATCGCCACCAACACCACCATCAGCCGCACCGCAGTGCAGGGCCTGCGCCATGCCGAGGAAGCCGGTGGACTCAGCGGAGCGCCGGTGCTGGAGGCCAGCAACCAGGTTATCCGCCAGCTGCGCGCCGCGCTTGGCAGCCGCTTTCCCATCATTGGGGTGGGCGGCATCATGAGCGCAGCAGACGCGGTCAGCAAAGTCCGCGCGGGTGCGGATGTGGTGCAAATCTATACGGGGCTGATCTACGAAGGCCCTGCACTGGTGGTCAAGGCGGCAAAGGCCATCAAAGCCATGAGATGAATACACGATATCTCCGGCAGTCCCGTGTCCAATAAAAAACCGCTGTCAACAGCGGCTTTTTGATGTGAAGTGGCGGGCATCTTGAGGCCCAATACCGGCGCCTGCTCAGCGTCGCAACCGCATGAGCATCGGCAGAACCACCCCAGCCCACCGGATCAGGCGGCGCGGCCCCGCTACCAGAGCAACACCTGCCATGGTGGCCACCGCCACAGGATGCTGCCGCGCAAAACCTGCAACACGCAAAAGCATAGACTCGTCCAAGGCGGCGCCAAGCGGTTCACGCTGCGCCAGTGCCAACGACTGGGCCCGTGCGGCCCTGCGGGCGCGAAGACGTTCGCGTTGCAGAGCAATACGGTCCAGCACCCTTTGCTGGTCAGCCGTCGGCGATGGAACAGCCTGCTGCGTCATGGGTTGAAGCGATGAAGTCGGGGTTGCCATCACAGACGTTCCTTGATATCCCGCCAGTCCTGCGCGAGTTCGCGGCGCGTCAGGGCAAAACCATTCCCCGCCTTCTGAACCACAGACACCAGCGACATCAGCATCGCGGCCCATCCCACGGTCCATACAGCGGCAACCAGCCAGGCCACCAGCGTACGATGGGGCGTATCCCAGAAATGCACCAGCACCGCCAGCGAAAGCATGATCAACGCCACCACCGTGAGCCCTGCGACCACGATGGTCAGCACCAGCATTTGCTGCAAACGCTGCTTCTGATCGTGCCATTCCAGCCTGGCCAGGTCCATCCGGTCTTCCACCGCAATCGCGCCTTCGATCACATTGGCGCGCCAACGGGCTACCAGTGCCTCCAGCCCCAGAAGAGAAAGCCAGTTCATTCGCAGCCCTTGTGTTGCGTACTCAAGCCCAAGCAGCCCGGATCAGCGGCGCGCCAGCAGAAAACCCACCAGTGCCCCCACCGCGAGTGCGGCGCCTGCTACGCGCCAAGGCTCGTCATGCGCATAGCGGTCCGCTGCAAGGGCCGCTTCCTTGGCCTGCCGAGCTGCGTCTTGCGCAGCGCGCACGGCAGATTCGCGAACGTTGTGCATGCCATCGTCCAAGCGCTGGCGCAGCAGCTTGATCTCAGGGACTGCGTCGAGATCTTTGTTGGCCAGAAGCCCCCGCAGATCAGAAACCAGCTTTTCCAGTTCGCCCTGGGTGGTGGTGGTGTCGGAAGCAGTCATACAAGCCTTTCTTGAAGCAACAAAAAAATAGGGCAGCCCTGTCGGCCGAGCCATTCAGAACACCAGTTCATCTTATCCACCTGTGCTGTTCCCCTTCGTAGGACGGGGTCGCATGAGGTAACGGATTGAAAATGCCTTGCCGCAGATCAAACGAGTTCGGCCACATGTTCGGCAATTGCCAGAGCGCTTGTCAACCCCGGTGATTCGATCCCGAACAGGTTGACCAGGCCCGGGATACCATGGGCTGATGGTCCCTGAATCACAAAGTCCGCCGCAGGCTCGCCCGGGCCGTGGATTTTGGGACGTATGCCCGCATATCCCGGTGACAGGGATCCGTCACGCAGCCCGGGCCAGTATTTGCGTACCTCAGCGTAGAAATCGTCCCCGCGCGCGGGGTCTACGAGCAAATCCTCGGGCGAATCGACCCACTCCACATCGGGCCCGAATTTGGCCTGACCACCCAGGTCCAGGGTCAAGTGCACCCCCAGGCCTGCCGCTTCAGGCACCGGGTAGATCAAGTGCCTGAAGGGGGATTTTCCCGACAAAGTGAAATAGCTGCCTTTGGCATAGCGGGCGTGCGGCACATGAACCGGCGCCAAGCCAGCGAACCGGCTGGCGAGTCCGGGTGCGTGCAGGCCCGCCGCATTGACCACGGTGCGCGCTCGCAACCGCGTGCCGTCCATTGCTCCCAAATAGATAGCATCCTGCGCACACTCAGCAAGCCCCAGAGCCGTATTGAGCACCACAATTCCTCCAGCGTGCTCCAGATCACCCTGCAGTGCGAGCATCAGTGCGTGGCTATCGACGATGCCGGTGCTGGGCGAGATCAATGCGGCGACGCAGTCCAACGCGGGCTCCAGGTCCAGAGCTTCGTGCCGTTCCATCCAGCGCAATTCCAGCACGCCGTTGGCATGTGCGCGCGCCCGGATGGACTCAAGACCCGGGAGCTGGCCCTCTGACGTGGCCACCAGGAGCTTGCCGCAGCGGCTGTGGGGTACGCCCCGTTCGGCGCAGTAGGCATACAGCATGTCCCTCCCCCGCACGCACAGCCCGGCCTTCAACGAGCCAGGGCGATAGTAGAGCCCGGCGTGAATCACCTCGCTGTTGCGCGAGCTGGTTCCGGTCCCGATGGCGTCCGCGGACTCCAGCACCATCACTTCGCGGCCCTGCAGGGCAAGTGCGCGCGCAACCGCCAGCCCCACCACACCAGCGCCAACCACCACACATTCCACGTCATCTGCCATCACACAAACCTTAAATGAATGCGAAGTCCTCAGACCTGCTCGAACCCGTCAAGCACATTGACGGCATTGGTCCCCAGCTCTGCAGCCGCATAGCCGCCTTCAAGCACAAAGACGGCGGGCAGTCGCAAACCGGCCAGGCGCTCACCCACCCGGCGGAAATCAGCGGACGCAAGCGCAAACTTGGAAATGGGATCACCCTCGAAGGTATCGAGTCCGAGTGAAATCACGAGGGCGTCAGCCCCGTGGCGGTCAATACGCGCACAGGCAAACTCCAGAGCATCCAACCAGGCGGCGGCACTGGTGCCCGCAGGAAGCGGAAGGTTCAGGTTGAAACCTTCGCCCTCTCCCACGCCGGTTTCATCAGCATGGCCCAGATAAAACGGGTATTCGGTACGCGGATCGCCATGAATGCTGACAAACAGCACGTCGGCCCGGTCATAGAAGATGCTTTGCGTGCCGTTGCCGTGGTGGTAGTCCACATCCAGCACTGCCACACGCCGCGCACCCTGGTGGCGCAGTACCTGCGCAGCCACAGCCGCATTGTTCAGAAAGCAGTAGCCGCCCATGAAGTCGGGGCCCGCATGGTGGCCCGGAGGGCGTGTACAGCAGAACGCTGCGCGCGCACCCTGGGCAACCCTGGACGCAGCGCTTGCAGCCGCATCCGCACCGGCCTTGGCTGCAGCCCAGGTTCCCGGCGCCATGGGGGTGCCATTGTCCATCGAATAAAGCCCCAGGCGGGCCACGAAATTGAGTGGCTCCAAATCGCTGCGCAGGGTGCGTACCGGCCAGACCGACGGAAACGGCTGGATGGCGGAATTCGCAGGATCAAGCTCCAGCCATTGCTGCCAAGCAGTCTGCAGGAAGGCCAGGTATCTCGGCGCATGCACCTCGGACAACGTTGGCCCGCTATCTGTGTCGGGCGGCAGCAGACCGTGACCCCGCGCCCGCAACGCCGCTTCCACGTAGTCCACGCGTGCGGGCTTCTCGAAACAGGGCACACGTTCACCCCGAAAAAATTCGTGGGCCGGCGCATGGCCTTGATGAAGAGGGTTGTGAAACGTGATCATGGTTCGGGCGCATCCACTGCGAGAGGGGTGAGAGGACTATCGGGGCAGCCGCCAAAAGCAGCCGCATTGGAAGACGACACAACACTTTAGCTGCACTGGCGCCGCCAGCGCGCACCCCATCACTGGATGCGCATGGGCATGAAAAAACCCCTGCAGACGGAATCTGCAGGGGTTTCAAATTGGTGGGTGATACATGGATCGAACATGTGACCCCTGCCGTGTGAAGGCAGTGCTCTACCGCTGAGCTAATCACCCGACGATGGCACTCTGATCAGAATGCATTCGCGACCGTCAGAAAGCGTGGTGGGTGATACATGGATCGAACATGTGACCCCTGCCGTGTGAAGGCAGTGCTCTACCGCTGAGCTAATCACCCGTGTCTCTGTGACAGCCCACGATTATGGCACAGGTTTTCAGCTTGTCTGAACGGCACGCCAAATTGTTTTGCCGCCACTTGCCTTGTCGATCTGCGCCAGCACATCCGCATGCTGGAGTTGCTCCTGCTCGCTGGCGCGCAGGATGGGCAGGCTCAACAGCCGCAAGTCGATCGTTGCAACCTTCAGTCCATCACTGGTGACGTTTTCATCATCCACCATCAACAGGGCGTCCTGGCCGCGCGTGAGACTGATGTACACATCGGCCAGAAGCTCCGCATCCAGCAAGGCGCCGTGCAAGGTCCGGCCGGAGTTGTCCACCCCCAGGCGGTCGCACAGGGCATCGAGCGAATTGCGCTTGCCCGGGTACATCTCCTTGGCCATGGCCAGCGTGTCGGTCACGCTCTCCACATAGGTGCGGAAAGCCGGACGGCCCACCAGCTCCAGCTCCTTGTTCAGAAAGCCCACGTCGAACGCAGCGTTGTGGATAATGATCTCGGCGCCCTGCAGGTACTGAAGGATGTCTTCCACCACTTCGGCGAATCTGGGCTTGTCTTTCAGGAACTCGTTGCTGATGCCATGCACCTTCAGCGCGTCTTCATGGCTTTCACGGCCGGGGTTGAAGTACAGATGCAGGTTGTTGCCGGTCAGCTTGCGATTGAGCAGCTCCACGCAGCCGAGCTCAATGATGCGGTCCCCGCCTTCGGCCGAAAGGCCGGTGGTTTCGGTATCGAGAACGATCTGCCTGGACATCAGTGGTTTTCCTTGGCGTGGTTGATCGTGTACTTCGGAATCTCCACCACCAGATCCTGCTGCGCCAGGATGGCCTGACAGGAAAGACGCGACTGCGGCTCCAGGCCCCAGGCGCGGTCCAGCAGGTCCTCTTCCTCTTCTTCAGCGGCATTCAGCGAGTTCAGACCCTGGCGCACGATGACGTGGCACGTGGTGCAGGCGCAGCTCATGTCGCAGGCATGCTCGATGTTGATGTGGTTGTCGAGCAGGGCTTCGCAGATCGAGGTGCCGGCGGGTGCCGTGATTTCGGTGCCTGCGGGGCAGTACTCGGGATGGGGAAGGATCTTGATGACGGGCATGGGGGTTGTATTTTTTGTACGGTGGGGTGCGTTCACCAGGCTCAGAGGGCCTGCACGTTCTTGCCAGCCAGGGCCTGCCGAATTCCGCGATTCATGCGCAGGGCCGCAAAGGCTTCGGTACCTTTGGCCAGGGCATCGGTCGCAGCCTCGATGACCGCAGCGTCTTCGGAGTCGCGCTGGTGCCGCAAAGTCACCATGAGGCCATCAATGGCGGCACGCTCCTGCGCGCTCAACACATCGCCATCCGCGTCCAGCGCGCTCTGGGTAGCGATCAGCATGCGGTCGGCGTCCACACGGGCTTCGACCACGGCGCGCGCTTTCATGTCCTGCGCGGCGGTCGCGAAGCCGTCTTGCAGCATGCGGGCTATCTGGTCATCCGAGAGGCCGTAAGACGGCTTCACGTCTATCCGCGCCTCCACGCCGCTGCCCTGCTCCTTCGCGCTTACGCTCAACAGGCCATCGGCATCGACCGTGAAGGTCACACGGATGCGAGCGGCTCCCGCAGCCATGGGCGGGATGCCCCGAAGCTCAAAGCGCGCAAGACTGCGGCAGTCCTGTACCAGGTCACGCTCTCCCTGCACCACGTGGATCGCCAGAGCGGTCTGTCCGTCCTTGTAGGTGGTGAAATCCTGCGCCTTGGCAGTAGGAATGGTCTCGTTGCGCGCCACGATGCGCTCCACCAGCCCGCCCATGGTTTCAATACCCAGCGACAGAGGGATCACATCGAGCAGCAGCAGGTCGCCTGCGGTGTTGTTGCCCGCCAGCTGGTTGGCCTGGATGGCTGCGCCCAGCGCCACCACTTCGTCGGGATTGAGGTTGGTCAGAGGCGGTTTGCCGAAAAATTCCTCCACGGCACGCCGCACCTGGGGCATGCGCGTGGAGCCGCCCACCATGACCACACCCTGCACCTCATCGCGACCCAGATGGGCATCGCGCAACGCACGGCGCACAGCGGCCATGGAGCGCGCGGTCAAATTGGCCGTTATCGCTTCGAAGTCACTAAGTTTGACGTCAAATCGGGCCTCAGCGCTTGATAGTAAAGCGCTGAATGCTGCAATATCAGTAGCAGTCAACGCCTCCTTGCAGGCACGCGCAGCCATGCGCACTGCTGATTTGTCTGCAGGCGTGGTCGCCTCCAGCGCGAGCTGCTGCAGCACCCAGTCTGCCAGCGCAGCGTCGTAATCGTCGCCGCCCAGCGCCGAATCGCCGCCTGTGGAAATGACTTCAAACACCCCTTGGGTCAGGCGCAGGATGGAGATGTCAAAGGTGCCCCCGCCCAGGTCGTACACGGCGTAGACCCCCTCACTGGCATTGTCCAGTCCATAGGCAATCGCAGCCGCGGTGGGCTCGTTGATCAGACGCAGCAAATGGATGCCCGCGAGCCTGGCGGCATCCTTGGTGGCCTGCCGCTGGGCGTCATCGAAATAGGCCGGCACCGTGATGACGGCACCGTACAGGTCATCATTGAACGTGTCTTCGGCGCGGTAGCGCAGGGTGGCCAGAATCTCGGCACTCACCTCGACGGGAGACTTGTTGCCATCTACCGTGGCAACACTGACCATCCCCCCCGCCTGCGCATCGCTGGAAGCTACAAAGTCGTACGGCAACTTGTCCGCTTGCGCCACATCGTTCAGGCCACGCCCCATGAAGCGTTTGGCCGAGGCGATGGTGTTGCGTGCATCGTGTGTTTGCGCGGCAACGGCGTCGTATCCGATCTGGCGCCCGCCCTTTTCCAGATAACGCACCACTGAGGGCAACAACACCCTGCCCTGGGCGTCGGGCAAGCACTCAGCCACGCCATTGCGCACGGCCGCCACCAAAGAATGGGTGGTGCCCAAATCAATGCCTACCGCAATACGCCGCTGGTGCGGGGCGGGGGATTGGCCGGGTTCGGAGATCTGCAAAAGCGCCATGAAATTTCGGGTCTCAACGTGGTGGAGCCCGCCATCACAACAACCGGGCTCCCTGTGGGAAAGCTAAACCGCTCAATGTTCTATTGTCCCAGCTGCTCTCGGCGACGTTCAATGTCGTCAGCAAATCGCGCAATGAACATGAGGGCTCTGACCTGGCGGGCCGCGCCCGCGTAGTCTTGTAGCCGGTCGATGAGTTGCTCGCACTGCGCCAGCGCCGCGCGGCGGGCCTGGCTGACGCCATCTTCCAGCGCATCAAGCGCGCTCTCTTCCCGTGCATCTTCCAGCGCCTCGCGCCACTCCATCTGCTGCATCAAAAATGCCGCGGGCATCGCCGTATTGTCTTCGGCGTTGATGGGCGCTCCGTGAAGTTCGCACAGGTAGGCGGCGCGGCGCATCGGATCCTTGAGGCGCTGGTAGGCCTCGTTGATGCGCACCGACCACTGCATGGCCACACGCTGCGCGGCCCCGCCCTGCGCCGCAAACTTGTCGGGATGGGCTTCGCGCTGAAGTTCCTTCCAGCGCGCGTCGATGGCGCTACGCTCCTGCGCAAAGCGGCGCTCCAGGCCAAACAGTTCGAAGTCGTCAGATTGCAGGTTCATGCGCTGGAAAGCAGACGGAAAGTCAAAAATACCAAGAAAAAACCGCCAGCACGCAGCGCGATGGCGGTTTGTCGGCGCGAAGGACAGCGTGCGCTCAAACGCGGAAGCTCTCCCCACAACCGCAGCGGTCACGCTCGTTGGGGTTGTTGAACTTGAAGCCTTCGTTCAGCCCCTCGCGCACGAAGTCGAGCTCGGTGCCATCGATATAGGCCAGGCTCTTGGGATCGATCAGCACCTTGACGCCGTGATTCTCAAACACGATGTCCTCCGGCTCGCTGTCATCCACATATTCGAGCTTGTAGGCAAGCCCGGAGCAGCCGGTCGTCTTGACGCCCAGGCGCACGCCCAGGCCCTTGCCTCGGCGGGACAAGTAGCGGTTGACGTGCCGGGCAGCGGCTTCTGTCAGCGTAATGGCCATGTCTCTCGATCTATTAATCTGTCAAATCAGGCAGCGGCAGCGGCTGTGTGCTTGGTCTTGTAGTCGAGCACAGCGGCCTTGATGGCATCTTCAGCCAGGATGGAGCAGTGGATCTTCACGGGCGGCAGGGCCAGCTCTTCAGCGATCTCGCTATTCTTGAGGGCCGCTGCTTCGTCCAGCGTCTTGCCCTTGACCCATTCGGTCACCAGCGACGACGAGGCGATGGCGGAGCCGCAACCGTAGGTCTTGAAGCGTGCGTCTTCGATCACGCCGGTTTCCGGGTTCACCTTGATCTGCAGCTTCATCACGTCGCCGCAAGCGGGCGCGCCCACCATGCCGGTGCCCACCGAATCATCCCCCTTGTCGAAGGAACCCACATTGCGGGGGTTCTCGTAATGGTCAACCACTTTTTCGGAGTAAGCCATGATGTTTACCTCTTCAATTCATACAAAGTCTTCAGGGGATCAGTGCGCAGCCCACTGGATGGTGCTGATGTCGATGCCGTCCTGGTACATCTCCCACAGCGGGCTCAGCTCGCGCAGGCGCGCCACGTTCTCGCGGATGGTGGAGATGGCGTAGTCGATCTCTTCTTCCGTCGTGAAGCGGCCGATGGTCATGCGCAGGCTGCTGTGCGCCAGCTCGTCGCTGCGGCCCAGGGCGCGCAGCACATAGCTGGGCTCCAGGCTGGCCGATGTGCAGGCCGAGCCCGAAGACACCGCCAAGCCCTTGATGCCCATGATGAGCGATTCGCCTTCGACGAAGTTGAAACTCATGTTCAGGTTCTGCGGCACGCGGCGCTCCATGCTGCCGTTGATGAACACCTGTTCAATGTCCTTCAAGCCATCCAGCAGGCGCTGCTGCAAGGCATGGGCCTTGGCATTGCTCTCGGCCATTTCTTCCTTGGCGATGCGGAAAGCCTCACCCATGCCCACGATCTGGTGCGTGGGCAAGGTGCCCGAACGCATGCCGCGCTCGTGGCCACCGCCGTGCATCTGCGCTTCCAGCCGAACACGAGGCTTGCGGCGCACATACAGCGCGCCAACGCCCTTGGGGCCATAGGTCTTGTGGGCGGTCATGCTCATCAGGTCGATGGGCAGCACGTTCATGTCAATCTCGACACGACCGGTGGCCTGGGCGGCATCCACATGCAGCAGGATGCCCTTTTCACGGCACAGCGCGCCGATAGCAGGGATGTCCTGGATCACGCCGATTTCGTTGTTGACGAACAGAATGCTGACCAGCACGGTGTCGGGGCGGATGGCGGCCTTCAGGGCATCCATGTTGACGAGACCATCTTCCTGGACATCCATGTACGTGGCTTCAAAGCCCTGGCGCTCCAGCTCGCGCATGGTGTCCAGCACGGCCTTGTGTTCGGTCTTGAGCGTGATGAGGTGCTTGCCCTTGCCTTTGTAGAAATGGGCAGCACCCTTCAAGGCCAGGTTGATGGACTCGGTCGCACCGCTGGTCCAGACAATTTCGCGGGGGTCGGCACCGATCAGGTCTGCCACCTGAACGCGCGCCTTTTCCACGGCCTCTTCGGCCTCCCAACCCCAGGCGTGGCTGCGCGACGCCGGATTGCCGAAGTGCTCGCGCAACCAGGGAATCATGGCATCCACGACGCGGGGGTCCACAGGCGTGGTGGCGCCATAGTCGAGATAGATGGGAAAGTGCGGGGTCATGTCCATGGCTGGCTCAGTAGGGTTGCTGGCTGGCAAACGCAATAAAACAAATGGGGTTCAAACAGGGCTCACGGCGGTGCCGACCCGGGGGCCGGCACAGGCCTCTCTCGGCAGTCAGGATTTGGCGAAAACGTTGCCCAGCGCAAATACGGAGTTCGGAGCATTCACACGAATCGGCTTCACCACCGGGGTGGTAGAGATGGCGCGGCGCACAACTGGCTTGTCTTCGATCTGGACACCCTTGGCGATCTGCTCGTCCACCAGCTTTTGCAGGGTGACCGAGTCCAGGAACTCAACCATGCGCTGGTTGAGCGATGCCCACAGTTCATGCGTCATGCAGCGGCCGGCTTCGCCCAGGCAGTTTTCCTTGCCGCCGCATTGCGTGGCGTCGATGGGTTCGTCCACCGACACGATGATGTCTGCCACCGTGATGTCGCCTGCCTTGCGGGCCAGTGTGTAACCGCCGCCAGGGCCACGTGTAGATTCCACCAGTTCATGGCGACGAAGCTTGCCAAAGAGTTGCTCCAGGTACGACAGCGAAATCTGCTGGCGCTGGCTGATGGCGGCGAGGGTGACAGGTCCATTGTTCTGGCGCAGGGCCAGGTCAATCATGGCGGTGACCGCAAAACGGCCTTTGGTTGTGAGACGCATCGCAAGCTCCTTGTGCTAAGGCTTGTTCGTTGTAGAAACCACCTGCACTGACTGGTCGTCAGCGAGGCACCGTCTCCGCCCCTTACTCCGCACAGTTGCCTGGCACGGAGCCCTTCATCGCTGGGCTGTTTTCTTGAGTATTTTGCAGGAGTATAACACAAATCCCTATCGATTCTGTCGGGTTAAATAACCAACTGGTTTTTAATCGACCTGATAGTTATTTTCCATCGTTCGCCCTTCACAAGGCCACGGAATCGTTGCCATGCGCCCCGAAAGCCTGGTCCTTGAGCCGCGTGAGCTGATCGCGCACCCGGGCAGCCTGCTCAAACTCCAGATTACGCGCATGTTCCAGCATGAGCTTTTCCAGGCGCTTGATCTCTCGGGCCACATCCTTCTCGGACATGTCCTCCACCTGCGCCCGCTGCAAGGCCTCCTGCTCCAGCCGCTCGGCGTCCTTGCCGGCTTTTTCGCTGTAAACGCCGTCAATCAGGTCTCTCACCCGCTTGACAATGCTGCGCGGCGTGATTCCGTGGGCCTCGTTGTGTGCGATCTGCTTGATGCGCCGACGTTCCGTCTCGCCCATGGCTTTTTTCATGGAGTCGGTGATCCGGTCTGCGTACAAAATTGCACGGCCGTTCAGGTTCCGCGCCGCACGGCCGATGGTCTGGATCAGGCTGCGCTCGGCGCGCAGGAAGCCTTCCTTGTCGGCATCGAGAATGGCCACCAGTGACACCTCGGGTATGTCCAGCCCCTCGCGCAGCAGGTTGATCCCCACCAGCACGTCAAACGCCCCCAGGCGCAGGTCACGGATGATCTCTACCCGCTCCACGGTATCCACATCGCTGTGCAGGTAGCGCACCTTCACGCCGTTATCGGTCAGGTAGTCGGTCAACTGCTCGGCCATGCGCTTGGTCAGCGTAGTAATGAGTACACGCTCATGCTTTTCAACGCGAATGCGTATTTCTTGTAGCACATCATCCACCTGATGGGTGGCTGGGCGCACTTCGACCTCGGGGTCGACCAGCCCGGTAGGTCGCACCACCTGGTCCACCACCTGCCCGGAATGGGTCTTTTCATAGTCGGCCGGTGTGGCCGAAACAAAAATCACCTGCCGCATGCGCTGCTCGAACTCCTCGAACTTGAGCGGCCGGTTGTCCAGCGCTGACGGCAGGCGAAACCCATATTCGACCAGCGTGGTCTTGCGCGAGCGGTCGCCGCTGTACATGGCGTTGAGCTGCCCGATCATCTGGTGACTCTCGTCCAGGAACATGATCGCGTCCTTGGGCATGTAGTCGGTCAGCGTGCTCGGCGGATCGCCCGGCGCGGCGCCGGAGAGGTGGCGCGTGTAGTTCTCGATGCCCTTGCAGTGGCCCACTTCGCTCAGCATTTCCAGATCAAACCGGGTGCGCTGCTCCAGCCGCTGCGCTTCCACCAGCTTGCCGTCTGCCACCAGCTGCTGCAGGCGCTCGGCCAGTTCCAGCTTGATGGTCTCCACGGCGGCCAGCACCTTGTCGCGGGGTGTCACGTAGTGGCTGCTGGGGTACACGGTAAAGCGCGGAATCTTCTGCTTTACGCGGCCCGTGAGCGGGTCGAAAAGCTGCAGGCTCTCGATCTCGTCGTCAAACAACTCGATACGGATGGCCAGCTCGGAGTGTTCGGCCGGGAACACATCGATGGTGTCGCCCCGCACGCGGAACTTGCCCCGCGAAAAATCAGCCTCATTGCGCTGGTATTGCATGCGGATCAGCTGGGCAATCACGTCACGCTGCCCCAGCTTGTCCCCCACCCGCAGCGTCATCACCATGCGGTGGTAACTCTCGGGCTCGCCAATACCGTAGATGGCCGACACGGTGGCAACGATCACCACATCGCGCCGCTCCATCAGGCTCTTGGTGCAACTGAGCCGCATCTGCTCGATGTGCTCGTTGATGGCGCTGTCCTTCTCGATGAACAGGTCGCGCTGGGGTACGTACGCCTCGGGCTGGTAGTAGTCGTAGTAGCTCACGAAGTACTCCACGGCGTTCTTGGGAAAGAACTCGCGGAACTCGCTGTACAGCTGAGCGGCCAGCGTCTTGTTGGGCGCGAACACGATCGCCGGGCGGCCCATGCGCGCGATCACGTTGGCCATGGTGAAGGTCTTGCCCGAGCCCGTCACGCCCAGCAACGTCTGGAAGGTCTCCCCGTCATGCAGCCCCTCCACCAGCTTGTTGATGGCCTCGGGCTGGTCGCCTGCCGGTGGATACGGCTGGAACAGCTCAAACGGGGAATCGGGGAAGCGGACGAACTCGCCGTCCTGCTTTTCCGTAATGACTTCAGTGGGTTCCGGCATGGTGGCGGTCAACGATGGGAATGGGCGGGCCGTTAAAATCGGCGGAACCCGGAACGGTACACCACACCCGGCTTCCTCGCTACTGACAACCTCTTTCCAAGGATTTTCATGTCTCTGTTCACCGCCGTCGAAATGGCCCCCCGCGACCCCATCCTGGGCCTCAACGAGCAATTCAACGCCGACACCAACCCCAACAAGGTCAACCTGGGCGTCGGCGTTTATTTCGACGACAACGGCAAGCTGCCCCTGCTGCAATGTGTGCAGGCCGCAGAAAAGACCATGATGTCCACCCCCACGGCCCGTGGCTACCTGCCCATCGACGGCATCGTGGCGTATGACAACGCCGTCAAGAGCCTGGTGTTCGGCGCCGACAGCGAACCCGTCAAATCTGGCCGCGTGGCCACCGTGCAGGCCATCGGCGGCACCGGTGGCCTCAAGATCGGCGCTGACTTTCTGAAGAAGGTCAGCCCGGGCGCCAAGGTGCTGATCTCCGACCCCAGCTGGGAAAACCACCGCGCGCTGTTCACCAACGCCGGTTTTGAAGTCGGCACCTACGCATACTACGACGCGGAAAAGCGCGGCGTGAACTTCGAAGGCATGCTCGCCAGCCTGAACGCCGCAGCCCCCGGCACCATCGTCGTGCTGCACGCCTGCTGCCACAACCCCACCGGCTACGACATCACCCCCGGGCAGTGGGACCAGGTCATCGCCGTGGTCAAGGCCAAGAACCTCACGCCTTTCCTCGACATGGCCTACCAGGGCTTCGGCCACGGCATCGCCGAAGACGGCGCTGTTATCCAGAAGTTCGTGGCTGCCGGCCTGAACTTCTTTGTCTCCACATCTTTCAGCAAGAGCTTCAGCCTGTATGGCGAGCGCGTGGGCGGCCTGTCGGTGCTGTGCGCCGACAAGGAAGAAGCCGCGCGCGTGCTCAGCCAGCTCAAGATCGTCATCCGCACCAACTACTCCAACCCACCCATCCACGGTGGCGCAGTGGTGGCTGCCGTGCTGAACAACCCCGAGCTGCGCGCGCTGTGGGAGAAGGAACTGGGCGAGATGCGCGTGCGCATCAAGGCCATGCGCCAGAAGCTGGTGGATGGCCTCAAGGCTGCCGGTGTGAAGCAGGACATGAGCTTCATCACCGCGCAGATCGGCATGTTCAGCTACTCGGGCCTCTCCAAAGACCAGATGGTGCGCCTGCGCAACGAGTTCGGCGTGTATGGCACCGACACCGGTCGCATGTGTGTGGCTGCCCTGAACAGCAAGAACATCGACTACGTCTGCCAGGCGATCGCCAAGGTGGTTTAACCCCCTGAGGCGCTTGCGCGCCTTCCCCCTTTCTCTCGAATTGCTGCGCAATTCGGGAAGGGGGACGCAGCCAGCGCGGCGGGGCGGCCCTTGCGCGGCTACCTCGCATGGGCTGCGCTTGTTCGGGGGGCAGTGGCGATACGCAATCCATTGAATGCCCCCTTGAACCCTCACTCTGATCTTCAGCGCCGCTTTGTGAGCGAAGCGCTCCAGAACCCGCACAACGCGGACCTTCTGGAGCGTTTGCCGTTTCTGGGCCTGCCCGATGTCTGGCTGGTGGCGGGCTGCCTGTTTCAGACGGTGTGGAACCTGAAGTCGGGTTGGGCGCCGACTGCGAATATCAAGGACTACGACCTGCCTTACGGACTTGAAGAGCTGTATGCCGGATTGCTGCGCCCCAACCCTGCCTGTCCACATCTGGCGCTGTTCCAGGCCAAGGCGGAAAGCTACAGCGGACGCTGGCCGTGGCTGACGATCCGGGCGGATGACCTCCCGCGCTGATCGCCAGTGCGGATAGTTTTCAAGCCATTTTGGCCTCTAGCGCTTTATCCATAAGCGCCACCAGCTATAAAAATTGAAGCAAACCACTACAGACAGGACGCCCCCATCACCCCCAAAGCACCGACCGCATCGAGATCGACGCCGACTGGTAGCCCGTGTTGAAGAAGCGCGGCATCTCGCTGGGCAACACGGCTCCCGCCGCGTACAGCAGCGGCAGATAGTGCTCGTGCGTGGGGTGCGCCTGTTTGGCCACGGCACCCAGTTTCTGGAAGTCCTGCAGGGCGCCGAGCTGGCCCTTCTTAATCTGCTCCTGCACCACGGTGTCGAACTCGGTGGCCCAGTCGTAGGCCTCGTTGGCGGCCGTGCCACGGCGCGTGAGGCGCAGGTTGTGCACCACATTGCCGCTGCCGACGATCAGCACGCCCCGCTCGCGCAGGACTTCGAGCTGCTGGCCTAGCGCGTAGTGCTCGGCCGGGGCGCGGCTGTAGTCCATGCTCAGCTGCATCACAGGGATCTGCGCCTTGGGGAACATGGGCTTGAGCACCGACCAGGTGCCGTGGTCCAGGCCCCACTCAGCTTCGTCCACGCCCAGTGCGGCGCCAGTAGCGGGTGACTTCAGTTCGGCCGCAAGACTGCGCGCCACTTGCGGAGCGCCAGGCGCGGGGTATTGCTGGTCAAACAGCTCCTGCGGGAAACCGCCAAAGTCGTGGATGGTCTTGGGGTGGGCCATGCCCGTCAGCTGCCAGCCGCCGCGTGTGAGCCAGTGGGCCGACACACACAGGATGAGCTGCGGCTGCACTGCGCGCGCCATCAGCTCCGCTCCCAAGGCCTGCCAGCTGCGTCGCCAGGCGTTGTCCTCGATGGCGTTCATGGGGCTGCCGTGGCCCACAAACAGCACGGGCATGCGGGGCGAGGGCTTGAGCGCCTGCAACGCAGATGCCGTGGCAGCGCTGCTCAGAGACGTGGTCATGAAAGCTCCCGGAAAGGCGGCCAGGCCCGTGAGGGCGGCCAACGAGGTTCTGCGTTGCATGGGTCGGGGAGCGTAACAAATTATGTATAACGCAGGGAATGAGCCCACGCGCCCCGTGAAGTTCCAGCGCCGCGCTTTCTCCTTCCGTTCAAAACCACAACACCGACACAACCCCACACCCATGACAACTGCCCTGCCCCAGCCCCTGCGCAATGTCCGCGTCCTGAGCCTCGCGCTCAACCTGCCCGGCCCCGCCGCCCTGGTGCGGTGTGCACGCATGGGGGCCGAGTGCACCAAGCTCGAACCCCCGCCCGCGCCGGGCCACCCCAGTGCCGATCCCATGGGCATTTACAGCCCGGCGGCCTATGCCACGCTGCACCAGGGCGTCCGCGTGGTGCATGCCCACCTCAAGACACCCGAAGGTCAGGCCACCTTGCACAAGGAACTGGCCCGCACCGATGTGCTGATCACCTCATTTCGCCCCTCAGCGCTCACCAAACTGGGCCTCTCCTGGGAGACCCTGCAAGCCAAATACCCCCGCCTTTCGCTGGTGCGCATCGTGGGCGCTGCGGCCGAGCGTGCCGAAGAACCCGGCCACGACCTCACCTACCTGGCGGACGCAGGCCTGGTGACCGGCACCGAGATGCCACCCACCCTGTACGCCGACATGGGCGGCGCCCTGATGGCCAGCGAGGCCGTGCTGCAGGCCCAGCTGGAGCGTGCCCACACGGGCAGTGGCGTGTGCATCGAAGTGGCCCTGGCCGACGCCGCAGCCTGGCTGGCCCAGCCGCGCGACTGGGGCCTGACCACGCCCGGCGGCGACGTGGGCGGCCACCATGCGGGCTACCGCATCTACCCCTGTGCAGATGGCCGCGTGGCCGTGGCTGCGCTGGAGCCCCACTTTGCGGCCAGCCTGTGCGCTGCCGCTGGCCTGCCTGCCGACGGCAACCCCGCCACCTTGCGCAGTGCGGCCACCCATGCCGCCGTCGCGGCCTTTGTCCTGACAAAGACAAGGGCTGAACTTGACGCGCTGGCGGCGGCACAAGACATTCCGCTTCACACGCTCACCTGACAGCAATCCCCCGCTTCAAGCCCTTACATGCCGCAACGCAACGATCCCCCACACCGCGGCCGCAGGGGCCGGCATTCCGGTGCATCCACAGGGGGCGTACTGCTGCTTGTTGCCGCCTGGGCCGCAGCGCTGGCGTGGGGGGCACGGGCCGGGCAAATACCCCTGTGGGTGCTGGGAGCGGCGGTCTCGGTGAACGTGCTCACCGTGCTCATTTACGCCCTCGACAAAAGCGCCGCACAGGGCGGAGCCCAGCGGCGCACGCCGGAAAGCCACCTGCACCTTCTGGGCCTGGCAGGCGGGTGGCCCGGGGCATGGTTTGCGCAGCAGTTGCTGCGCCACAAAACGGCCAAGGTACCGTTTCGGCGCATGTACTGGGTGACGGTGGCGCTCAACTGCCTTGCCCTGCTGGTGTGGGCATTCGGCGGGCTGGGGTGAACGCGTCACCCGCTTTTATTTTGATAGCTGATTGCGCAACACTGCAGAGCGCTGCAACGCTTTTTTGCTCCTGAAATCTCAATCCAGGCTGACCCGCATTTGGCCCGCTGGCCTACAGCGAAAGTGGTCGTAGTTGGGTGCAATCAGGGGGTCTGAAACAACACCCCGGGAGATGCCCATGAAAAACCTTGTTCTCGACTCCTCCATGACCAACATGGGCGGTGTTTTCTACCCCACAGGCCATGTGTTTGCGCTTTTTCCCGATGAAGACTGTGTGCGCCAGGCCGCCACGGCATTGCAGGCAGCGGGCCACCACGGCGAAACCGCCTATGCCAGCCCGGACGTCATCTTGCAAGACATCGTGCGCACGCTCGGCACGGCCGACGCGCCCCTGCCCTCCGTGGGTGCCGAAGGCGACATGGTGCGCCGCATTGCCGACCTGGCAGGACAAGGTCATCACGGCATGCTGATCACCATGGCCGACAAGGACAACACCGACACCCTGGTGGAAGCCATCGCCCCCGAAGGCGCGGTCACTGCGTTTTACTACCGCACTTTCATCATCGAAGACCTGATCTCGCAGCCTGCAGGTGAGGGGCCGCAATCGGTCGTGGTGGGCACCCACGCAGCGGAAGGTTGAACAACAGGATCCCGAGATCCCGGTGCGTTCAAGCCTTGGCCGACGGTCGCTTGCCGCGACCGCCTCATCGCGCGGCAGCGATCAACGCGGCTTGCGTGCGGAGGGTTTGCCCGCGCCGGTTACCCGCGGCGGCAAGCCGGTGTGCTGGGTCAGGATGCGACCCTTCTGTGGCTGACCCGGCTTGGCTGCCCGCATGGGCTGGGCTTTGGGCACTTCTGCCATCTGTCCCACGGGCGTGGAGTTCTTCCGGCGCGCGCTCTGGTAGCCGCCGTCCGTCAGCGGCTGAAAGGTCGGGATCAGGTGGTGCTTGCCGTTGCCGATCAGATCGGCACGGCCCATGGCCTTGAGCGCCTCGCGCAGCAGCGGCCAGTTGTTGGGGTCGTGGTAGCGCAAAAAGGCCTTGTGCAGGCGCCGGCGCTTTTCGCCGCGCACGATGTCCACCGCCTCGCTGTCGCGCGTGATCTTGCGCAGCGGGTTCTTGTTGCTGTGGTACATGGCCGTGGCCGTGGCCATGGGGCTGGGGTAGAACGTCTGCACCTGGTCGGCACGAAAACCGTTCTTTTTCAGCCAGATGGCGAGGTTCATCATGTCCTCGTCGCTGGTGCCCGGGTGCGCGGCAATGAAGTACGGGATCAGGAACTGCTTCTTGCCCGCTTCTTCGCTGAATTTCTCGAACATCTGCTTGAACTTGTCATAGCTGCCGATGCCCGGCTTCATCATCTTGGTCAGCGGCCCCTGCTCGGTGTGTTCGGGCGCGATCTTGAGGTAGCCGCCGACGTGGTGCTGCACCAGCTCCTTCACGTACTCGGGGCTCTTCACGGCCAGGTCGTAGCGCAGGCCCGAGCCGATGAGAATCTTCTTGATGCCCTTCAACGCGCGGCCACGGCGGTAGATCTTGATCAGCGGTCCGTGGTCGGTGGTCAGGTTCTGGCAGATGCCGGGGTACACGCAGCTGGGCTTGCGGCAGGCGGCCTCGATCTCGGGCGAGCGGCAGCCCAGGCGGTACATGTTGGCCGTGGGGCCGCCCAGGTCGCTGATGGTCCCGGTGAAGCCCTTGACCTTGTCGCGGATGTCCTCGATCTCCTGGATGATCGAGTCTTCACTCCGGCTCTGGATGATGCGGCCCTCGTGCTCGGTGATGGAGCAGAAGGTGCAGCCGCCAAAGCAGCCGCGCATGATGTTGATCGAAAAACGGATCATCTCCCACGCGGGGATCTTGGTTGCACCGTCGTGGCTGCCGTTTTCGTCGGCGTAGCTCGGGTGCGGGCCACGCGCGTAAGGCAGGTCGAACACGTAGTCCATCTCGGCCGTGGTCAGCGGGATGGGCGGCGGGTTGATCCACACGTCGCGCGCCGTCACGCCCTCGCCATGGGCCTGTACCAGCGCCCGGGCGTTGCCGGGGTTGGTCTCTAGGTGCAGCACGCGGTTGGCGTGGGCGTACAGCACGGGGTCGCTTTTCACCTGCTCGTAGCTGGGCAGGCGGATCACGCTCTTGTCGCGCGGGGGCACCTTGAGCTTGGCCTTGAGCGCCGGGTTGGCCACGAACAGCATGGGCTGGATGGCGGGGTTGGGCTCGGCCAATTTTTGGTCTTTTTGGCCGCCAGCACTTATACCGCTTGCGCCAGCAGCTATTGATTCAGGAGCAACGTTTGCACTGCCGTCGTCCTTGCTGCAGGTGCTGCCTTGCGCTGCCGCCTGCTCGCTGGTGGTCATGTACGGGTTGACGTGCGCTTCCACGCGGCCGGGCTCGTCCACGCTGGTGGAGTCGATCTCGAACCAGCCCTTGCCGCTTTCATCATCGGGCCGGCGCACAAAGGCGGTGCCGCGCACATCGGTGATCTGCTCCACCGGCTCGCGCGCCGCAATGCGGTGGGCCACCTCCACCAGTGCGCGCTCGGCGTTGCCGAACAGCAGCAGGTCGCACTTGCTGTCCACCACGATGGAGCGGCGCACCTTGTCGCTCCAGTAGTCGTAGTGGGCGATGCGGCGCAGGCTGCCTTCGATGCCGCCCAGGATGATGGGCACGTCTTTGTAGGCCTCGCGACAGCGCTGGCTGTAGACGATGGCCGCGCGGTCGGGGCGCTTGCCGCCAATGTCGCCGGGGGTGTAGGCGTCGTCGCTGCGGATCTTGCGGTCGGCGGTGTACCGGTTGATCATCGAATCCATGTTGCCCGCCGTCACGCCCCAGAACAGGTTGGGCTTGCCCAGTGCCTTGAACGGCTCGGCGCTTTGCCAATCCGGCTGGGCAATGATGCCCACGCGAAAGCCCTGGGCCTCCAGCGTGCGGCCGATCACGGCCATGCCGAAGCTCGGGTGGTCCACATACGCATCGCCCGTCACCAGGATGATGTCGCAGCTGTCCCAGCCCAGTTTGTCCATCTCGGCGCGGCTCATCGGCAAAAACGGGGCCGTGCCAAAGCGCTTGGCCCAGTACGGACGGTAGCTGGTCAAGGGCTTTGCGGCGCGCGCAAAAAAGGAGACGTCAACGGGGGCGTTCATGCAAAGGAGGTTCGCGGCCGGCCCTTGAGCGTCAAGGGCCTCATGGGGCGCAGCGGTGGTGATTGACCCGCGATTTTACGGCCGCAGGGTCATTTTGTCGCTGCCTGCGCCTTGCCCTTGCATAACGGGGGACTTGGGGGTTGCAGCGCCGCTGCAGGGCGCCGTGTCCCTGTGCAGCAAAAAAATGGCCCCTCAGGGCCAGGATTCAGTGGGGCAAAGCCGCGGCAAGCCGCAGCACTGCTTCTCGCTTACCACTCCCCCACTTCACGCACGCGTTGCGCAAGATCGGGCACGTTCTCGTCATCTGCGGCTGCAACCTGCGGGGAGGCAGACATGCTTGCCACCGGCACCGTGCCCACCGGCGTACGCTGGGCCGCCCACCGGCCAAACACGCGGCTGGCCAAAGAGGGTTCGTGCGATGCGGCGGAGGCGGGTGTGGCAAACATGGCGTTCCTTTTCTGCTGACCGGGGTGCTTTCAAATTGGTAGCACGAGCGTAGGCCGGAGCAAGAAGGTTCCAGTGTAGGAACGCATGCCTTCGCGGTGTGTGACAGAAGACATAAAACAACACTATCTGGCGCGCAGGCGGTGCCGCCACCACCCAAAGCACCGCGTTCACCCGGCTTTACACTCTGCGCCCCATGCCCTACACCCTGGCCGCGCCGGCGCACAGCGACATCACGATCAAGAAGAGCCGCTTCATCGGTTGCGTGCAACCCATGGCCGACCGGGCCAGCGCCCAGGCCGCCGTGGATGCGCTGTGGAAGCAGCACCCCGGCGCCGCCCACATCTGCTGGGCCCTGCTGGCCGGTGGGCAGTCGGCCGCGGTGGACGACGGCGAACCCGGCGGCACCGCGGGCCGCCCCATGCTGGACGTGCTGCGCCACCAGGACCTCGAAGGCGTGCTGGCCACGGTGGTGCGCTACTTTGGCGGCGTGAAGCTGGGCGCGGGCGGCCTGGTGCGCGCCTACACCGACACCATTGCCCAGGCGCTGCTCACCGCGCCCAAGGTCACGCTGCAGCGCATGACCACCCTGCAGTGCCACGTGCCCTACGCGCTCGAGGGCCTGCTGCGCCGCGAAATCGACGCCGCAGGCGCCGAGCTGACGGGCGTGCAGCACGGCACGCTGGTAACCCTGCAGCTGCGCCTGCCACAAGCGCAAGCCGCCGACTTCGTGCTGCGCATCAACAACAGCGGCCAGGGCCGCGTGGGCTGGACTGAGCCAGAAGACTGAGCCCCCACCGGCAAGGCCCGATCAGGCGGTGCAGCCATAAATGCCTTTGCGCCTACACGCGCACAAGCACCGTGCCGCCACACTCGCAGCATCACCGGCTGACGAGGACCCTCCATGAGCCAACCGCTCGACACCATCATCATTGGCGCAGGCACGGCAGGCCTGGCCGCGCTGCGCGAAGTGCGCAAGCGCACCGACCGCTACCTCATCGTCAACGAAGGCCCCTGGGGCACCACCTGTGCGCGCGTGGGCTGCATGCCGTCCAAGGCGCTGATCGAAGCCGCCAACGCCTTCCACCGCCGCCACGCGTTTGAAGAATTCGGCCTGCGCGGCGCCAGTGCCCTCACTGCCGACATGCCCGCGGTGCTGCAGCGCGTGCGCGCCCTGCGGGATGACTTTGTCGCCGGCGCCGTGAAAGCCACCAGCACACTGGGCAAAGCGGCGGTTTCGGGGCGCGCCACCCTTCTGGGCCCACAGCGGGTGGACATCGACGGCACCGCCTACGCCACCCGCAGCATCATCATCGCCACCGGCTCCCGCCCCAGCCTGCCCGACGAATGGCTGGCTTTTGGCGACCGCATGCTCACCACCGACACCCTGTTCGAGCAGCCCAGCCTCGGCCCCCGCATTGCCGTCATCGGCATGGGCCCCATCGGCGTGGAGATTTCGCAGGCCCTGGCGCGGCTGGGCCTGCAGGTGGCCGCATTCACCACCGGCGATACGGTGGCGGGGCTGAGCGATCCCGCGCTCAACGCCGAGCTGACCGCGCTGCTCAAGAAAGAAATGGTGTTGTACACGGGCGCACCGGCCGAGCTGCGGGAGGTGCCCGGCGGCATTGAAGTGAGCAGCGGCCCCAACCGCGTGGTGGTGGACCAGGTGATTGCCGCCATGGGCCGCGTGCCCAACATCGAGCACCTGGGCCTGGAAACCCTGGGCGTGCCGCTGGACAAGCGCGGCCTGCCCAGCGTCAACCGCCAGACCCAGCAGATTGGCGACCTGCCCGTGTTTCTGGCCGGAGACGCCAACACCCACGCCCCCTTGCTGCATGAAGCCGCCGACGAAGGCCACATCGCAGGCATGAATGCCCTGGCCGACACCCCCACAACCTTTCAGCGACGCACCCCGCTGGGCATCGTGTTCTGCGACCCCCAGATCGCCACCGCAGGCCGGCGCCTTGCCGACCTGGACCCTGACCACACCATCACCGGCAGCGCCAGCTATGCCAACCAGGGCCGCGCACGCACTGCCCAGCTCAACCACGGCGGCATCCGCATCCATGCCCACCGCACCACGGGCCAGCTGCAGGGCGCCGAGCTGTGTGCGCCGCACGCCGAACACATGGCGCATCTGCTGGCCCTGGCCATCCAGCAAAAACTCACCGTGCATGCCCTGCTGGGCATGCCGTTCTACCACCCCACCCTTGAAGAAGGCCTGCGCACGGCCCTGCGCGACGCGGCACGCCAGACCGCCAGCGCGCGCCCGTCCGATCTGGCGGCCTGCCCGGCCCTGGGCGTACCCGCACTCGAATAGGCGGGCTTCCTGGCAACGCGGGCAGTTGTAACGGCGCTCAAGCCGGGCCTCGGCATGCCGATAAAACACCAACACCCGAAGGAACCCCCATGGACGTCGCACTCGCCAACAGCATCGTCAACACCGCCACCTCGCTGGCCAGTGCCAAAACGTCCGATGCGCTGAACATGGTGGTGCTGAAGAAGGCACTCGACATGCAGGCCGTGTCGGCCTCCACCCTGATCGATGCCATGCAGCAGTCCATGCCCCAGCCCGCCCTGGCTACATCGGGCACGCTGGGCACCCAGGTCAACACCTTCGCCTGATCTTCCCCGGCCTACCGCAGCCGCGCAGGCGACAGCCCCTGCACCACCACGCCCTCGCGCACCAGCGCATCATCCAAAGGCTCGCCGCGCAACAGCTGCCGCGCCAGCAGCGAGGCGCCCGCCGCACTCTGAATCCCATAGCCACCCTGCCCGGCCAGCCAGAAAAAGCCGGGCACATGGTTGTCCCAGCCAATCACCAGGTCGCCATCGGGCACAAACGAGCGCAACCCCGCCCAGGTGTGCGAGGGGCGCCTGATCTGGAAGGTGGTTTTTTCCTCGATGTGATAGATCCCCGTGGCCACGTCCAGCTCCTCGGGCACCACGTCGTGCGGGTGTGTGGGGTCGGCATTGGCGGGCGAGCCCAGCAGCTGGCCGGCATCGGGCTTGAAGTAAAAGCTCTCGTCAATGGCGATCACCGCGGGCCAGTGGGTGGCATCCATGCCCTCGGGCACCGCAAAAGTAAAAGCCGTGCGGCGGCGCGGCTCCAGGCCAATGGGCGGCACGCCTGCCAGGCCTGCCACCACATCGGCCCAGGCGCCAGCGGCGTTCACGATCGTTCTGGCCTGCAGCACCCGGCCATCGGCCAACGTCACCTGCCAGCCATCGCCCTGGCGCGTCAGGGCCGTCACCTCGGCATTCGTCAGCACCTGGCCGCCACGCTGGCGCAGCCCGCGCAGGTAGCCCTGGTGCAGCGCATGCACGTCGATGTCGGCCGCCTCGGGCTCGCTCATGCCAGCAGCCACGGCCTCGGGTTTCAGGCAGGGCAGCATGGCCAGCAGGGCGGCCTGCTCCACCCATTCCACATTGGGCGAGATGGCGTGGGCCTCGGCATAGGCCTGCCTCAGCATGGCCAGCTGGTCTGGCCCCGCCACATACACCACGCCGCGGGGCGACAGGATGGGGCTGGCCCCGAACTCGGGCGGTGGCGCGTCATAAAACGCGCGGCTGGCCCGTGTCAGCGCCTGGATGTTGGGCGTGCCGTAGGTCGCCATGTACAGCGCGGCCGAGCGGCCCGTGGTGTGGTAGCCGGGCTGCGACTCGCGCTCGAGCAGCAGCACGCTGGCCGACTGCGCCAGTTGCCAGGCCACCGATGCGCCCGCAATGCCCGCGCCAATCACGATGGTGTCTGCTGATTCCATGGGGTTTCCTTTCTTTCCTGTAGTCATTCAACAGGCACAGCCTGCACCGCCCGCCCGCGCTGCACAAAGCCTGCAAACTGCGCATCGGGCACCAGCAGGCCGCCGGTGGTCCACACCAGGTGCGTGGCGCCCTGCAGCACCGCGCCCACGCCGCTGCTGCGCAGCCAGGCCTGCCCGACGGGGGTGCCGGCCAGCATCGCCGGGCCGCTGAAGCCTGCGGCGGCTGAGGGTTCGATGCGCTCGCCCAGCGTGTCCAGCACCTGCACCAGGTGGGCAAACAAGGTGTCGTCGGCCACGGTGAACACGCCCGACAGCAGTGGCTGCATCAGCCCGGCGGCCAGCAGCGAAGCACGCGGTACGGCCAGGCCATCGGCCTCGGTGCGGTTGGTCAGGCCCCAGTCGTACACCGAAGGGTGCTCCCCCGGCCCTGCCAGCATCTGCACCAGAAAGCACGGCGACTGCACCGGCTCTGCAAAAAAGCAATGCACATGCGGCCCCAGCAACTGCCGCAGCCCAAACGCCACGCCCGCGGGCGCGCCGCCCACGCCACACGGCAGGTACACGATGAGGGGATGGTCGGCATCCACCGCAATGCCCTGCTCTGCCAGCTGCCGCTGCAGATGCAGGGCCGCCGCGCTGTAGCCCAGCAGCAGCGAGACCGATTGCTCGTCGTCCACAAAGTGGCACAGCGGGTTGCCGGCCGCCTCGGCACGGCCTGCGGCCACGGCGCGCTCATAGTCGCCGGTGTGCTCCACCACCTGCACGCCGCGCTGGCGCAGGCGGTCTTTCTTCCATTCCTTGGCATCAGCCGACATGTGCACCGTGGCCTGAAACCCCAGCGCCGACGCCACCACCCCGATGCTCAGCCCCAGGTTGCCGGTGGAGCCCACCGCCACCTGGTAGCGGCCCAGCACCGCACGCGCCTCGGGCGTGGCCAGCGCGCGGTAGTCGCCGCCGGGCGCCACCAGACCCTGCTGCAGCGCCAGCCCCTCGGCAAACTCCAGCACCTCGTGCATGCCGCCCCGGGCCTTGATGGAGCCCGCCACGGGCAGGCGGTGGTCGGCCTTGATGAACAGGCGCCCCTGCCCCGGCGCCATGCCCAGCGCGGGTTGCAGCGCGGCGGCGGGCAGCAGGGGCGACTCCACCACACCGCCACTGGCCGCCAGCTCCGCAAAGACCTGGGCCAGCAGGCCCGCAAACCGCGCGAACCGCGCAGCGGCGGCGTGCGTGTCTTGCAGGCTGATGCCATGCCCCAGCGCCTGCACCACGGCAGGCGGCTGCGCCTGACGCTGCGGGTTGGTCCACAGGCAGGGCTGTGCGGTGCGAAGGCGGGCGGCCAGGTGGGCAGTGTCGGGCATGGTGGCAGTAGAGCAGGTTATTGCGGGGGTGGACGCCACGTTACCAAAGCCTGCTGCAGCCTGCGTTACCCAGCGCCTGGCCAGCGCCTGGCCATGGGCTGGTTTGCATGTTAGTATTTACAACCGTAATAACATTTGGAGCCGCCATGCACACCCTGAAGCTCACCCAGATCGGCAATTCCGTGGGCGTTGTACTGCCCAAAGAGGCTTTGGCACGGCTGAAGCTGCAAAAGGGCGAATCGGTCTTTCTGACCGAATGCGCCGAGGGATTCATTCTCACACCCTACGACCCGGCGCTGGAAGAAGAAATCACCGCAGGCCGCGAGTTCATGCGCGAATACCGCGACACCTTTCACCAGTTGGCCAAATGAGCTGGCGCTGGATCAGCAAACAGGCGTTGCTGCTGCTGCACGCAGAAAGCCTGGCGGAACACGGCGGCGGCCAGGGCATGCGGGACGAAGGGCTGCTGGACTCGGCGCTCGCCCGCCCCATCAACCTCGCCGCTTACGGTGAACCGGACTTTGCAGCCCTCGCGGCCAGCTATGGCGTGGGTGTGGCCAAAAATCACCCGTTTGTCGACGGAAACAAGCGCGCCGCGCTGCTGGCCACCGGCCTGTTTCTGTACGTCAACGGGTACAGGCTCACCGCCAGCCAGGCCGACACCACGCTCACCATGCTCTCCGTCGCCGCAGGCGACCTCCCCGAAGACGCCTTCGCCGCCTGGCTGCGCCAGCACGCAAAGCGCCGGGCCTGATGGAATCCCGTGAAACCCCGTTGAACCGTTCTCGCTGAGCCTCTCGCAGCGCTGCGCGAGGCTTCGACAGGCTCAGCCCGAACGGGTGTGTTTCAGTCTCAACGAAGCCAACTCCATAGCGCGCAGGCACCGGCCAGCACCCGCCCCGTGGCTATGATCCCCGGCATGGGAGAACACACCACCACCACAGCCGCCGCCCACGCCTTCATCCAGCGCTGGCAACACAACACCGCCAGCGAGCTGGCCACCGCGCAAAGCTTTGTGATGGACCTGTGCCAGCTGCTCGGCGTGGACAAGCCCCACCCCACGCCCGAGCAAACCTACATGTTCGAGCGCCCGGTCACCTTTGCCCATGGCGACGGCAGCACCAGCGCCGGCCGCATTGATTGCTATCGGCGCGGCCACTTTGTGCTGGAGGCCAAAAAACTCAAGGCCGGCAGCCACACCAAGGGTTTTGACGACGGCCTGCTGCGCGCCCGCAGCCAGGGCGAGGCCTATGCGCGCGCCCTGCCCGGCGCCGAGGGCCGCCCGCCCTTTGTGCTGGTGGTCGATGTGGGCACCGTGATCGAGGTGTATGCCGAGTTCAGCAAAACCGGCGGCACCTACACCCCCTACCCCGACCCGCGCAGCCACCGCCTCCAGCTGGCCGACCTGGCCCGGCCCGAGGTGCAAGACCGCCTGCGCCGCATCTGGACCGACCCCGACAGCCTCAACCCCGCCCGCATCAGCGCCCAGGTCACCCGCGAAGTGGCCGCGCTGCTGGCGCAGCTGGCCAAGTCGCTGGAGGGTAATGGCGCAAACTTCAAGCCAAACCAGCCTCCAGCGCTTACGAAGCAAGCGCCAATAGCTCCTGAAACAGTAGCAGCCTATCTCACCCGCTGCCTTTTTTCCATGTTTGCCGAAGACGTGGAGCTGCTGCCCAAAGGCGCCTTTCTGGGCCTGCTGCAAACCCACAGGGGCGACCCCGCCACCTTGCAGCACATGCTGCGCATTTTGTGGGCCGACATGGACCGGGGCGGCTTTAGCGCCGCGCTGGCCAAGCCCGTGCTGCACTTCAACGGCAAGCTCTTCAAGGGCGCGGGGCAAGACGGCTACAGCCTGCTGCTCACCCCCGAGCAGATTGATTTGCTCATCAAAGCCGCCCAATCCAACTGGCGCGAGGTGGAGCCCGCCATCTTCGGCACCCTGCTGGAGCGGGCGCTGGACCCCACCGAGCGCCACGCCCTGGGCGCGCACTACACGCCCCGCGCCTATGTAGAGCGGCTGGTGCTGCCCACGGTGATCGAGCCCCTGCGCGCCGACTGGGCCAACGCCCAGGCCGCCGCCCTGGTGCTGGCGCACGAAGCCGCCGCGCTGGAGGGCAAGGCGGCAGAAGCCAAGCTGGCCGAGGCCCGCGCCGAGGTTAAAAAATTCCACCACCAGCTGTGCACCACCCGCGTGCTCGACCCGGCCTGTGGCAGCGCCAACTTTTTGTACGTGACG